>NZ_SJDS01000068.1:0-283 GCF_004332175.1 Lysinibacillus sp. OL1 | reverse complement strand
CGCGAGCCCCAGAACGGCGGTGTCGGCACCGCAATGTCGGTAGCGACATCGGAACGCTCCGGCAGGACCACGGGAACCGCTGCAGCCTTACGCTTTTCGGCGATGCGCTTGGAACGCTCGTGACGAGCCTTACGCTCGGCAGCCTTCTCGCGAGCAGCGATGGCCTCCGGGCTGTCCGGCGCCGGGCCGCCACCACGCTTGGTCGTCATGATCTGGTCCATCAAGTTCAGACCCTCGAAGGCGTCGCGGGCATAGCTGACGTCGCCCTCGTACACCTCCTGCA
>NZ_SJDS01000067.1:0-285 GCF_004332175.1 Lysinibacillus sp. OL1 | reverse complement strand
TTTAGGGGCATAGTTCAACGGTAGAATAGAGGTCTCCAAAACCTTTGGTGTGGGTTCGATTCCTACTGCCCCTGCCAGGTATTGAGGTACTCGTTCATAATACAGCTAATATAATCTATATAGTGGCGATTGTGGCGAAGTGGTTAACGCATCGGATTGTGGTTCCGACATTCGTGGGTTCGATTCCCATCAGTCGCCCCATTTTAAAATTGGGGTATAGCCAAGCGGTAAGGCAACGGATTTTGATTCCGTCATGCCTAGGTTCGAATCCTAGTACCCCAGCCA
>NZ_SJDS01000066.1:0-286 GCF_004332175.1 Lysinibacillus sp. OL1 | reverse complement strand
TTTTTTATCTGGCAATGAAAATAATGGTGCGGGTGAAGGGAGTCGAACCCCCACGCCTTGCGGCGCTAGATCCTAAGTCTAGTGCGTCTGCCAATTCCGCCACACCCGCTTATTATTATTTAAAAATGGTGAGCCATGAAGGACTCGAACCTTCGACCCTCTGATTAAAAGTCAGATGCTCTACCAACTGAGCTAATGGCTCGAAAAAATGGTGCCGGCTATAGGAATCGAACCCACGACCTACTGATTACAAGTCAGTTGCTCTACCTGCTGAGCTAAACCGGCA
>NZ_SJDS01000065.1:0-309 GCF_004332175.1 Lysinibacillus sp. OL1 | reverse complement strand
TTGCTTGACCGAATTTCATTTATTTTCTCCTTTCAAATACATAATAAAAAGCCCCATCGCATTGATGAAGGCTTTTTTCTATTGTGTTATCCTATTTGTCGAGTGCTCTTTTCTGACTCGTGGTAGAGCGCCACCACGTTATTTTGTAACGAATTGTGTTCTAGTTTTATAGTGCATTTCCGTGCACTTTGAACCTGTAGTAAGTTTGTTTTAGTAAGTTTGACTGAATTAAATGGAAAGTGGACGAAGTTCACATATAAACCACTCCTTCAGTTTTTATTAGCCTTTTATATTAATTAAGATACCTAA
>NZ_SJDS01000064.1:0-315 GCF_004332175.1 Lysinibacillus sp. OL1 | reverse complement strand
GTCCATCCGTACGTGAGCGACGAGATTGCCGCCGGCATCGACGACGGCGATGTTACTGGGCTGACCCTGCGTGCTGGATTCAGCTTCTGCTGCCGCGATGACACGTTTGGCGTCGGCCAACGACAATGTAGGAAGTGAGAGCATCAATTGCTCCTTCGAATGTGGCGTGCGCTTTGTGGCTCGAGCCGCTCCAGAGCCGCCCGTTGGTTTGCCTGTTGAGTTTGTGACCGACAGCGCTCGTGTTGTGGTTCGCGTTGCGAACGTGCGTGGGCGGACTACGGGAGCTTGGACGCGAGGACGTCGGCCGCCAGGATC
>NZ_SJDS01000063.1:0-316 GCF_004332175.1 Lysinibacillus sp. OL1 | reverse complement strand
CCGAGGCGGCCTGATTGACCGTCAACAAACTGGAGCGGACGCTGCGCCTGCCCAATACCTTTCGGGCATTCTTCGACGCCCACGCGAGATGTTCGAGTGCCATGGCGATTTCGAGCATCGCGTCAGGGTGCGGCTTGCCCATGTCCCGGTGCACGACGTCGGCGAGTTCGGATGCGCGACGAGCGATGATTCCTCGCCACCGATCCAGTCGACGAGCGCGTTGCTCGAATGTCAGTTCTGCCCACCATTCGGAAGCAGTCCGGGCGTCGCGCACTGCCTGTGTCACCGTGTCGTCGGACGCCTGTGTCACCGTGTC
>NZ_SJDS01000062.1:0-320 GCF_004332175.1 Lysinibacillus sp. OL1 | reverse complement strand
GCGTGGCCGCCGGGATGAATAGATATCGAACCCTGTCCGATGCCGGAACCCTTGCGCGCCTCGTAGTCACCGCCGCAGTAGAACATGATCTCGTCCGAGTCGACGTTCGAGTGGTAGTACGGCACCGGGATCGACAGGGGGTGGTAGTCGACCTTGCGCGGAACGAAGTTGCAGATCACGAAGTTGTTCCCCTCGAACGCCTGGTGCGCCGGCGGCGGTTGGTGAACACGGCCCGTGATCGGCTCGTAGTCGGAGATGTTGAAGGTGTACGGGTACAGGCAGCCGTCCCAGCCGACGACATCGAAAGGGTGCGTGGGATA
>NZ_SJDS01000061.1:0-333 GCF_004332175.1 Lysinibacillus sp. OL1 | reverse complement strand
ATGTGCCTACACCGCGATCGGAGGGTGACAGACATGTCTTCCGGATCGGTCGTCGGCGCGCAGAGCAGGATGACCGTGCGGTCCGGCGGCTCCTCGACAACCTTCAGGAGGGCGTTGGCTGCGCCTTCGGTCAAACGATCGGCATCCTCGACCACGATGACCTGCCACCGCCCCGTCGGCGGCCGACGCGAAGCGATGTTGACTATCTCGCGCATGCCTTTGACGCGGATGCTCAGGCCGGCGGGGATGATCCGTCGTACGTCACCGCGGGTTCCACCCATCGTCGTCGTACATGCATGACACTCAACGCACCCTGGTGCACCGTCTGAGGTG
>NZ_SJDS01000060.1:0-343 GCF_004332175.1 Lysinibacillus sp. OL1 | reverse complement strand
CTCGTGCACCAGCGCAGAGACCTCGGGCCACGCGATCGGATCGCCGATCTTGGACAAGGTGTGGAGCGCCTGACTGCGGGCTTGCGAACCATCGGACCCGAGCTCACGGATCAGCCTCGGCACCGTAATTTCGGCCGGCAAGCGGCACAATGCCCAGGTCAGCATGTCGCGGACGAAGAAGTCCGGCTCGACGGCGCACCGATCGATCAGGGCATCCGTCAGCTCAGGGTCCGGGCGCGTGCCGACAGCGAGCGCGGCGCGCAGCCGAACCGAGGGATCAGCCGCGGCCAATGCGTCGACGAGGTGAGCATTCTGCCCACCATGGTTGGTTGTGTTCACGACA
>NZ_SJDS01000059.1:0-346 GCF_004332175.1 Lysinibacillus sp. OL1 | reverse complement strand
CGCGCGGACCTTGCCCTGCGAGCGGACCACCAACTCCTCGATCTTCGGCAGAAAGTCGTCGATCGCCCGCGCTCGATGCCGCCGGCGGTCCGGCGGCTGCCCCGCAGCGCGCATCTGCACATACCGGGCCACCGTGTGGTGATCACACCCAGCCAGCTCCGCCGCCGCCCGATAACTACCCGTGAGGTCGTACGCCTCCAAAATTTCCATGATCTCCCTGCTCGATTTCATCCACCCATCGTTGCCGGGACCGAATCTGACTCACAGCAGGCTGGGAACTATCTGGACGTACGCTGGGAGAAACCATGGCCACAAAATGCGCCATAAATGGCCGCCAGTGGGGATC
>NZ_SJDS01000006.1:0-273708 GCF_004332175.1 Lysinibacillus sp. OL1 | reverse complement strand
AATCGCTAGCAGTTCGATAGGTTCGCACGTGTCTAGTTCGTCAAATAATGCTGCTGCTTCATCTGTCCAAGCGAATAGTATCTCGTTTTCACCAATAAACAGGATCGCATCGTCTGGGTATCCTGGCTGTCTGAAAACCTCTAAATGTACCCCATCAAGTAACTGTGTTCGTTCAACTACGTAACTATAGCCCGGTTCAACCTCTACAATCTGCATTTGAGTATTCATAAAAACAACCTCCCATAAATATATTTATGACTACGAATTGTAGTCGATAAACACATAATACATCGACTACGTTCCGTTGTCAACTACATTCCGTTGTCAAAATTACATAATTTTTATATAATCAATTCAAAGGGAGAGTGGGATAATCTTATGCGCGTGAAATCAACTTTAAAGCAAGTATTGGACGAACGAAATCTATCTATTTCAAAGTGTGCTGAAATGTGTAGCTTACCAAAAGAGACTGTTCGACGCATGTACAACGACACTACAATGCAATATCAACGAGATACTTTAGGTACATTATGTAAAATATTGAATGTAAGTATTTCCGACATCTTAGCATTAGAAGACAAAAAAGACGACGGCCAATAACGGCTATCGTCTTTTTCTTATTTTCACTATCGTGATAGAACTATGCATCTCTCGCTCTGATTGTTTTGCTTCAAGTTTTTTATTAGTCATTATTTTTTAAACAAATCTTTAGTATCTCAAAAATAATCATACAAACACAAGTTACAACGCTGACAATTAATGTTGCTAATTCCACTGTTTTTCACCTGCCATTTATAAAAGTTTAAGAATAAACCCTCTAATAAAATCAGCAAGCTAGACTTCGAGAACAAAGAAAAAAGCGAAAAAAGTAAACCTCGAAACTAGCTAAACACTAAAAGTCTTTATTAGAGAAAATTAGTGTTTAGGCAGGTCTCCTGGCTTAGCTTCTTCCGCTGATTACCTTCCCGTACTCAAAGTATACTCAAAGTACAGTGAATATTAATCATTGTCAGCTTTCACAGTTGTGGGAACAGCGCCGGAATTTACCGAACTTCCCTTTTAAACTACATATAGTAGTACCAAAACATCAAATATGTTATTTTATTCTATATATAGAATAACGCTTTATGAAAAATAAGTCAATTATTAATAGAATTTTTATTGGAATAAATTTATGCTTACTAGAAAAAGCGCAAGCCGACTAATTGGCAGCGCTCTTTTGCTTACAATCACTATTCTAGTTAAAATAAAGCATACTCAATTAGACACTTTATTAAGTATTACCATTCATAATAATTAACACCATTCTTGATTGTTGGTTTTTTAATTATTCCATTACCTTCAACAATAGCTTGTCCACAACCAGACGTAGCACCTCCAAAAATACCACGTATAATTAATGAACCATCAATTTTAGAAGTTCCTGCTAACTTCCCACTCTCTTCAATAATTAATGTACTATTTTTTTCTATAGAAGTAGTTCCATTCACTTCACCACTTACTTTTACAATTGCCCCACTTTCGATGAATACCGTCCCACGTTGTTTTCCTTGTATTAATACGGTACTCCCACTGTGCACTACTAAAGTTCCACGTAAGCTACCTAAGAGAATAAACTCTTCTGTTTCAACGTGTACAGTACCTCGATGGGTTCCAGTTAAAGTGTAATTTTCTCTGATAACAAGTGGCGGTACGGCTCTTCCATCAATAATATCATCACTATATATATGCATAATTTCACCCCCTAATAATTAAATTATAACACTATCTTCTACGGAAACCATTATCCCCCAATTACGAGATAATTGTATATTTTATAGCTTGACAAACGCACCCAATAACTAGCAGAATGGCGCTCGCTCTATGAAATCGGCTGAAACGTAGTTACCTTATATCTAAAACTCAAAAAAGAGTAATAGACATAAAGTAAATACGCAATAACTAGCGTCATGTGACGTCTGATGTTTCTCGTTGCCCTGTTCGTATCGGAATTTCTTCCGCTATCATCTCATGCAATTACTGTCCTGCATGTGCGTAAAATACGCCTGATTATAGTTACCCTCTCCGTAAAGAGCCAGTAAACCTACCGCACCGTAAAGCCGTGCTCGCTATTCGTCGCTACGTTAACAGGGAAACGTGTATCTGCGATATAGCTGAATTTATTGCGTTGGCTCAGCATAACCTGACGTGTTTTTTAATGACGCTTAACGGCTTCTCGTCAGTGAGCGTTCCTAAAAAGACAATAGGAAACTAGACCTTTGCATTTTATCTTTTTTTCAAGTAAAATGAAGGCATATCATCGCTCATATTCAGTTGTGAGTGAAACACTTATGCTGGCGGGCATATTTGTGTTAAATCGGAATAAGAAAGGTCTGGCGCTCCAACGCTAGGCTTTTTCTTTTTTATTTACGGAGTTTCGTTCTCAATTTCCGCAAAGGTGAATACTCTAAGTGCTTGACCTGTATATCACCGTCAGTCATCTGCACATATCTGCGAGTCATCGTAATACTGGAATGACCTAAAATTCGCATTAGCGTATAGGGGTCACCGCCATTTAAAATAAAATTGCGCGCAAATGTATGTCTCCATGTATGAGCGGTGCTTCGAATTTCTTTACCTACTCCGGTAACGTCTCCGTAATATTTCAATCGTTTATTCATCTGCGTATCGCGCACTTCTTCACCGTAACAAGATAAGAAAATACGTTTCGCTTCAGGGAAATGTTGCTTATTCTCGTCTACTAACTCAAATAGAAGTTTCAATGTATCCTGCGAAATCGGTACGACTCTATATCGACGATTTTTATTAAACTCCGCACCTAAATGAATACAACGAGTCTTAATGTCGATTGATTCGGGTGTTATCGAAAGCAATTCATTCATTCGCATTCCCGTATCCAATAGACAAATTTGAAAAACATAATCGCGGAACCCTACGTAAGTACGTTGATCGCAGGCGTTTATTAATGCTTCAATTTGTTCATCTGTAAACGATTCTATTTTATCTACATCATCTTTTTGGCATCTGATATTATCCATCGGACTTATACGCACCATGTTCTCCGCCTTCCAAAAGTTGAAGGCCACCTTTAAAGCTCTAATTCGCATATTAATAGTGGCAGATGATAATCCTTTGCCATAGTCACCGCTCATGTACTTGTGATTCTTAAAACGCGGTGCTTCTTCTGTTAAATAACGAATGTATTCACGGCACATTGAAGATGTAACATCGTTAACATATCGAACCTTATAATCAGCTTCGAATAACCATTCGGTAAAATAACGCCAAGTGTTCGAATAATCCTCTTGCGTCCTTCTCCGAATACCTTCGCCAATCTTAGCGGTAATGAAATAATTCCATCCGTCAGACAGACCGATTTTATGTACGGTCCTAATCGATTCATTTTCACGCGCCTCTACTCTTGCTCTACGTCGTTTAATTGAACGATTTTCAGACATAAAAAAACGCTCCCTTCCGTATCGATTTTCAATACGTAAGAAAGCGCAATTTAGCGTTAATATTCATATATCCGATAGAAACCAACTAACAACTAGTCGGTATAAATACGTAAGCATGACGTCCTACTGTCCGTTCAATTCGTTACTCACAAACCTCAGGCGTACCTTCACGCTTTGCTGTTCTAAATGAAGTACCGCAACCACATGATGCGATGGCATTTGGATTATCGATGGTGAAGCCACCGCCCATTAGCGATTGTTTATAGTCAATTTTTGTTCCCATCAAAATCGGCGCATCTTCACGGGAAACAAGAATTGTTAAACCATGCTGTACATCTTCAAAATCATCATCTTTTTTCTCTTTATCAAAATGCATGCCATAGGATAGCCCGCTACAGCCGCCACCATTCACCACTACACGTAAAAAAGAACCTTGTTCTTCATTATGCTCCATCATTTCATTAATATGAAAGCCAGCAGCCTGTGTCACTTCTATAATTTGCTTTGTACTTGTCATCCCAATCACCTTCCTTCTTACGTATTATCATAACAATTTTGACCATTGTATGACAAACATTCAGCTTCAAGTCGATTATAAGTTATCATTCTCATATTTTTCACATTAATAGTATTTTTTATTCATGTTAATAAAAACATCATTGGTATAATAGTTACAACGAATTCTTGGCAGGGGGTAATATATATGGAGATTTCACCATATTATGAGAAAAAAATTCAATGTTTAAATTGCAAAAAAGAATTTCCAACATTAAAAGTGCGTTCAAAATTTATTAAAGTAGATCATACGGAAACAGATTTTCAACCTATTTATGCAGATGAAGTGAATGCTCTCTATTATAATGTTTTTGTATGTGAGCATTGTGGCTTTTCCTTTACAGAAGACTTTACAAAATATTTTGCACCGGGTATCCAAGATGATATACGTACACAAATTACAGAAAAATGGGTGCATCATGATTTCAAGGGTGAACGTACCGTATTTCAAGCCATTCAAGCCTATAAGTTAGCGTTTCTTTGTGGCACGATTAAAAAAGAAAAAAATGTAGCGATTGCTGGACTAACTTTACGTCTTGCATGGCTTTATCGTTCCTTAAACAATAGTGGACAAGAAGAGCGCTTTATGAAATTAGCACGTGATTATTATATGGAATCTTATTCTACCGAGGACTACAGCTCTACACAAATGTCAGCTGTCCGAATTATGTATATGATTGCTGAATTATCTAGACGTATTGGAGATATTGAAAATGCGACACGCTTCTTTTCTAGAGTCATTGAAAAACAAAGTGTCGGTGGTGAGGCAAAAATTATAGATATGGCGAAAGAACAGTGGGCCATTATTCGTGAAGAAAAAGAACATGCGCGTCATAAATAGGTAAATAAAAAAGTTCTAGCTTGCAAACAGCTAGAACTTTTTAAAAAGGCTTAGAATACTTGCTCTACTTCCACGATACCTGGTACTTCTTCTAATAATGCTCGTTCAATACCAGCTTTTAATGTAATCGTAGAACTTGGGCAACTGCCACAAGCACCTAATAAACGTAATTTCACAACGCCATCCTCAACATCTACTAATTCACAGTCTCCACCGTCACGTAGTAAGAATGGACGTAATTTATCTAATACCTCTTGAACTTGGTCGTTAATTGTTGCTTCTGCCATTTATCTCGACTCCTTTCCTTATAATGATTATAATGTTAGCAACAGAAAAAATCCAATATTGAATCACAAGGAGAGAAAATACTATGCCATCAACAAAACCTATGATTGAAATTTATGGAACAGCTGTCATCTGTGCTAGTTGTGTCAATGCCCCATCTTCCAAGGATACATATGAGTGGCTACAAGCAGCCATCAATCGCAAATATCCAGATCAAGCATATGATATTCGCTATATCGATATTGAAGGTCCAATTGAGAATGAACGCGACCAAGAGTATGCGTCACGTATTCAAGACGATGAATTTTTCTACCCCCTTGTCCTCATTAACAATGAGGTAGTTGGAGAGGGCTATGTCCAATTAAAGCCTGTATTTACGGCCCTTGAAAATTTAGGGTTTGTCCCAGACGAAACGGTTTAATAAAAATAAAGGGATTGTTTCAAAATGATTTTTGAAACAATCCCTTTCAGCTAATTAATCATTTTGACGTTTGTAATACCATAATAATCCTGATTTCATTAAGCGAGCGATACGCCCAGTTACTGTTGTATCAGCTAAGTATACAAAGCCTTGTTTTTTACCAAGAGCTCCCATAAAGCCTTTTAATTTAATATCTGGCATCTTCTCTGGTAAATGTTCACCTTTCCAACGCATACGAAGTACTTTCACAATTTGCTCCGCTTGTTCCTCTGCTAATTGTGCTGTTGGGGCTAAATCTGATGAAGCACAATCTCCTACAACATAGACATGTTCATCATCGAGTAAATTAAAATACTGTGTGACAAGTGGACGGTCATGTTTATCTTTCTCAACATCCATATCACGCACAATTTTGACTGGCTGGACACCTGCAGTCCAAACCACTGCATCGAGTAAAATTTCATCATCATGATTAAAAATTTTACCTGGCTCTACTCTTGTAATATTTGAATTGGCAACCACATCAACATTATGCTTTACAAACCAATCCTTTACATACTTACTTAGTTTTTCTGGAAAATCTTTCAATATACGTTGACCACGGTCAAATAGCTTGATTTTTAAATCTGAGCGACTTTCACGTAGCTCACTTGCAAGCTCAATTCCACTTAGGCCAGCCCCTATAATTCCAACTGTAGACCCAGCTGGTAACCCACAAAGTGCTTGGAATGTTGCACGTGATTTACCCATTGTTTGAATGCTGTACGTATACTCTTCCGCACCTGGTACACCATGATATTTATCTTCACAGCCAAGCCCAATGACTAAATCATCATATTCTATACGTTGTCCGTCTTCAAGAATGACTACTTTTTCCGCACGATTAATTTCAACGACTTCTCCATATACGGCTGTTAAACGTTCATGCTCTGGGAAGCTTACACGAATTTCTTTATCTGTTGCTGTCCCTGCCGCCAATGCATAAAACTCTGTTTTTAAACTATGGAAAGGGGCTCTATCTACTATAACTACCTCTCTGTCTAATGGTAGGCTGTTTAATAGACGAAGCATGACACGCATATTGCCGTAGCCGCCACCTAAAAGTACTAATTTTCCCATAATAGTCTCCTTTTATATCTCTTTTAATAATTGTTCACAAAGTATCCACAAACGAGTATAACCGATTGTGAGAAGTTTCACAATATCAGAATGAAATTTTGTGAAAGATTTCACAAAATAAACGAGAACCTGTTCATTTCTATTGATTTTTAAGCCATTAATAACAAATTCCCTTTATCTTTTATTAAAAAACGTTTCTTTTCTCTTAAACATAAATAATTGACGAAAATCGTAAAACCGAGTAGCATTACTTTGGTGAGGTGACATGGATGAATCCAATGGTTGAATTTTGTATAAGTAATTTAGCAAATGGCTCTCAAGCAACTTATGAAGTACTCGAACGCGATCCAAACATCGACGTTTTGGAATATGGCTGCCTCAGTTATTGTACAAAGTGCTCAGAATCCTTTTATGCAATAGTAAACGGTGAATTAGTAGAAGCAGATTCTCCTGATGAATTAACGAAAGCCATTTATCAATTTATTGAAGAAAATCCTTTATGGTAGTTTTCTAAAATACCTATATGAATAAATTTGAACAAATAAAAAGGATGTTATGCTGAAAATTAGCATAAACATCCTTTTATTACTTTAGTACGTCCACTACATATGTAGGTTGGCATTCTTTTTTGAGGACAGTCTCTGTAGGCGTCACACCAGTATTCACATGAATGGTGTCACAGCCAAAGCGAATGCCACACATAATGTCCGTATCATAATTATCACCGATCATTACCATGTCTTCTTTCGCAATTCCATGTTCGGTAGTAATTACTTCAAGCATGGCTGGCGATGGCTTACCAATATAGATTGGTTCAACATCTGCAACTTCTCCTACCAAGCGTGCAAAAGAACCATTGCCTGGTAAGAACCCGTATTCTGTTGGAAATTTAATATCCTGATTCGTGGCAATAAAGGTCGCTCCTTGCTGAACAAAAACCGTTGCTCTAGCAAGTGCCATATAATCAAGCGTACGATCAATCCCCATAACAAATACATCGGGTTCATGCTCAACAGGCACAATATTTTCATTGAGTAGTGCTTGACGAATACCATCTGTACCCATCATCGCTACTTTTTTGCCTGAAAAATGTAGGGCCACATACTTTGCTGTGACCAATGCACTTGAATAAATATGCTCTAATGGCGCGTTCACACCAATAGATAGTAAAGCTTCTTGCAGTTGTTCTCGCGTCTTGGAAGAATTATTCGTTACATAGAATGGCTCAATTCCTGCTTGCTGTAAACGATGAATAAAAGCTACCGCAGAAGGAATACCTTCCTTCCCACGGTAGACAGTACCATCTAAATCAAAGCAATAGGCCTTATATTGTTTCATTGATGATCCTCTGGCAAAAATGCTGAAACAGGTCCTAATTCATTTGTTAAATAATTATGAACTGCTGGCGAGAACTGCTTTAAAGCCGTTAGATTGGCTGTTAGTACATGGATAACCTCTTGGATATCTACCTCTATAAACTCACGCACTAGCATTTTACGTAAGCCAACAACTGCTTTGTATGGTGCTTCCAAATCAGCAGCTACAACTTTTTCATCGACTAAAATATCAATAATATCCTCGTAGCTTCCTGGATCGCGCATAATGAAACCGTCAATCATTAAATTTCCTACATCCATCATTGACTCCATAATGTTGTGTCCAATTCGCTCGATAGCTAATTTCTTTATATCATTCTGAAGCCAGTTATCCTCTGTCTCCAAAATAGTTAATAGCCCATCTAAGTACTGTAAATTTTTTGTGATTTTATTACGATCTACAAAATACACAAGGAAAGCCCCCATTCAAATCATTAAAAGTTGATAGTCTTTTCTCTTCTATAGTACCATAACTATAGGATTGGAAGGAGATTAAAAGATGGAACGTTTTTTTTTATATGATGATGTAGAAGATACGAAAACAAGATTTGTTAGTTTTGCTGGACAAAAGCTACGTTATGATTTAGCTATATTACAATCTGGCCGCTTCTTTGGAAAAGTGCTTGTCATGGATATCCAGTTCGGTCGCTTTGCTATTATTGGTCCTGATGATGTAGAAGAGCCTGGTTACTTAGAACATGTGTACAATCGCACAGAGGAAGAAACAATCGAATTACGGGAATACTTGCGTGAATTATTGAACTAACACCCATTTTATTGGGTGTTTTTTTATATAACATAAAAAAATTTCGCTAACCCTGAGCGATTGCGAAATCTTTTTACGTATTGTTATTTATTTAAAGTGGATGGATTATCTTTATTATGGGGCTTGTCTTTATTTTCATTATCATTTTGCTTTTTCGCTTGCTGATTTTGACCAATCACAGCTAAATCGTCTACACTAATATCATAACCATACCCATATTCCTCTCGATCTAATGGCTTTTTATTGCGTTTTTCTTTTGCCAACATCATCACCTCCATTCATAAATTATCCCTTTTTTAATGATTTATACGCCCTTTTTCTCAATACGTTTAAGCTGTGACATCCTTAATAATCCACTGGGCAGCACTTATTAAATCTGGAAAGACAGCATCTGCTAATGAATCTTGTTCTCCTAGGAAAACACCCTTTGTTCCTGCCCGTTTTCCTGCAATAATATCCGTATCTGTATCGCCTACCATATAGGATTTTGATAAATCAATGTTATATTTCTTTCCTAAATCCACAATTAATTTGCTATTGGGCTTGCGGCAGGCACAACCTGACTTAGGTTTGTGTGGACAATAAACGACTTCATGGATCGTTGCCCCTTTTTTCTTTAGCTCCTTCACCATATGTTCATGTATTTTCTGTAAACCACTTTCCTTCATAAAGCCTAAACCAACCCCACCTTGATTTGTCACGACAAACACATAATCAAAATGCTTATTTAGCTTTCTGATTGCTTCAGGCACTTGCGGTAAAAAGTACAAATCCTTAGGCTTATTCACAAACTTCACACGATTTGTTAGCACTTCATTGATAACACCATCACGATCTAAAAATACGGCTCTTTTCATTTGCAACACACCTTCGATAAGCTGTTTTGTGCTTTAGTTTTCCCCAATTACACAAAAGCTAACAATGATAAAAAAACCTGATGCCTATCACATCAGGTTTTTGTATAAGAATTTATTCTGCTAAAGGTTCATGGTCTGTAGGCTTTGTTACTTCACTCATATCCACTACTTCTGGCTGTTTCATAACTTTCCCCAGTTTACGTAATACAAAATAAGCACAGCCAAAATTACAGTATTCGTATAGATAATCTTGAAGCGTACTTATTTTTGTATCAAAAGTGGATTTTTGATTTTTATCATCAAAAAACCCCTTTAAACGTAACTGGTTATAGCCCCAATCACCTACAATATAATCGTATCTGGCTAAGATATCTGAGTATCTTTCCTGAAAAACTTCCTCCTGAAAGGCCTCGCGATAATCTTCTATTAGTTCATATTCTAATCCTTCAACTATAATCAAAGTGACACCACCCTTTTCGTTCAGCCTTGACGTTTACACTTCCGCTTGTAATTGACGTTCTTTCGTTGCAGCATTTACTTGTTCGTCTGCATGATAACTACTACGTACAAGTGGGCCAGCCTCACAATGCTTAAAGCCTTTCTCCATGGCAATCTTACGCAGTTTACCAAATTCTATTGGTGAATAGTATTTTTTAACTGGTAAATGCTTTTTCGTTGGCTGTAAATACTGACCGATCGTCATAATATCTACATTATTTGCACGTAAATCGTCCATGACTTCTAAAATTTCTTCATGTGTCTCGCCTAATCCAATCATTAGTGATGATTTCGTTGGAATTTCAGGCTGCATCTCTTTAGCTAAACGCAGGAACTCTAAAGAGCGTTCGTATTTTGCACGAGCGCGCACTCTAGGTGTTAAACGGCGTACTGTTTCAATATTATGATTTAAAATATCTGGTTTTGCATCCATTAACATTTGAAGGTTCTCCTTCATCCCACCTAAATCTGATGGCAATACCTCAACAGATGTGAAAGGACTTTTACGACGAATTGCACGTACTGTTTCTGCTAAAACTTGCGCTCCGCCATCCTTTAAATCGTCACGTGCTACCATTGTAATAACAACATGCTTTAAATTCATAATGGCTACTGAATCTGCAACGCGCTCAGGTTCCGCCAAATCTAGTTCATTTGGTAAACCTGTTTTCACTGCACAGAAACGACAAGCACGTGTACAAACGGAACCAAGAATCATCATGGTAGCAGTACGTCTCTCTCCCCAGCATTCGTGGATGTTTGGACAACGAGCTTCTTCACATACTGTATGCAGATTTTTCTCACGCATCAGCTTTTTAAGCCCTTTATATTCATCATTCGTGTTTAGTTTTATTTTTAGCCAGTCTGGTTTTCTTACATGTTCTTCTTTACTTGTAGGTTTACAAGATGTCATACGAGTATCGCCCCTATCAAAAATATACATTTTTTAATATTAACTATCTTCACTGTTGTCAATGTAACATATTAAAGGCACTCCAACAACTATCACAACAAACATTTCTATTTATAAGGGACAGGTATTTCTATGGACGGTTGTGGCGCGTCACTACTATTGGTATAAATGTTTGGAACAGGTCCCCTTGTTAGGCCCATCGCTACAGGTATATCCTGCGCAACGGTAGAAGACTTACTAGCGAAAGGAACAATAATCTGAACATTTACCTCTAAATGAATACCTACCTCCACATAAGCACTATTGATACCAAATTCTTGAATAGAGGATGTCACATTACTATGAACATTCCCAATCACATGGAAACGGATTGGGATCTTCGGCCCTAAATTTCCAAGTAATGGGATATTAGCTGCTTGACCAAGCGGTACAAAAAAGACAATGCCATCACCATCTTGGATCCTGTTAATATCATATTCCACATTATCTAATTCAGGTAAATGGGATAGCTCTCCTTGTTCAGCTTGCTCCAAATACATTTTAACAAGCTCTAATGTCTCTGCCCGAACACGATTAATGATTTCTGTATTAAACTTAGTCGTCATCATTTCAGACGTACCTGGAGGAATATCTTCAATGATATCATTGACATCTAATACATTAGAGGTACGTGAATTAATGGCTTTACTCACAACATATGAGGCAATCTTCGTAGTTTGCACTTCCGCATATTGCAAATAGGTTGGCATGAGCCGTTCATTTAAATAATAAATAAATAATATAAGGCAAACAACCATACTAACAATTAAAATCGTTAATTTATTAAGACGCATTCCCCTTCTACCATATGAGCGTAATTTCATTCTTTTTCGAGGGAAAAACAAAAAATCTCCTCCTGTTCCATAACGTATGAACAGGAGGAGGAATTTATTCTACTTTTGCTGGAACCACATAATCCGTCTCAACATTTTCAATTGTTACATCAGGATAATCCACTAAATTAACTTCATATGTAGCTGTGAGCAATTGATCTTGTTCTTCAAAAATACGAATCCATGGTAATGCCGCATCCAACGTGTTTTGTCTCGATACAATCCCACGGCGTCCATCTGATAATTTTAAAATAACACCATTTGGATAATGAACGACAGCTCTTTTTAAAGCTTTTACAATTCGAGCATCATAAAGAGTACCAGAGCCAGCTTCAACAATAGCTAGTCCTTGTGAAGGGAGCATTTTCTCTCGGTATACACGATTCGTCGTCACCGCATCAAAAACATCTGCAACGCCAATTATCTTGGCAAATGGATGAATTTCAAAGTCAACAAGTCCTCTTGGATAGCCACTTCCATCAATACGCTCATGGTGTTGGAAAGCACAGTGCGCCACAAGCAGAGAGATTGAATGTAAATTCCGCAATAAATCAAAACCATAACGAGCATGCATCTTCATCATTTCAAATTCATCATTCGTTAAACGTCCTGGCTTTGTTAAAATATCTTTTGGTACCATTAGTTTACCGACATCGTGTAATAATGCACCGATCCCGATCAAACGTAAATCCTCAGCAGAGTAGCCAAGTTCTTTGGCAATGGCAATAGAATACAATGTCACTTGGAAAGAATGCTGATATAAATATTCATCAAATAAATAAGCATCTGTTAAAATGGTTAGAATTTCATTATTTCCAGTAACTGCAGAAAGTAATTCATCTACAATCGAAACAATTGTCTTTGATTGCTGATCTAATATATAAGAAGCATTTACTGGATTCAAACCATCAATGGACTGGAACGAATCCTTTATAGTTTTGATGACTTTATTTCGCATAGCAGGTGGAACGGTCTCTTCTACTTCGATACCCTCAGAAATCTCATCGTCAATATATAAATAATGTGTATTTAACTGTTGAAGTCTTTGAATAATACGGTCATTAATGACAACATCTTTCTTTAAAAGCGGATGACCTGCCTCATTCCAAATGGTTCTTCCTAATACCATTCCTTCTTTTAATACATCGATTGAAATTAATCGCATGACTTCTTCCCCATTCCATTCTTTAAACTCTCTCTATTGTTTAAAGAATCTTTGACCATAATCTATCATAATGTTTCTTAAAAATTCAGGTAAAATATATTGTTTTTTTGCATATTTAAAACTTGGATAAAAATAACCAAATGTAAACAGATCCAATGTGACCAGTTTATAAGTGTGATTTTGATCTGCTAGCTTACCATTAATTAATAATTGTCGATTTTCATTCATGGAAAATCCATATGTCAATATTTTTCCAAAAATAACGCCTCGAAACCCTAATCCTTTTAGTTCGATATAGGGCCATTCTTCATTTTTGGATTGCATATAAATTTCTTTCATTTCAGCGACGGATAATTCAATTGTACATAAATTAATGGGATGTGGAAAAATTCGGTGCAAATCTAAAGCAGTCACTATTCCCTTAGGAAGACCATCTAAAAATATCCCTGCATTGAATAATGCACAGTCGGCTCCGCTTTTTTCCAAAATTGCATGTGCAAATAAATCAGACAGCTGTGAATAATGGAACCATTCCTTGTTGTAGGCTTTTTTTGTTGTAAAAACTGGAGTATCCAATATTCTGTTTCCTTCATCCTCCAAAAACTGTACCATCATCTGTTCATTTTTAACAATTGGCAAATCCTTATTATGAATTAAAGTATCCTTTTTTTCAACAATTTTCCTCAATTTTTTATCATATTCTATGATAAGATGTCCAGTATATTGACCAAACTTACCTCCACCTGTCAGTAAAACCCCATTAATCACTTTGCCCTCTGGTAGGACATGATGCGTATGAGAGCCGAATATAACATCAATTTCTGGACACTCATCCGCTAAGAGCTCATCCTCTGTAATGCCTAAATGGGATAAGCATACAACAATGTCTACTTCTTCACGTAGTTGATGCGCTAAACGTAGCAGTGTACTTCGAGCATCGTCCATATGCCAATTTAATTCTTCATAATATACTTCAAACATGGCCGTGGCTGCAATGACGCCAATTTTCGTACCCATTGCTGTTGTTAAGATTACATAAGGCTTCATCCATGCTGGCTTCATCCCGTGGGAGGCATATACATTTGCAACTACAACATCAAAATTAGCATTGTCATACAAGTGGAAGAGCTCTTCATGGGATAATGTAATGCCTTCATTGTTGCCGATTGTCACCACATCGTAACCCGCCTCATTTAACAATCGCACATTCCCTTTCCCAACTGTTGCTTCTGTATAAATATTGGAACGATCTAAATGATCTCCGACATCAAACAAATAGCTTGTTTCCCCTATACTCCCTAATTTATTGCGCATTTCTTTCACATAGCTTTGCATTCGTGGCCAATACTTAAAATGACTATGCAAATCATTTGTGTGAAAAATATGGATCTTTTCAAGCATTAAAGCCACCTCACTTCAAATTAAGCTAATATGCCTTCTATAATAGACCGAATTCCTAGTAATAAGAGAATAATCCTTAAAGCTAGTACAAGTGTATCGGATTTAATTCTTTTATTTAACGCAGCACCCAGCTTTGCTCCAACATAAGCACCAGGAATAACTGGAATAGTATAAAGCCAAGGTACATGACCGAAATAAACATGGCTTGCAGAATTAACGATGGACGTTAAAAATACCATAAACATCGATGTTGCCACCGCGACATGTGGTGGGAATAAGAATAAAATAATCATTGCTGGCACGATCATGGAGCCGCCACCTATTCCAAATAAACCAGAAGCAAAGCCAATACCAAATGTTAATGTAATAGCAAACCAAATGGGATAGCCATATACATAGTTTTTTCCCTCAGAGTCAGTAAATTCTTGTTGCATACCATTTTTTACAAACCATTTTACAGGCTTCAGTTTGTCCCGCACAAGCAAAATAATCGATAAAATAATAAGTAAAATACCAAAATACAAATTAAAGGATGGTAAATCTAACCCTTTATTGACCCATGCGCCAAGGATTGTTCCTGGAATACTTCCAATAAAGAATATAAAACCACTTTTATAATCCACCGTTTTAGATTTCATATAGCTTAGCGTGGAGGCAAGTCCCGTGAAAATCATCATCACCACTGATAAACCGACTACTCTTTGTGGTGTAATATCTGGAATCATTCCTAAATTTAAGCCGATGTATAATGTTGCTGGTACTAATACTACACCACCGCCTAGCCCAACTAATGAGCCAATTAGACCAGCAAGCAAGGCAATGATGACTAATAAAATAAATTCCATTATAGTTCCCCTTCAAACATGTTTAATTGTTTAGGTGCCAACCCGACATCGTTAATATTTAACATACCTTGTAGCTCCTTTGCGTTTTTCGCTGCATGATTACCAGAATTATTATTAAATAAAACGAAGAGTTCATTGACCTCTGGTTCAAGCTTTTTCATGCTATCCCCAAGCTGCAGTAATTCTTCTTTATTATAATCATATAAGAAGCGAACTTTACGCCAATTTTCTGCATTTCCCGTGTTCCGCCATCCATGTATATTGCGACCATGAAGACGAATCAACGCTTTATTTGCAGTCACTACAGGGTAGAAAGGAACAGATCCTACACCAGCCTGTGGCTCATCACAAATCGTATGAATAAATTGATGTTCTCGTAAGAAATCTATCGTTTGCTTGACAACATTTTCTGCATACCATGTTTGATTTCGAAATTCAATCGCTACTTCAAAATCCTTTAGCTGTTGTCGGATATACAATAAATATTGCACATTTTTTCCCTGGCAATCAAACCATGGTGGAAATTGTGCTAATACCATGGCTAGCTTTCCATAACGTTTAAATTCATTGGCACACTCAATAAATGCATTGAACATATCATTTTTTGATTCAAAGGGAATCTCTCCACGTAAATGACCCGTCATGCCTTGGTAAGCTTTCACAACAAAACGGAAGTTTTCAGGTGTATCCTCACACCATTTCCGAATATGCTCTTTGGCTGGTATGGCATAAAAAGAAGTATCTACTTCAACCGTTAAAAAATGACCTGTGTAATCAAATAATTTATCCTTTGAAGTAGTCACTTCACTATAAAGTGAAGGGTGATCGCCCCAACCAGTTAATCCTACTACAATCATGTGACATCCTCCTCTATGTACATAATCATAGCACACAGTATGTCACTACAAATAAACATCATGTAAAAAATCTACCTTCTTTTATCACTTAATTATGCCAAAGAAAAAGCATGAGTCCATATTCCATTGAACTCATGCTACTATAACAGGCGACGTTTATTTCACAAGATTTTGCTGAATAGCCTCTAAAAACTTAATTCGGCTGTATGCAGGGCCACCCTCCATTAATGGATCTAGTACATTAACAAATACTTGATCATTTTTAAATGCAGTAATATTTTGGATAATTGGATTCTTTTTAAAGTCTTCTAAAGCATTCGGCGCGTCCGCATTTTCATCTGTTGAAAACTGCACAAATAAATAATCAGGATTCATATCTGCAAGCTGCTCAACAGAAATAGCCTCTTGAGATTTAGCTTTAGCAACTTCATCAGGTACTGCTAAACCAAGCTCTCCATAAAGAACTGCATTTAAAAATACTTCTTTTGGATAAACATACGCTTGTCCTCCACGAATACGAATAGCCGCCACTTTTTGATCTTGTAGTTTTTCAGTTAACGTGGATTTAACAGCTTCAATATCAGCTTTATATGTAGATAATATCTTCTCAGCATCTGCTTGCTTACCAGTTAGTTCAGCTAGTAAATTCAAATTAGATTCCCAGTTCGTCGAAATATGTGAAACCAAAATTGTAGGTGCAATTTTCTCTAATTTACTTTGTACCTCTTCTGGAAACTTTGTGGAGCCTAAAATGACATCTGGATTTAATTCTACTATTTTTTCAAAATTTGGTTTAATCTTCTCACCAATAGATTCTGCTTTGTCTGTTACCGAAGCATATAGCTCAGGGAATTTGCCGCCAATAGCAATAGTTCCAACTGGGTGAACATCCAGCACAACCATATCCTCCATTGCTTCCATAGCTCCTGTTACAACAATTCTTTCCACTTTTTCTGGCACTTCATAGCTTTCACCAAGATATTCAATCGTTCTCGTGCCATTTTCATTTGTTGATTCTTCTTTTGTTTGTGTCACATCTTCTTTTCGTGTATCAGTGGAGGATTCCTCTTCTACTGCCTTCTTCTCCCCACATGCGGCGAGAATGAGTATAAATAATGCTATGAAACTAATAAATAAAAACTTCTTTTTCATTTACCGATTCTCCTTTGAATGATGATTGTTAGGATGATTAACTATCTCATCTGGTTTATTGAAGAACTGAACATCTTCTAGATTTATCAGCCCCCTTTAATTGATATTGATTCTCATTATCATTTTAGTATGTAATCTTTAAAAAATCCAGTACTATTTCGATATATTATAAATATCCATTTTTATTCTCAACGTAAAAACACAAAAAACCCCTAGTCACAATTTATGTTGTGACTAGGGGTGGCTAATAAATTAACCGATAGAACCTTCCATCTCGAATTTAATCAGACGGTTCATTTCTACTGCGTATTCCATTGGTAGTTCTTTTGTGAATGGCTCGATGAAGCCCATTACGATCATTTCTGTTGCTTCTTCTTCAGAAATTCCGCGAGACATTAAATAGAATAATTGTTCTTCAGATACTTTTGAAACTTTTGCTTCGTGCTCTAAAGATACATTATCATTAAAGATCTCGTTATAAGGAATTGTATCAGAAGTCGATTGATTATCCATAATCAGCGTATCACATTCGATGTTAGCACGTGCACCACTTGCTTTAGGACCAAAACGAACTTGTCCCATATACGTTACCTTACCACCTTGTTTAGCAATCGATTTAGAAACGATTGTTGAAGATGTATTTGGTGCCATATGGATCATTTTTGCGCCAGCATGTTGGTGTTGTCCTTTACCTGCTAATGCAATCGATAATGTCATACCACGAGCACCTTCACCTTTTAGGATACATGCTGGGTATTTCATTGTTAATTTGGAACCGATGTTACCATCAATCCATTCCATTGTACCGTTTTCTTCTACAACTGTACGTTTTGTTACAAGATTGTAAACATTGTTCGCCCAGTTTTGAATCGTTGTATAACGGCAATATGCATCTTTACGAACAACAATCTCTACAACTGCTGAGTGTAAGGAGTTTGTTGTGTAAACAGGAGCTGTACAACCTTCAACATAGTGTACGTGAGCGCCTTCATCTACAATAATAAGTGTACGTTCGAATTGACCCATATTTTCTGAGTTAATACGGAAGTAAGCTTGTAATGGTGTTTCTACTTTAACACCTGGTGGCACATAAATAAATGATCCACCTGACCATACTGCTGAGTTTAAAGCAGCAAATTTATTGTCTGTGTAAGGAATCACTTTGCCCCAATATTGTTTGAAAATATCTTCGTTTTCACGTAAAGCAGAGTCAGTATCTTTGAACACAATACCAAGATCTTCAAGGTCTTTTTTCATGTTGTGATAAACTACCTCAGACTCATATTGTGCAGATACACCTGCAAGATATTTTTGTTCTGCTTCTGGGATACCTAATTTATCAAAAGTTGCTTTGATTTCATCAGGTACTTCATCCCATGATTTTTGAGTAGCTTCTGATGGTTTTACATAGTACGTAATTTCATCAAAATCTAAATCTCCAAGATCGCCACCCCATTGTGGCATCGGTTTTGTATAAAATGTTTCAAGAGCTTTTAAACGGTATTCAAGCATCCATTCTGGCTCTTGTTTCATATTTGAAATTTCACGGACGATTTCTTCAGTTAAACCGCGTTTTGAACGGAAAATTGATACGTCCTTGTCATGGAAACCGTATTTGTAATCGCCGATATCAGGCATTTTTTTAGCCATCGTTTCTCCTCCGTTCATTGAGATGTATTTTCTAGGTAATCATCCCTTGCTTTGAGTGAAGCCATAGTAGCTTTCACTCAAGAACAAGGAAGTAAGATTTATTTCACACCTTTTTCCATTGCTTTCCAAGCCAATGTTGCACATTTAATTCGTGCTGGGAATTGTGAAACACCTTGCAGTGCCTCCACATCCTCTAGGTCATATTTATCACTGTACTCTTCACCCATCATCATTTTAGAAAAAATATCAGAAAGCTCAATAGCTTCTTCTACTTTTTTCCCTTTGATGAGCTGTGTCATCATTGATGCAGAAGACATAGAAATAGAACAGCCTTCACCATCAAATTTCGCATCCTCTACAACACCGTCAGTCACTTTTAATGTTAAATGAATACGATCACCACATGTAGGATTGTTCATATCAATCGTTACAGCATCCTCTTCTAAAGAGCCTTTATTACGAGGATTTTTATAGTGATCCATAATGACTGAACGATATAGTTGATCTAAATTATTAAAAGACATCGCCAAAATACTCCTTCGCAGAACGTAACCCTGCAACTAAACGGTCAATATCTTCCTCTGTATTGTACAGATAGAAGCTTGCACGCGCTGTCGCTACTTGCTGAAGACATTTCATTAGTGGCTGTGCACAATGATGTCCTGCACGAACAGCAATCCCGTTCATGTCAAGCACCGTTGCCACATCATGTGGATGTACATCATCTAAATTAAATGTTACTAATCCACAACGCTTCATAGGGTCACGTGGGCCGAAAATTTTCAAACCGTCAATTGTTTCAAGTTGATCCATTGCGTAGCCTGCAAGCTTATGCTCATGCTCTAGAATGTTATCTAACCCGATATCAGTTAAGAAATCGATAGCGGCTCCTAATCCTATTGCACCTGCAATAATAGGCGTTCCACCTTCAAATTTCCACGGTAATTCCTTCCACGTTGACTCATAAAGCCCAACAAAATCAATCATTTCGCCACCAAACTCAATTGGCTCCATCTTTTCAAGGTGTTCCTTTTTACCATATAGTACACCTATTCCAGTTGGTCCGCACATTTTATGCCCTGAGAAACCTAAGAAATCTACATCTAAATCTTGCACATCAATTTTCATATGTGGCGCAGCCTGTGCACCATCAGCTACCATGACAGCACCATTAGCATGTGCAATTTGAGCAATTTCTTTAATTGGATTTATTGTTCCAAGTACGTTTGATGCCATAGACACCGAAACAATTTTTGTTTTAGGTGTGACTGTCGCACGTACTTTCTCTAGGCTAAGAGTGCCATCTGCTTCAAGCTCAATGTATTTTAAAGTTGCATTTTTTTCTTTGGCTAATTGTTGCCAAGGAATAATATTGGAATGATGCTCCATATGAGTAATGACTATTTCATCACCCTCGACAACATTTGCACGTCCATAACTTGTCGCAACTGTATTTAAAGCGGTTGTTGTCCCACGCGTAAAAATAATTTCCTGTGTTGATTGTGCATTAATAAACTTACGAACCTTTTCACGAGCACCTTCATATTTATCTGTTGCACGGTTTCCTAGTGTATGCACCCCACGGTGAACATTGGAATTATCAAATTCATAATAAGCTTTAATCGCTTCAATCACTTGAACAGGCTTCTGAGACGTCGCTGCACTATCAAGATATACAAGTCTATGACCATTTACATCCTGATTTAAAATTGGGAAATAGCTTTTAATGTCTTTATTCATCATTAGCGAACTTTCCTTTCAATAACCTCCGTCAGTTGCTTTTGAACGCCTTCAATTGGTAATTGCGTAACAACTGGCGCAAGGAATCCATGGATAACAAGGCGCTCTGCTTCTGCTTTCGAGATACCACGGCTCATTAAATAGTAAAGCTGTAATGGATCTACTCGACCAACAGATGCTGCGTGTCCTGCTGTTACATCATCTTCGTCAATTAATAAAATTGGGTTTGCATCCCCACGAGCTTTTTCTGACAGCATTAATACACGTGATTCTTGTTGTGCATCGGCTTTTGTTGCACCATGCTCGATATAGCCAATACCGTTAAAGATTGATTGAGCTGCATCTTTCATGACACCATGCTTTAAGATATGCCCGTTAGAGTTTTTACCCCAATGACGAACCTCAGTAGTGAAGTTAAGTTTTTGTTCTCCACGACCAACTACGACTGTTTTTGTATCTGCATGAGAACCGTCACCAATCAAATGTGTAATGTTTTCAGAGATTGTGTCTGAATCATTCATTAAACCAAGAGCCCAGTCAACTTTCGCGTCACGTGCTAAACGTGCACGACGATTTACATAAGTCGTAAAGCCTTTTGCAAGGACATCCACTGCACCATATGTCACCTGTGCATTATCTTGAACAACAACTTCTGCAATAATATTCGCTTGCCCTTTTGCCTCTTCAACTGTTGAAACATATGTTTCCACATATGTTACAGCTGAATTCGCTTCTGCTACTACTAAAACATGGTTATATAATGAAGCTTCTGCATTGTCATTAAGGAAAACAACTTGAAGTGGTTGCTCAATGATCACGTTTTTTGGTACGTATACAAACACACCACCATTAACAAGTGCTGCATGAAGTGCTGTTAATTTATGCTCATCTACTTTAACTGCTTCAGTCATAAAGTATTTTTGAACAAGTTCGCTATGTTCACGAACTGCTGTGAAAATATCAGTAAAAATAACACCTTTATCCGCAAGTTCTTGTGATGCCTTAATATATGCTGGTGTATTATTACGTTGAATATATAGGTTTTCTTGTGCTTCAAGGTCAATTAAACCTTTTGCTTCTTCAGGTAGAGCATCCAATGAAGGGAATGCCTCACTATGAACTGCCAACGCTGGGAAGTTCATGAAATCCCATTTTGTAATATTCGTTCTATCTGGTTTTGGCAAATCTAAACCAGTTACTTTGTCTAGTGCTGCCGCGCGAAGTTCTGTAAACCAAGTTGGTTCACCATTTGCTTCTGAGAACGAGCGCACGTCCTGTACTGTTACAGGCAAGTTAAGTTCCACTGTCATGCTAGTTCGTCCTCCTTCTTATGCTTCTTGTTCTTCTGTTTCTTCTTCGATTCCTAATTCTTTTTTAATCCAGTCATAACCTTCTGCTTCTAAGCGTTGTGCAAGCTCTGCACCACCTGATTTAACAACACGTCCTTGCATCATTACGTGTACATGGTCTGGTGTAATGTAGTTTAATAGGCGTTGATAGTGTGTAATCATTAAGCAGCCAAAGCCTTCACCACGCATTGCGTTGATGCCTTTTGAGACAACTTTCAATGCATCGATATCAAGACCAGAGTCAATTTCATCTAAGATTGCAAATGTTGGTTTAATCATCATTAATTGAAGAATCTCATTACGTTTTTTCTCACCGCCAGAGAAACCTTCATTTAAATAACGTTGAGCCATATCTTCGTTCATTTCAAGGAATTCCATGTTTTTATCTAATTCGCGGATAAATTTCATTAATGAAATTTCATCGCCTTCTTCACGACGCGCGTTAATTGCTGAACGTAAGAAATCAGCATTTGTAACACCAGCAATTTCAGATGGATATTGCATAGCTAGGAATAAACCAGCTTGAGCACGCTCGTCTACTTCCATTTCAAGCACATCTTCGCCATCTAACTCAACAGTACCTGAAGTTACTTCATATTTTGGATGACCCATAATAGCAGAAGCTAGTGTTGATTTACCAGTTCCGTTTGGTCCCATAATTGCGTGAATTTCGTTTGTATTAATTGTAAGATTTACGCCTTTTAAAATCTCTTTTCCGTCGATAGCAACGTGAAGATCTTTAATAACTAAAGTTGACATGAAAATACCTCCATAGTGTTCAGTGAATGGGTCAACCATTCCTTAATTATCATCATTCTAATCTTAACTGAAAATCGTTCTCTATGCAAACCATTTCAATTACTTTCCCATTCCTTAAATAAAATCTTTAAAAATAAAGACTTTGTAAGCATTTTCAGTTTATTACTACTTCACCTAAACAATGAGAATAGACTTTCTTCATTTTCAATAAAATCCCTCTAATTGAGAATTGATTTCATCTAGCTACATAGTGAAAACCTCGAGAAAAGTGCTAATTGTAGCGGTTTTGTGACAAATTAGCATAAACAACATATCTATACTATAACCTATTTCATGAAAATGGAATCAATTTAAGTTCATATTGCAAGAAAGAAATTTTGCTATAAAAATTGATGGATTGTATCCAACGTTTCTGCCATTTCTCCATTAATTTAGATGATATGTCCATAAATATCCTTTTGTTTCCAGTAAAAATGCATCTAACAGCTTATTATTTTTATTTTGACATGAACAGTCCTTTTTCATCTTAAATAATATATAATTAAGGTATAATCAATCTTATTTTTAGATTAATAGAGGTGAAATGTAGTGGAGTTACGTCAATTACGCTATTTTGTAGAGGTTGCTGAACGTGAGCATATTTCCGAGGCTGCTGAGCATCTTCATGTAGCCCAATCTGCCATTAGTCGGCAAATCGCAAATCTTGAAGATGAGTTAGGCACTCCGTTATTTGAACGAGTGGGACGAAATGTCAAATTAACTCCAATAGGGAAGACATTTCTTGAGCATACCATTACAGCATTAAAGGCCATCGATTTTGCAGCAAAGCAGGTAGAAGAATATCTTGATCCTGCAAAGGGCTCAATTAAAATCGGCTTTCCAACAAGTTTAGCTAGCTATGTTCTGCCAACCGTTATTTCAGCCTTTAAACGAGAATATCCTGATTTACAATTTCAACTCCGTCAAGGGTCTTATCGATTTTTGATTGATGCAGTCAAAAATCGGGAGTTGAACCTCGCCTTTTTGGGACCCCTGCCCCCGAAGGACGAATCCATTCAATCAACCATTCTGTTTACTGAAAATATTGCCGCACTCCTACCAGCCAATCATCCATTAGCTAAAAGAGAAAGCATACAGCTTGCAGAGTTGAAAAATGATTTATTCGTATTATTTCCAGATGGTTACATTTTGCATAAGGTAGCGATGGATGCTTGTCGAGCTGCAGGCTTTTTACCTAATGTCATTTCAGAGGGGGAAGATTTGGATGCATTAAAGGGCTTAGTCGCTGCTGGCATAGGTGTTAGTCTATTACCAGAAAGCTCTCTTTATGATTCAGCAGCTCGCTTTACCATCAAGGTCCCTATTGAATCTCCTACAATCCCTAGAACTGTTGGTATTATTTCACCCGTAAATCGAGAAATTGCACCATCAGAAGTCATTTTCTTAGATTTTGTGAAAAACTTTTTTTCTCGTCTTTCACAATTTCAATAAAAAAGAGCTAAGGGTAGAAGAATCAACCCTTAGCTCCTTTAATATGATTTAAATAATTTTTGTAAAATATAATAGGATTGTTTTAAGCGCTCTTCATATTTTGGAACTTGCCATGTTTCCCATGTATAAGCAGACAGTGATGGTAAAATACCATTAGTAGCTGCTGGCATAGATTGAACAACGTTGTTTTCTTTATCTACAAATAAAGCACCAATATAAATATTGTCTACTTTAACGGCCGCTTTATCGCCATCTTTATACAGGTTACCTATAAACTCACGCTGACTCGGATCTTTAGCTTGAATCAATAACCAAGGGATGCGAAGTTCGATAACATTGTCATCGGTCCAAGAATAATCAACTAAAGAATCATAATCTTTTGCTTCTGGATTAGCATTTCCTTGAAGTAATTTTCCTGTTTCGTAGATACTAAAATCAGTCGTTCTATTTTGCTCAGGTAAAAATAGTTGTTTATTTAATACATAGTAAATAGGGGCGAACTTTCCACTATTTTTCATGGTATTAGCCATTCGGGGAGCAATTAAATTTAAACGGTGGCCATATAAATAATCATAGAAATCGTAGTATTCATCAATAACAACCCTAGATTGACCATTTTTATTGAGCTCAACTATAAAATCAACACCATTTGAAAACGTCATATTTTTTATAGATGTAGCAGACGTATTTCCTTGATCTGGTACAACATCTAATAAAATGCGAGGGGAGGTATTGGCTAACTCCTCACTTTTTAATTTAATGTACAAATAGCGCTCATCATAGTCTACTGCAAAATCTGTTGGATTGTTTGGTGCAGTATCATATAGCTGTTTACCCGTCCATTCCGTTGTCTCTCCATCTACTTTTACCTTCAGTCTATCAAAGCTTAATAATCCAAACTGTTGCTCATTTGTTTGAGCATTGGACCAAAATGGTCGACGATTCGGATCATCATAATCCATCGTATTCCATGTTCGTTTAAACCACTCATCTTGCCATGTAAAAACAAGTCCTCCCAGGTGCCCTTCATGCATAATATCCTCAAATAAATGTTGAAGTGTTTCTCCCTGTGCTTGTTCTGACATTTGCCCCTGATTCCAACCATATACATTATCATGTGTTTTACCACGTGATGCTGGGATACCAAATTCCGCAATAAGAACAGGCATAGTATGAGCTTCATGGAGCTCTTTTAAATAACCTGCATAGCTATTTTTATTCCCTCGGAAATCGACATAATTTAAATAATCTTTATCGAAATTAAAGAAGTCAGGGTAGTAAGGATACACATGATAGGAAGCAAATTGTCCAGGCGCAGTCATTTCTCCTTTTGTATAAATAACATTTGGATTGACCCCTACTAAATCTTCCTCCTCTGATGGCTCTGACGGATGTTCAAGAATGTCAGTTGTGACCCAGTTCGTGAAACTCATTGGACGTAGCCAGTTATATTTTTCCTTTTCATAAACTGACACCACATCCATTTGTTCTGCTAGCCAATGCTCAAACGGAGAGGCACCCTTTGTTTCAAAAAAAGTACCGTTGTATTGACCAATATTTGCATGTTTTTCATTTGTTCCCACAACCATGTGTGGATACCATTCAATTCCTAGTACCCATCCTATAACATATTTTGATACGTCTATATCATACAAGCCAGATGCATGTCCTGGGCGAGGCTCCACATAGATATTTCCATGAATGACATCTACCATTTGTTTCATTTCTAATTGGAAATCTTCTAACGTATCTTTATCATAGGCGTCCAATGAACCTGCTAAGCCCTCTTCATTAATCCAAACCCCATGTAAAACATATAATGGTTTTTTTGGATGTTCTTCATTATATTTAGCAAGTGCTCTATAAAAGCCTGGTGGATGTAATGTATAGACTCGTATCGTATTAGCATTCATGTCTGCTATTTGTTTAAACCATCGATAATATTCCTCTTCTGTAATGGCTGCTTCTCCAGGAAAGGCGCCAGGTTTCCCCATTCCGATATTGACACCCTTAAATACGATTGGTTCCCATTTGCCATCTCTTAGCACCTCAAAAGATTGTCCCTGAATCCTTGCATTATAGTTTAATTTTTCATGATTTACAGTATCCTGAACCTCTTTGTGCTCAAATGCATCAAATATTTGATGCATTACTGGGATGTAAATGGACCAATAAAACGAACTGTCCGCATACTTCTCAGCATATTTATAGATTGTAGGTAACCCTTTTATTTTATAAATATTCGGTACCCGTGCGATATCATTAAAATCTCCCGCAAAATAATAACTAGATGTGTAGCTTTTATCTTGGCCTACAATTGCTGCAAATTGTTCTGGAATGCCATTATCCTTTAACAGCTCTGTTCCTTTTTTTGTTAAATCCCATTTATAATTTGCAAGAGCATCTTCAGCATATTTTGGAGTAATAATATCAAACCAATAATCGTATTGCGCCCGTGCAGATGAATGAAAGAATTTTTTCCCATTTTCAGTAAACTGCACTTGAATTCCTTCAGATTTAACATGCTTGTTCATTTCTAGAACAAGGAGCTCCTCAGTTATTTCGTTAAATAGTAAAAAGCCTCCACCTTTATATGACCAATTATCGCTATGTTCATCGATCACCCATTGCGGTATCTCTATGTTTTTATGATAATCAAGCTCATCGAAATAACGCCCGATCCAGCCAGACCATGTGATTCCTAAATAATCCTGTAATTCTTTACGAACTTCCCCTGATGTTGGGGAAGCAAACGTGTTATACTCAGCTATTAACATACTCTTTTTTTTGCTGGCTAAGCGTTCGACGATTGCCTGCCATTCTTTTTGTTCAAGTCCCCCCACAATTTTTTCAGAACGTTCACCTAAACGTTTTGTTTGTTGTAAATCATCTTTATAAACTCCGTACGTATCTGCCAAATAAATGACATCATAGTCCCTATAATCCTTTGGTAAATTCTTTTCTACAACACTTTTAGTTTCATCGTTTGGGACCGTACCATAATAATCGCGTTCTACGTCATAAGGTTCATTATTTAATCTATATTTATAATGGTTTAAAAACCAATTCACCCCTAAGTGCTCTCGGTAAGACTCATTCGGAACGGTTTTATCTATAATGGCCACATTAAGCTGTTTTTCATCTTCTAAGTACCACCATGTAATAGGGATTATCACGAGGACTAGAACGACCATAACCCCTATATAGATTCGTTTCATACACTTTTCTCCTTTTCAGCAATGCCGACACGTTTCATATTACCCCAGTCACTTTTTCTTAAGACAAAACGAAGTAATCCCTCACAGCGCCAGAATAATGTTAGTGGGCGATACCAAAAAATTTCTGTAAACGCTAAAAGAATCATGCGTAACAACTCTCTTTTTTTCGGATACGTATTCATACTCCACGATTCAAACAATATTGCCGCTATTGAAAAAATAACACCATAAATAACGAATAGTAGTAGCAGCATGAGTGCAACCTCATAATAAATTTTCCCTAAGAAAAAGGCTATGACAATATAAATATATCCTCCTAACTCGACAAGAGGCCCTAGACATTCCACTAGCCAAAAATACGGGAACGAAAGAAATCCAATCATTCCATATCTAGGATTCAAGGTCATTTTTTTATGCTTCCATAGACTTTCAAATAACCCTTGATGCCACCTTCTTCGTTGATTGCGTAGTACTCCTAATGTTTGAGGTGCTTCCGTCCAGCAAACTGGGTCAGGTACAAATTCAATACGCTTATTTTCTTTTTTTTCTTTTATAAGTCGATGGATATTCACCACCAGTTCCATATCTTCCCCAATAATATTGGTTGAATATCCACCTGCTTCAACAGCCCATTTTTTAGAGAAAACACTAAATGCTCCGGAAATAATAAGGACTAAATTGAATTTACTTAACGCTATTCGCCCCATTAAAAATGCCCGAAAATATTCGATTACTTGCATGATTACTAAGTAATTACTAGGTAATTGAGTCTCATAAATAGAGCCAAACTGCATCTTTGCACCATTTGCAATACGAATATTACCTCCTGCTGCAATGACCTCACCATCAGATAAAATGATAGGCTTCATCACCCGCAGCAAGGATTTTTCATCTAAAATGGAGTCCCCATCAATAGAGCAAAAATACGGATATTGAGATACATTAATACCCACATTTAGTGCATCAGCCTTACCACCATTTTCTTTATCAACTAAAATACAATTTTTATAGATTTCAGATTCATATATTTGCTTAATGTCTTTTGTAGGGATATTAGTTCGGACAATTTTATTGATTGGCTTCATTTGAAAATGTTCGATGACCGTTTGAAGGGTTTGATCTGTAGACCCATCGTTAATAATGATAATTTCAGTTTGAGGATAACGTAAATTCAATAATGAATAAACTGTATCTACAACTCCTACTTCTTCATTGTAAGCAGGAACAAGTAACGATACCGGTTTTGAATAAAGGGCATCTATATGTGCATCATCATACTCTGATAGATCAAGACGATAGCGTTTTCTTAAATCCAGCATTGCAATGATGAACATTGTACAATACGAAACGATAACGAACAGCATATAAAATAAAATGATGCCTCCAAAAAACAACATGCAATAATCAATTATTTTCATTTACTTCCCCTCTTTTCTAGCTGCAATTTCCTGGGCCATTTCAACTGCATATTGGTCATTTGAGGATTCAATGAATTGCTGTAATTTAGCTATACCATGTCGATCTTCTACAATCGTTTTTGCCGCTTGGGAACGTACCCACCAATTCTCATCTTGAAGAAGCTGCTCTAAATAACTATAAGTGTAAGTAAGTGGGACATGCTTAAAAATTTTGGCAACCATTAACCTGGCTTCCCACATTTCTGAAGTCACAAAAGGGACAAAGGGATCCACCTCATCAATAATTCCTATTTCATATAGTCCTTTTAATGCTCTGATGTTAATCTCTGGTGTATCATGGCCTAATAATTTTTTTAATTCATCCAAATACTCCATATTTCTTTTTACAGCAGCAGTATCAATAACTGCAAATTGCATATTAGCCGACAAACTATTAAAATCATGGAAAAATCGAGTAAATACATTATCATCTAATAATACAAATAGTCTTCTATATTCACTTTCAGCGTGATTTACATTGGAATTTTTTATTTTCTCCATAAATAAATCTGGTTGGAAAAGGGAGTATATTTTTAATAACTGGAAATGTTCTTCATCTGTAATGTTATTTTTTTCGAATTCTTGGCACTTCGTTAGCAATTCATCTATTTGTAAGTCTGCAATTCGATAGAGGGCATTCATTCGAATACTCCATCGTCTACTGGATAAATCTTTTTCGTAGAATGCTTTTAAATATTGATTGGAGAATTGTTTAATTTTTAATTCCACCTGTTCATTCCTTATATTCTTTAAATAGGATGAAAAAATTTTTTCAATAGCTTCTACTTGGGGGCTTCCTCGAGGTACTAATACGATACTAAAAAATGCGTTATTGAATAAGTAATCATACCAAAGTTGAGAATAATTTTGTAAATAACGGTCACAAACTTTTTCAAAATAGCTTTCACGCTGTCGCTGAACAAGTAAATACATTAAAAAGATAAAGAGCACAACTAATAAGAAGGAAACTATTGCTAAAAGCGTCGAAATAGTCAGCTTAATCATAACCAAAACCTCGCAAACGTTCTTTTAATTTTGGCTTCTAGCAAACGTAAATTAAATGGTTTGACAATATATTCATCCACACCGCCCTCATAAGCATTAAGCGCTGCCCCTTCAGAATTGCGTTCTGACATCATATAAATAATAAATTTCTTTTCATTTGGCATATGTCGTAAGATATGCAATATTTCTAAGCCATTTTTTAGCGGTAAAATATCATTCATAAGAATTAGATGCATATGCCCCGATTTATAATCATCCGATTGCAAAAAGCTATAGCCATCCTCATAAACCTTTACCTCTAAAGAAAAATAAGGGATATTTATTTGGTTAAGCGTTGACTCTAATACTTGTCTAAAAATGGCGTTTTGCTCAATAATACTAACTTTCACTAATTCAGTTGGTTGCTCACAGTAATCCTTTACCTCTGCTATACTCCATGTTAATTGCTCATCCCCTGATAACATCTGTTTATTTTTATTTAACAGCTCTTCAAAAATAACGTTATTATTTCTTATTTCTGTTATAGAGGCCTTTAATGCAATCTGTTGGAACTTCCGTTCTGCTTTTAAGATGGCAAATATTCGTTTTAAAAACGCCCTAGCTTCTACATCACTACTTTGTAAAAAGAAGATGCCCCAATGATCCCCATCGGATAATTGAAAAAGCAAGTCTGTCTTGCGTATTTTTGATTGTAAAAACGAGGTAACTTGATCATTCACATTTTCATTTAGTTGTGTAGCATTAGCTGTTTTTAAAAAGACTGCTGTTATAGTAAGGCGTGATCTAATCACACTTTCTCGCCATATTTTAAAGTAGCGCTCTACTTCATGTTCTTGCATGATGTCATGGGTGAATTTTATATCATTCATTAGAATCACTCCATCTAGTTTTTTCTTATTATTACTTTCTATCATTTATTTCGCAAATTAACAACATTACTATAGTAATAAATGTGACTAAACAATATCTGAACATAAATAGACGTCATAAAAAATACATAGTTTCTCATCAATTTAACTACAAATAAAAAAGAGTACCTAAGTCGTTAAACTTATGTACCCTTTTATAAAATTTCTAATTCTTATTTTACCGGTACTACTGCACCTTTCCACTCTTCTAAAATGAAGTCTTGGATTTCTTTAGATGTTAATACTTCTAATAATTTTTTAATTTCAGGTTTTGTTTCATCACCTGCACGTACAGCGATGATGTTAACATATGGAGATTCTTTATCTTCAAGAGAAATAGCATCTTCAATTGGGTTTAAACCGTTATCGATGGCAAAGTTAGAATTGATAAGTACTGCATCGCCTTCATCATTTTCGTACATTTGTACAAGCATTTCTGGTGCAGTATTTGCATCAAATTTAAAGTTTTTAGGATTTTCTTCAATGTCCTTTAATTCTGCTGCTGTTTTATCAATGCCTTCTTTTAATTTAATTAAGCCTTTAGCCTCTAACAATGACAGCATACGACCATGGTCAGATACTGAGTTAGAAAGTAAAATTGTTGCGCCTTCAGGCAGGTCTTCTAACGTTTTATATTTTTTAGAGTAAATACCGATTGGTTCAATGTGAACGCCACCTGCATTAACGAAATCATAGCCATTGTCTTTAATTTGTAGCTCTAAGTAAGGAATATGCTGGAAATAGTTTGCATCAATATCTTTTGACTCTAAATCTTGGTTTGGTAAAACATAATCTGTATATGTTTCAATTTCAAGATCAATACCTTCTTTAGCTAAGATCGGTTTTGCTTTGTCTAAAATAACTGCGTGTGGTGTATTAGAAGCACCTACTTTTAATGTTACGTTTTCTTTACTATCTGTTTGATCGCCAGATGCTGATTTTTCATCTTCTTTTTTATCTGTACCGCAAGCTGCTAATGCTAGTACAAGTATTGATAAAAATAATCCTGCTAATAACTTTTTCATTTATGACACTCCCTTTTATTTGTTTTAAATATGTTAGCGGTAAAAACCGGAATAACCTCAATTTCGTGCTAGCGTTTATCAATTTTCTCAGTAATTAAATCACCAATCCATTGAATAATAAATACGACTACTAAGATCAAAATAGTTGCCATTAATGTCACATCTTGGCGATTTCGCTGGAAGCCGTCTAAGAAAGCTAAGTTACCAAGACCACCTGCACCAATAATTCCTGCCATCGCTGTATAACCTACAAGAGCAACAGCCGTTACGGTGATACCAGAAATCAAAGCTGGTAATGATTCAGGAACCAATACTTTCCAAATAATTGTAGAAGTTTTCGCTCCCATTGAACGAGCCGCTTCAATGACACCTTTATCAATTTCACGTAACGCAATTAATACCATACGAGCATAAAACGGTGCTGCACCGATAATTAAAGCAGGTAACGCCGCATTGGCACCACGAATTGTACCTAGTAACAACTTCGTAAATGGAATTAATAAAATAATTAATACGATAAATGGAATGGAACGGAAAATATTAACGAGTGATCCCGTTAAAAAGTTAACGATTTTATTTGCCCATAACTGATTGGGACTAGTTAAAAATAGAACAATACCAATGACTAACCCAAGAATAAATGTCACAACCGTTGATATAGCTGTCATGTATAAAGTTTCATACGTAGCTTGCCACATATTTTCCCAGTCTACATTCGGAAAGAGATTAGTTAGCATTTTCAATCACCTCCGTCTGTACTTCCACTGTATTTAAATAACGAAGGGCTTCAGTGACGTTTTTCTGAGAGCCATCAATTTGCACAATCAATGTACCATATGCACCATTTTTTGTTTGTGAAATATTTCCGTGAACAATACTTACTTCTACATCAAATTGTTTCACAAGATGTGAGATGACTGGCTGTTCTGTTTTTTCACCAACAAAAATAAGTTTGACAAGTTGTCCAGTTGGATAGTTTGTTTTAATTTGTGCTACCGTATCCTGTGTTTCCTTAGTGTCTGTAATTTGAGATACAAACTTCTTAGTAATAGCCGCCTGTGGGGCTTGGAAGACTTGCAATACCTCACCACGTTCCACAATTTCGCCTGCCTCCATCACTGCTACACGATGACAAATTTTGCGAATGACATGCATTTCGTGGGTAATCAGGACGATAGTTAAGCCTAAGCGTTCATTTATATCAACGAGTAAATCAAGAATAGCATCCGTTGTTTCAGGATCGAGTGCCGATGTCGCCTCATCACATAGTAAAACCTCTGGATTATTCGCTAATGCACGTGCAATTCCTACACGCTGCTTTTGTCCACCAGAAAGCTGGGATGGATATGCCTTATCGCGCCCTTCTAAGCCTACAAGGGCAATTAATTCCTTCACACGTGCTTCACGTTGAGCCTTTGGGAAGCCTGCGATTTCTAAAGGGAATGCAATATTTTCGGCAACTGTTCTAGACCAAAGTAAATTGAAATGCTGGAAAATCATACTTACCTTTTGTCTAGCCGCTCTAAGCTTTTGCCCTTTTATCGATGAAAATTCTTGATTGTTCACCGTTACTGTTCCTGCTGTCGGTTTCTCTAAACCGTTTAATAAACGAATCATGGTACTTTTACCAGCACCACTATAGCCAATAATGCCAAAAATTTCACCTTTATTAATAGTAAGGTTGACGTCTTTGACTGCCGTTAATTCGCCATTTGCTGTTTTGTATTTCTTTGTAATATTTTGAAGCTGGATCATAGCGAATACTCCTTTTCTCATATAGAAAACCCCTTCACTCACAGACAAGTAGAAGGGGTCACGTATAATACGTTAAACCGTTCTCTCATCTTTCAAAGAAAAATCTTTGGGTGATTTGGCACCTTTTCACATTGTGATGGTTGCCGGGCTTCATAGGGCACTTCCCTCCGCCACTCTTCATAAGAGTTCGATATATTTAATGTTTTAGTAATATATTTGATACTTTACCACGCTAGTAAAGTTCAGTCAATTGATTTTTTTAACAATTCATATAAAAATGGTACGGATTGAAAAGCATAAATCTTTTCTGTCACTTTTCCGCCATCACTGATGAGTAGACATGGAACACTTTCAATTTGATGCTCATAAGCAATGTGTTCCAAAAAGTTGATATTTGCTTTACCAATTTGTAGCTGTGGCAGTAATTGTTCAATAATGGACATCATTTTAGATGCCACTGCACATGTTCCACACATCGGTGTATATAAATAAAATGCAGTTTTCTCTCCTGACTGTTTAGCCGCTTCCCACTGCTCTGTTGACCATTCTTCCATTTACTCACGCAACCTTACAAAATATATTCATTATGGATTGAAAAATGTGCTCGCAGTAAAATCATCGCTAGCACTTTTCTTGGTGTCGTTTCTACTTCCTTATATGTTGGCATTGTGCGCAGATGCTCAGCTTCTGGATAATGTCTGTCCATTAATGCACGTAGCTTATCGCCAGAAGTATCTGCATCAAAAAAAGTAAATAGCTCACAGCCCTCATAGGGATCCAGTAGTTCTTCTAATTGATGCACACCAATTGTACCATTCGTACATAGTATTGTAACATTCTCATTCAAAATAGGCTCAATTTGTAGCTTATCTGAGCGTCCTTCTACTATCAAGCATTTTCCCTCGAACATTACGCCACCTCCATTTAGAGATCCCCACTTATAAGTCATTATATAACAAAAAACGCCGGTAGTTTCCGACGTTTTTCGATTATAGCTTGTCTTATTCAGCGATCATTTCTTCGTATTGCTCTGCTGTCATTAGTTTCTCAACTTCTGATGCGTCAGCAGGCTCAACAACGATCATCCATGCTTTTTCATATGGTGATTCATTAACGAATTCTGGGCTATCTTCTAAATCTGCATTTACTTCCACTACAGTACCTGAGATTGGTGCATATAATTCAGAAACAGTTTTTACTGATTCTACGCTACCGAATGGATCATCTGTTTTGATTTCGTCGCCAACTTGTGGAAGCTCAACGAATACGATATCTCCTAATTCAGATTGTGCGAAGTGAGTAATACCAATACGTACTTTTCCATCTTCTACTTTTACCCATTCATGTTCTTCAGAGTATCGTAAGTCTTTAGGTGTGCTCATGCAAAAAACCCCTCCATAAATATGTAATATATTCACTTTCAGTGTGCCATACTTCTCCTATAAATACAAGGTTTAATACGGTTATTTCCAAGCTTGCTCAAAATCTACTTCTTTAAAACCTAAAGTAACTTTTTTTCCATCTGTCACGATGGGACGTTTCATTAACATGCCATCTGAAGCAAGTAGCTCAAGCTGCTCATCCTCCGTCATTTCCGCTAACTTGTCCTTTAAGCCAAGCTCACGATATTTCATGCCTGAGGTATTAAAAAATTTCTTCAAAGGCTGTCCACTAGCTTGCCAAATAGCTGTTAATTCTTCTTTAGTGGGAGGTTGCTCTGCGATATGTACCTCTTCATAGGCAACCTCATGCTCATTTAACCACTTCTGTGCCTTTTTACATGTTGTACATTTCGGATAATGGAAAAATTGAATCGTCATTACAATGCTCCTCTTCTGTCTTTTTCTGTAGTATACCATCATAGTTGTTTTCAATGGTGAACTTCACTCTTTTTTGTAAGTTTATCCACCAGTTGTGCAAATTTATCCGCTCCTTTTACGATTATCCATCTCATATAAAAAAACCTAGCTATCTTTTGCAGATAGCTAGGTTAAATTTGCACTATTATACAATATATTTTTCAGCATCAATTAATTTAACGGAAGCCTCACGCTTCTTCGCAATTAAATTGTATGGATTATTACGTGTTAGCTTACGCAGTGCAGATAATGTCATACGGGCTGCATCGCCATCCGCTGAAGCAAGAATTGTGTCTTTTGCTTCTTTTTCGATTTCTGAGAATGCTTCTTGGCAGAAAATTTGTGTGTATAGCAATTTTTGATGTGCTTTTTCAGCACCGTCACGAGCAATTGCTTTTTCTGTACGTAAGACAGCTGATTCCATTGCAAATAATTGGTTAGCTATATTCGCAATGTTTACCAATACTTCTTGCTCTTGATCAAGCTTTGCACCAAAGCGTTGTGCTGCTAATCCTGCAGCTAATACAGCAATCTTCTTGGCATTTTTCACTAAATATTTTTCTTGTGCTAACGGCTCTGTACCGATATCTTCTGGCATTAGCATAAGCAGCTCTTGCTGTAAATTTTGGGCAACTTGTAATAATGGTAGCTCACCTTTTAGCGCCTTTTTCATAAATGTGCCAGGTACAATCATGCGGTTAATTTCGTTTGTACCTTCAAAAATTCGATTAATTCGAGAATCACGGTAAATACGCTCTACCTCATATTCAGCCATAAAGCCATAACCGCCATGAAGTTGGACAGCTTCATCAGCAATATAGTCTAAAGTTTCTGAACCGAATACTTTAGCAATAGAGCATTCAATGGCATATTCAGCAATCGCTCCTGCAATTACTTTACCTTGCTTTTGCTCTTCTAGGCTTAATTGGCTTAAACGATCCTCAAATAGACCCACAGTACGATAGTTTAATGATTCTGAAGCATACAATTGAGAAGCCATCGTTGATAATTTCTCTTTTGTCAGATTGAAATCAGAAAGCTTTGTCTTAAATTGCTGACGTTGGTTTGTATACTGAATAGCTAACTCCAATGCACGTTTCGATCCGCCAATTGTGCCCACGCCTAGTTTATAACGACCAATGTTTAAAATATTGAACGCAATAATATGACCACGACCAATTTCACCTAATAGATTTTCTACAGGTACTTCCGCATCTTCCAATACTAATGTACGCGTTGATGATGATTTAATCCCCATTTTCTTTTCTTCAGGACCAACTGAAACACCATTGTAGGCACGTTCTACGATAAAGGCGGAGAATTTATCGCCATCAATTTTTGCGTAGACCACAAATACATCAGCAAAGCCTGCATTCGTAATCCACTGTTTTTCACCATTTAAAATATAATGTGTTCCAGCTTCATTTAATTTTGCAGTCGTTTTTGCACCTAGAGCATCTGAACCTGAACCTGGCTCTGTTAATGCATAGGCAGCGATTAATTCACCTGAAGCAAGCTTAGGTAAATATTTTCTCTTTTGATCTTCATTACCGAATAGAACAATTGGTAATGACCCAATACCAACGTGAGCACCATGTGTGATAGAGAAACCACCTGCAACAGACATTTTTTCAGCGATTAAAGCTGAAGAAACTTTGTCTAATCCTAGCCCTTCGTATTCTTCAGGCACATCTGCTCCAAGTAAGCCTAATTCGCCTGCACTTTTTAGGAGACGCACTGAATGCTCAAATTCATGGTGCTCTAAATTTTCCACTACTGGTAAAACTTCATTTGTAACGTATTCCTCTGTTGTTTTAGCAATCATTTTATGCTCGTCAGTGAAATCTTCCGGTGTAAATACACGATCTAATTCCACATCTTCAATAAGAAATCCGCCGCCTTTAATGAAATCAGTTGTTTTTTCAGTCATGATTAATTCCTCCCAATATATCTTTTTGTTAGTTGATTCCCCTAATGATCATGTATAGAAAAGCTTGACGTATACAATGTTCGGAGGCAACCGTAAACAGTACACCTCAAGCTGATCTAGCAAAAATTATAGAATTTCAAATACGCCAGCAGCACCCATGCCGCCACCAATACACATTGTCACTACACCATATTTCTTCCCTTGACGCTTCAATTCATGAATTAGCTTTAATGTTAAAATAGCTCCCGTTGCGCCTAGAGGATGACCTAATGCAATCGCTCCACCATTCACATTGACTTTCTCTTGGTCGATGCCTAAATGACGTACCACCTGTAATGACTGTGAAGCAAATGCTTCATTGATTTCCCATAAATCAATATCTTCGATGGATAAACCTGCAATTTCCAACGCTTTTGGCACTGCCACGATAGGCCCGATACCCATTACTTCAGGAGGTACACCGCCAACTGCAAAGCCTAGGAATTTTGCCATTGGTGTCAGTCCTTGCTTGTCAGCCTCTTCACGATCCATTACTAGTACAGCTGCTGCACCATCAGAAGTTTGAGAGGCATTGCCCGCCGTTACACTGCCTTTTACGTGGAAAGCTGGACGTAGTTTGGCTAAACCTTCAACTGATGTACCTGGACGTACACCTTCATCCATACTGAATGTGAATTTTTTCACTTGTGCTTTATTGTTATCGTCTACGTAATGCTGTTCCACTTCAATTGGTACAATTTCATCATTGAATTTACCTTCTTTAATTGCCTTTTCAGCAAGCTCATGCGAGCGAACAGCAAAAGCATCTTGGTCTTCACGACTAACATTATATTGACGAGCTACTTCCTCAGCTGTATGCCCCATGCCCATATAATACTGTGGAGCCGTTTCTGCTAAAGTCGGATTTAAACGTGGTGTATTCCCTACCATCGGCACCATACTCATGGATTCTACACCACCAGCAAGAATAGCCTTTGAGTGTCCTAGCATAATTCGCTCTGCTGCATAAGCAATTGCCTGTAAACCTGATGAGCAAAATCTATTGATTGTCAAAGCAGGCGTTGTATCTGGTAATCCAGCAAGTGCCCCAATACTACGTGCTACATTCATTCCTTGCTCTGCTTCTGGCATTGCACAGCCTAAAATTAAATCATCAATTGGCCCTTCATAGCCTGCTCTTTTCAATGTTTCCTTGACTACAACAGCACCAAAATCATCTGGTCTTACTGTTGCTAAAGAACCTTTTTTTGCTTTTCCAATTGGAGTTCGTGCTCCTGCTACAATAACGGCTTCACGCATCGTATTAATCCCCCTTTGTTTCATGTGCAAGATTGATCTATTTCGTCAATTAGTTACGAAGTGGTTTACCTTTTAACAGCATGTGTTGCATTCTCTGCTGTGATAGCGGATCAGCAACAAGGCTAAGGAATGCCTCACGCTCTAAGTTCAATAAATATTGCTCATCGACTAATGTGCCGTACGGAACCTTTCCACCTGCAATAACATAAGCTAATTTTTTAGCAATTTTTAAATCATGTTCGCTAATAAAGCCTGACTCAAACATTCCTTGCGCACCGATGAGTAATGTACCATAGCCTGATGCACCGACCACTGGCACTTTTGTTGGTACAGGTGGTTGATAGCCCGCTTCATAAAGTGCTAATGCCGCCTGCTTCGCATCATACAATTGATGATCTGGATTAACTGAAATACCATCCGCAAAGTTTAGGAAATTATTTTCACGTGCTTCCTCACCAGATGTTGAAACCTTCGCCATCGCAATTGTTTCAAATACTTTATTAGCAATATGTTGATAGTCTACCTCTACGCCATTTGGTAAGCCCTTTAGGAATTTCTGATAGAGCGCTTTATTTCCGCCACCACCTGGGATTAATCCAACCCCTACTTCCACTAAGCCCATATATGTTTCCATTGTTGCTTGAATATGTGCAGCTGGTAAGCAAACCTCTGCTCCCCCGCCTAATGTCATGGCAAACGGTGCTGCTACAACAGGCTTACGTGAATATTTAATTTTCTGCATAGCATCTTGGAATGCTTTAATGACGAAATCTAGCTCAAATATATTATCATCCTGTGCTTCTACCAAAATCATTCCTAGATTTGCCCCAACACAGAAGTTTTTCCCCTGATTACCGATGACTAAGCCCTTATAGTTAGCCTCTACTTCATCTACCGCAAAGTTAATCATTTGAATAATATCCAAGCCGATTGCATTGGATTGCGAATGGAACTCCAGTAATGCAATTCCATCCCCTAAATCTATTAAACTAGCACCTGTGTTTGATTTAATCACACCATGCTTTTTCTTATAACTTTTTAAATTAATCTCTTTTTCATTGACTGGCACTTTCACATATTGTGATCCATTATAGTAAGCTAAATCTCCGTCTAATTCTGTATAGAATGTCTCCACGCCATTTGCTAACATCTCTTTGACAAAAGCAGGTACCTCTCGGCCCTCAGCCTCCATTTTCGCCACAGAATCTTTTACGCCTATAGCATCCCAAATCTCAAATGGCCCTTGTTGCCAGCCGAATCCCCATTTCATCGCGTTATCAATGGCTACGATATCATCTGCAATCTCCCCATGTAGCTGTGCAGAATAAAGGAGCGTTGGTGCAAAAATCCCCCATAATAGCTCGCCTGTACGATCCTTTGCATAGGTTAACGCCTTCACTTTATTGGCCAATCCACGAGTTTGTTTTGCCATTTCGATAGAAGGTGTTTTTAATTTTTTGGCTGGACTATACGTTAAGGTTGCTGGATCAATCTCATGTATCTCTTTTCCTTGTTTTAAGAAGAAACCTTGACCCGATTTTGCTCCTAACCAACCGTTTGTGACCATTTTTTGTAAAAATTCAGGTACTGCAAATACTTGCTGCTCCTCACCTGTTGTTTGATCGTAAACATTTTTCGCTACATGAATGAATGTATCTAAACCAACTACATCTAGCGTACGGAAAGTTGCAGACTTTGGACGGCCGATAAGCGGACCTGTTACAGAGTCTACCTCACCAACAGAGTAACCACCTTTTAACATTTCCTGTAAAGTGATAAGTAAACCATATGTTCCGATGCGGTTGGCAATAAAGTTTGGTGTATCTTTTGCAAGTACAACTCCTTTACCAAGCACATCTTCCCCAAACATTTTCATGAAGCTAACTACTTCAGGTGCAGTTGTATTGGCAGGAATCACTTCTAATAACTTTAAATAGCGAGGTGGGTTGAAAAAATGTGTGCCAAGAAAATGCTTTTGAAAATCATCTGAACGTCCCTCTGCCATCGCATTAATGCTAATACCAGATGTATTTGAACTAATGATTGTTCCTGGTGAACGAACCGCATCAATTTTTTCATAAAGACTTTGTTTAATTGGTAAATTTTCTACAACAACCTCAATAATCCAATCTACATCTTTTAGTTTCCCTAAATCATCCTCAAAGTTGCCAACTGATAGTAGTGATAAATTTTTCTTAGAAGTAAGTGGTGCTGGCTTTTGCTTTAATAACTTTTGCAAAGCTCCGTTTACAATACGATTTCTAACAGCTGGATGCTCTAAAGAAAGGCCTTTTGCTTCTTCCTCTTGCGTCAGTTCCTTCGGTGCTATATCCAATAGTAATGTTGGTATACCGATATTTGCTAAATGTGCTGCAATTCCAGAGCCCATCACCCCAGAACCTAGAACAGCTGCTTTTTTAATGTTGTAAGTCACAAGCAATTCCCCCTTATTCTCCCATTGAATGAATAGCCATTCATTTTTTGGCCAAAAAAATATCAAGTGTTCCTTAGTGAATTTTTTGTCCTTTTGTTGAATGAAATTCCCTCCACTCAACCAAGCACGACTAAGGTTTATCTTCGCTCCAAAATGACACTTCTCAATGAATGAAGATAAAACTACTTTTCTGTTTTTAGTGTAGATTATTTTGTCTAATTTAGCAATCTTTTTTCAAGAATTATTTTTGCAGTATACATCTTTTTTTGTTTTTAACGAGCTAAAAGAGGACAAGAGGTAGCGATTGAAACGGCCAAACAGAAAACTTTCAGATTGCGAGAAAAATGTGTAGAATGGAAAGCAAGGAGAGTGAATACTTAATGAAAACTATTACTACTGCAGAACAATTTAACGAATTAATCGCTGGCGACCAAAAAGTTTTAGTGAAATTTTATGCTGGCTGGTGCCCTGATTGCACACGTATGAATATGTTTATCGATCCAATCATTGAAGAGTACAACCAATATGATTGGTATGAGCTAAACCGAGACGAGCTTCCAGAAATCGCTGATAAGTACGATGTTATGGGAATTCCAAGTCTATTGATTTTCCAAAATGGTGAAAAACTTGCACACTTACATAGTGCAAATGCAAAAACACCTCAACAAGTAACAGAATTTTTATCTGCTCAACAATAATGGCGAGAGAGCTGCATTTCTTCTTGAAATGCAGCTCTTTTTGAAAGGAGTTTATTATGCGTCAACAATTGGCACTACGAGGGGCTTCACAATATGAGATTTCCATTGCACCAAGCTATCGCAATTCTGCCTGTGGACCTACTACGATTCATGTCATCTTAAAATTTTTAAATGAGTCAACTCCTTCCATTAATGAGCTATATAAACTGCTTGGTGGTACAAAAATTGGCTTATTCAAATGGAGACTGATTCACAATCTTCGTCAATTGCTTCCAACGTGGGATATTCGAACTTGTTCATTAAAGGAAGCTCTACAGGAAATTGACGCAGGTCGACCAGTTGCTATGCGTTTTGATCGTTATTTAAGCCTTCAGTGGCGAGATAAAAAATCTACCTTTGCTTATCATTGGGTACCGCTTATTGGGTATGAGATAAAAAATGATGAGCTATGGCTAATATTTCATGATAATGGTGGCCCACAACGTGATAGTCAAATTCGTCAGGCTCTCTATAAAGACAACGAAAAGGTATTATCCTTCGTGAAAATGGTTCCTTACTAGAGCAAAGATCAATTAGCCTTCTATTTGATCTTTATTCTTTTCCTTACAATAAAAAAAGCAGAGCATATGACTATACTCTGCGATGATTGATTAAATAAGCGAATATAAAGAACGGGCATGCTTGGCAATTAGCGTGTAGCCATGCTCTTCTATTGCTTTAAAAATATGTGGTTCATACGTTGGTACCACAAGACTCGTAAAATCAGCATCAATTGGTACATTGGTTTGAATTGTTGCAAGCTCATGTGATAGCTGCAACATTTCTAAATTATCTTGGATTTTTGTTCTTTGGCCTGGCTTCAATTCACCAATCGATGCCAGTATTTTGTCTATTGAGCCATATGTTTGAATAAGCGCTAACGCTTGTTTAGGGCCAATCCCTTTCACACCTGGATAGCCATCACTTGAATCACCCATAAAGGCTTTCACCTGTGCAAACTGTGAAGGTTCAATACAATATTCTTCTTTAAAGCGAGCATGTGTATAAATATCGTATTCTGTATAGCCCTTTTTCATAAACGCAATTTCTGTAGATGGCCTTAAAAGCTGAAGTAAATCCTTATCACCACTAATGACCGTAATGTCTGCCTCGTCCTGCCATTTCGTTATCATGGAGCCAATTAAATCATCTGCCTCCATGCCCTTCACCCCGAAATTTTGCCAGCCCATTTGCTGCGATAAATTTTTCGCCATATCAAATTGTGGTAGCATTTCCTCTGGAGGTGCTGGGCGATTCGCTTTATAACCATCAAATAAATCATTGCGGAATGTATGTGCGCCCATATCCCAGCAAACAGCCATATGTGTTGGCTTCATAATAGTTTGTGCTGTTAGAACATGTCGCACAAATCCTTGGGCTCCATTCGTTGGTGTTCCATCTGCCAAGCGAATAAAATGCCCCATGGCAGCCGAAGCGAAAAAAGAACGGAATAACAGTGCCATACCGTCGACAATCAATAATCTTGGTTTTGTTGTCATCATAAATTTCCTCTCTATTACAATACAAAGTTTGTATTTATTTATTGTTTTCTACTTAAACATTATAGCAAACTTTTAACAATCAGCATTGTTAATACTCGGAAATACACTTGCTTTACAACATAACCTTTCCTTTTTTCGAGATACGATTGCGATGATCTAGCTGAATGCCTGTTAACCATTGTAAAAATGCGGTTACACCGATTTTAACAGTTTCTGGACGTAGTATACCTTCTTTAGGATCAGCATAAACAAAATCAATATGACGCACACCCTCATTTTCACCAATAAGCTTGAGGATATCAAATAACTCATAAGCCGTTAAACCACCAGGTGATGCTGCAGGAACATCACAGGCAAATACAATATCAAGTGCATCTAAATCCACTGACACATAAATGCGATCTACTTCATACATAAGCTGACGCAGCATTTCACGTATCGTGAGTTGAATACCGTCACGTCGCATTTGCTTTAACGTAATCATATGGATGCCTTGTTCTTTAGCATAATGAATCATTTCGGGTGAATTGAAGAAGCCATGCAAACCGACATTATAGACATGTCTCCCCTCCACAACCCCTGCTGCAATTAACTGATGAATTGGAGAATCTTGCGCTAAACCAATTTCCTCTTGGTTCCTTGCATCTAAATGCGTATCAATCTGAATGATGCCAATGCGATCCTGTGGGAAAGCATTTTTTATACCTTTTATGGAGTGCGCGGTAATAGTATGATCTCCCCCAATCAAACAAGTAAAACTTTTTTGAAAGGCTATACTTAAATTTTCCGCAGCAGCCTCGATGGCAGATTCAGAAAGCATTCGATCATTTTCTAGAATCGCCACATCCCCGATATCCGCAACTGAAAGGGCACGTAAATTCACCTGCTCATCTAAATTATACGATTGAAAACCTGGCCAAGCCTTACGAAAGGCTGTTGGGTATTGCGCTTTTGACGACGCACCATTGGGATATGATAAAAGAGCGCCATATACGACAATATCCACCTCATTCGGATTCGGATTTGTTTGCTGCTTTATCCACTGATGCATCGCTGATCCATTTTCCTGCTTCCATTGGCATTCTGATTGTATAAACATATTCATCTACCACCTTCTTCTCTTTTCCATTCAAGTTCAATTGACCTAAATCAATTGGTGCTCCCCTATAAATGTCCTAACATATTTTCTTTATAATAATAGTACCATTCGTACAATGATTTTCGTCAAAGATTTTCTTTTTTCCTTTTATATTGAAAATATTCTTTTGATCAAACAAAAAAAGCAAACTTGTAATCAGTTTGCTCAGAAATTGCATGTATTTAGGTTAGGGTTATGTCATTTCTCTGCTTTGTGAGCTGGTTTCAACCTGCTTTTATCAAATACTCTTCAAATAGCGACCGTTATTTTTGACAACACTTAGGTCAACTCTTCGTCCAGAAATCCCTCTTATCAAGCAGAGTCCCCTTCCATTTCGACTACTTTTGCTGTTTCGAATGGCTTTCGCAAAGTTCTGCTACCTCATACATGGAATAGCTTTGAAAATTATATTGGCTACGCAGTTCTTGATGATAACTTAATAGTTCTTCTAGCATCGCCAAATTCTTATCAATATGCTTGCCAAAATTATGAGGATGCCACCATAAATGATAAAAGGCTTGTGCCTGTGCAGCCTTGAGCATACCTTCCTTTATTCGCTTTACTTTTAAATTTTCGAATATACGCAATGGACTACAGTATGGCCTTAAAAAAGCACTTGATCGAATATTAATCAGTTGCTCCTCTTGCATTTCTTCCAGGGTGGCGAAATGATGACCAGTTATATTCCAATAGCTATCTAACCACTTCTTAGCACCTAAAAGTCTTCCCTTTTTCGTAAACTTTTGTGCATCATATAGCACATGATTTTCGGTGCCTCTATAGCAAACATACCCCGCTTCTAGGCATGCTTTTAAATAGTCTTTGTTTACTTGATTACGAGGAAAGACTATGGATTTCATGGGCGCAGTATAACCGTCACTAATTGTTTTGGTTGCATGTAAATCTGCACAAAAGGCAGCTTCTGTTTGGCCCTTCTCCAAGCAATAAAAATGAGAAAAGGTATGACTTCCTATTTCCTGATGTGGTGTACGTTTAATTTCCTCTATTAAAGATTTACCAAAATGCAGTAGATCCTCTTGTTCATTTTCGCCAACTTTTGCTAGCTGTGTATGTGCTGCAAAGCGCATATTTTCATATTTCACAGGGATACCTCGCAAATAATGAGCCATTTCTGCCTTTGATTCAGCAAACAATAATCCAACTGTAGCCCAAGTTGCATGGATGTCATATTGCTCAAATAACGCTAATATCCTGGGCAAGGCTTTACGGACACCATATAGGTTTTTATTGTATTGGCCATAACGAAATACGTCATGGACACCCCAATTCAGCTCAAAATCTAATGAAATAACGAGACCCCCACCATTCATGTTGCTACTTCCTCCATTTTTGCACACCTAATAGTAGTGCACGTATTTTTGATTGGATAATGTAGCCTGAGTAAACATGAACAACCTGGCCACCAAAGCTTAATTTAAAGGCTCGTACATTTCGATTGTCCGTTAATTCTCCCATATCATATAAGTCAAAACCTTGCTCCTTTAGGTGTAGCAGGTTATGCCAAATTAAAAACCGATTTGCATAACGGAAAGGTCGTTTTAATTGTGCAGGTAATGCGGTTGCATGACACGTTGCCTCGAAATAAGACATCGCTTTTTTCTCATGCACAATATCTAATCGATAACATAATGTCTGTCCACAAAAACTCTGGATCTCCGATAATAATAAGGCGCCCTGTTCATTAAGGAGCAGAATGGTTTCCATTTGCGACTTGCCGATTGCTTCAATTTTTTTTCTTTTGGCAAACTGATTGTAAAATTGCTGAAAGGCTTTCAAATTTTCTATGGATGGCTCTTTATACAAAATGACTTGATAGGATTCTTTTTGGGCACGTCGTAAGATTTTACGATTACCTTCAGACAGTGCTAAATACAATGAAAGCTCATGCTCTTGCAAATAAATGTGGATCGTTTCGCTTTTTACAAGCTTCCGACTTGGTACTAATGAATGCGTATAGCCTACAACTTTCATAGACTTTCGAAAATTGGCTGGCTTTTCGAGAAAATAAAAATGCTGCATTGCGATATTCCATCGCTTACTTTTAATGGACAGAATGTACATCGCCCCCACTCTCTGTATTTTTTTCTACACGGTGTCGCTCAAAACGAGCAATTTTATAATGTTTCATTCGAGAAATAGGTTTATAGCCTAGCTGTACTAAGCGCTTGCGCTTGCGCCATTGCCAAAAACTTACCGTTACCCACAATGTTTGTGCTGGTTTTATTTTCCGTAAAAAAGCTGTAATAATATCGATTTGTTTGAAAACATCATAGGCTAAAAAATAGGTTTGTTTCGGTAAGGCTTCTACAATTTGCATTGAATCCACCCGCCAGTTTGTAGCATGTAATGCAAACGCAAGCTTATTCGTTTCCGCAAAGGAGTCTTTATAAATCGTATAGCCCTTATAAAGGAGGGCCATGACTTCTTCCTGATCAAGCTGCATCGCTTCCTGAATCGACATTTCTTCAAATAAGTTTCCAACAGGTTGCTGTGGTGATATGTCCTCTGATGGGGATAATTCATACAGCTCCACTTGTTTCAAACGAATAAATTTTTCTACGAATTGTTGTCCATATTCTAGCCAATCTTTTACCTTTCCATACTTTACTAAGTATCGTAAATGGCCCAGTGTGTTACGCTTCCAATCTACGACTCGTTGGTTCCCTTTCATAAATTCTTTGAGCCTTTGCTTTAACGATAAAAAACCTGCCAGTAGATTTGTACGTTTCGTACCGCTGCTAGCAAGCATCTGTCTTGTAAAATCAATGTCTGAGCGCCAATCAAATTTATAAGACTCATAGCCTATGCTCATATCATATAAGCGATAGTTAGCAGTAAACGTTCGCTGGATGGCTTCCTGAGTGACTATCCGACCAGCACCAAATAAATTAAAAGTTGGCTCATGTGCAAGGGCATAGGTTACATAGCGGCCACGACAGCATAATCCATAGGTAAAAGCAATCCACTGGTTTTCAAAGACAAGTGCATCGACCTCTACCTGTAACGCCTCACCTTTAAGCATCGTTAAACGCTCAAAAAAATCTCTTTTCTTGCCTTTTGTAAAGCCACTTGTATCTAGTTTTTTTGCCCATCGCCGATCAAATAATCGAAACATTTGCCAAAGCTCGTCCTGTGAAGGCTCACGTCTTTCTAAGGAGCCTAAATTTCTTAGTTTTCGTTCTCGTCGATCAACGCCATGCATTTTTCGACGTTGATTGAAATGGCGCTGAAAATCTATTTCTGAAAAAGCAAGATAGGGTGTCACAACTCGGAATAGGCTTGTTCGTAATTGTCGTTCTACAAAGTATTGCTCTAAGATTTTAGTAGACACCTTACTTTCTAATAACCCATGCAAGGAAAAAAGAATATGCCGATGCTTTTTAATTAGCTCATCAAACACAAAGGTTGTAACTTGCTGTAACCATTCCTTTTTAGCCACAACCTCTGTATAATTGGCGATGTTTTCACCCGCAAAAGTATACACTCTTATCCCCCAACAAATAGACACTGTAAAAGGAAAAAAAGCCCTAATTGTCCCATCATGCTCAATAGCATAAAGCTCTACCCGCTCTTTCCGACCTACAATTTGCCACCAATTATAAAACCACGCAAATTCTATAAATGGATTATCATTGTTCTCTTCTTCTAAAATGGCATCCCAAATTTCCTTGTACCACATAAGCTCATCATCAGTTCTAATGCGAATTAATTGCAATTTAATCCCCTTTCTTCACTAATTCTGAAACAGCCTGTTGATAAACCATTAATGTTTTTTGATACATGGGAATGAAGGTGAAGTACTGTAAATAACGCTGCTCACTTGCCGTCCCCATGTCCCCTCTTAAAGGAGCATCCATTAATAATTGATGCAGCCTCCTCTTCAATAATTCATTATTCTCTCGCTCCACTAAAAACCCATTGTCATGATCATTAATAAGTTCCTTCACACCACCTACATTTGTTGCGATAATAGGAAGTCCTACACGCATCGCTTCAATAATCGAAATCGGCAAGCCTTCCCAATCTGATAACAGAACAAATAGGTGGCATTTCTCAAGATAAGAATGAACGTCTAATTGATTACCTAAAAATGTTACACGATTTGATAAACCATTTTGTTCAACGAAATGTTCTAGAGCTGGACGCAGAGAACCATCCCCAATCAATTGAAGGTGCCAAGGGATATCCGTCAGTTCCGCTAAAGTCTTTAACAAGACATCTTGTCTTTTAGGCACTTCAAAACGAGCAACCATGACAATGACTGGCTGCTCCATGCATATCTTTTCAGTTTCCTTCTTTCTCTCTATAGGGTCAATGCCGTTGTGAATAGTCAACAATTTATGAGCAGGAGCGACCTTTTTCAGTAGTGCTAGTTCCCGATCATATTCAGACACCGTAATAATTTTTGTCGTAAATGGCTGAATGGATCTTTCCATCCGTTGATAGAACCGCTTTTTCTTGTAAGGAACGCCTTCTGTAAAGCTCCAGCTATGTGCCGTAAAAATAGTTGGAATCTGTAACAACCTACCAACTACGCGTCCAATCACACCAGCCTTAGAGGAGTGGGTGGCTATAACGTCTGGTTGTAGATGTTTGAAAACGGCTCTTAATTGCCAAAATGCTTGAAAATCTTTTGCCAGATGAATAGCCCGTTGAAGAGCAGATATACTGATAACAGGAATTTTATGCTGTTGTAAGTGCCACAGTGATGGTTGATAGGAGCCCGTCACTATTGTGACATCATGCCCATCCTGTTTTAAGTGGATAGCAAGTGCCTCCACATGTTTTTGCGCACCTCCAACTTTATCCATTCGTGTAATAAGCTGAACGATCTTCAGTATGGCCACTCCTTATTTTTTAATAAGCACCTGTGCGTGCAACTACAACATAAATTGTCTTCAACAAAATTTGGACATCCAACCAAAAGGAATAATGATCAACGTATTCAATGTCATATGATATTTTTTGTCCATGTGAAATATTCGACCTACCATTAATTTGAGCGAGGCCTGTTAATCCTGGCTTTACCTCCAAACGCCGAGCCTGTAAGGAATTATATGCATTCGTGATCGTTGGTACCTCAGGACGTGGACCTACAATGCTCATATCACCTTTTAACACATTTAAAAGTTGTGGAATTTCATCAATACTGAGTTTTCGAAGAATAGCGCCCACTTTTGTGATGCGTGTATCTTGCTCTGTTTTAAAATAATAATCATCAGGGATACCATCAGCACAAATAGTCGGCATATTGACTGGGACTGCCTGAATACACATTGTTCGTAGCTTCCAAATCACAAAGCGGTGATGATCGAGGCCAGTTCGGATTTGTTTAAAAAAAATGGGGCGCCCTGTCGTTATGAGTAAAATGAGAAATATAGCTAGCATTAGAGGGATCGTTATAAAAAGCAAAAATAACGCCCCAATAATATCGAATATTCTTTTGCCGTACTGACCATAGAATGTGAGATTCTGAGCTGTATGAACGTGCAATACATCATCCTTTGCATTTTTTTAGCACTTAACTCTATATATTCATTTTGAACATTTCTAGAACTATTTTAGAAAAAGTGCTTATTTTATGAAAAAAAGAGTTATATCAGCGTTACTTGCTGAATAACTCTTGCTGTCTTATTATATGCTCGCTTCAAAAATATGAACATCACATTCAATCACAACATTACCTTTTAATGCTTTACTGATCATACATGTTTTTTCTGCCTTGTGTGCCAAGCGTAAAAGTTTTTTTTCAAGATGTTCTGTTAGCTCTTGCACAATAATAGTCGGTCTATGCACAATTTTTTCATACGTAAAAATGCCATTTTCTACACTAACAAATCCGTGTGCCTGCATGGATAATTCCAGCACATCTATTTCTGATCTTTCGAATAAAGCAGCTAGTGTAATTAAATAGCAGGTTGCAGCTGCCCCTAAAAGCATTTCATCTGGATTTGTACCAATGCTAGGTCCATTCATTTCCCGAGGAATAGAAATTTGTGTTTGCAAATTACTAGCTTGGATATTTCCTGTACCGTTTCTTCCTCCTGACCAAGTTAAGTCCATTGTAAATTTATGCTGAACCATTCTAGATCCTCCTTTATTTGTGAAGCGAAGAAAAATGCCCGCTTACAAACGTAAGACGAGCATTCCATTTATTCAACTGTTACTGTATTTTTTTCTGTGTCAATATGACGACCTTTCTTAGTCACGGTTTGGTACTCTGCAAGACGGGCGGTCGTCCGCCAATAGTGATAGACAAGTCGATCAATCCACAGCAAAGTCTCCACTTTCGATACGGCTGTCTCTAACTCTACCACATTTTCAACAGTATGCTCAAAATATGCGTTTCGTTTATCACGACGCACCGCAGCCATTTCAGAGGAAGTAACCTCAAGCAAGGTTGCAATCTCAGGTAGACGTTCATCCTCATCAATGATTAGTAATACTTTTTCCAATACCTCTAACCACTTTTGGGTTAATGTCTCCTGTAATTGAAAAGCATTTGGATGTTGCTCACGTAATGCCTTTGACAAACGATATAAGTGATCTAAAGCATGTAAAAGGGCAATATGCTTATACCGTTCTTTTTGAGAGGAAGATTGGATAGCATCCATAAATAAACGTGTTTTTTCGATTGCCTCATCTATTTGAGTCAATCTACTGTCTGTTTCAGCTGTGCGTTTTTTTCCGTGAATAAGAGAAACGAGTACAGTCGTCATTTCCTTAGTAATATCTTGCAATGTATTAAAGGATACCTCTACAGCAACCCCAGGTAGTTTGGCAACACTACTATCTAAATTACGAGTTAAATAATTTCCTTTTTCAGGTATCATTTTTTCAATGGCCTTTGCAAAAGGACGAACAAATGGCACAAAGAGTATCGCACCAATCACACTAAATAATGTATGAAAAACAGCAATGCCCAGTGTTTCATCAAAGCTACCGTTGATGGATTTTGTGACGAATTCTGTAAGAGCAAACATAAACCTTGCACCGAATGTCACTAGTATAGCCGTGACTACATTGAACATAACATGTGTGACAGCTGTTCGTTTTGCAGCTGTTGATGCACCAATCGCAGCAAATAACGCTGTAGCTGTCGTCCCGATATTTTGACCAATGACTAAATAAGCAGCCTGTTCAAAATCAATAGCACCTGCATATAAAGCTGTTAAAGTGGCCGCTATTGCAGCACTAGAAGCCTGCATAATAACCGTCATGATAAGACCCAAAACAATTAAAATTAGCTTGCCACTAATAGAATTTGCACTAAATGCATCGAATGGAATTTTATCTTGTACCGCAGCCATTCCTCCCTGAAGAACATCAATACCTAAAAATAATAAGCCAAAACCAGTCACTAGCCCTCCAATTGCTTTGTAATCACGTGGTGCGAGCAATTGGACAAAAACACCAAGCGCAATAAAAGGCAAGGACATTGTCTGCATATTGATCTTAAAGCCGATCAATGAAATAATCCAACCAGTACTCGTACTCCCGATATTGGCCCCAATAATAACGCCAATCGATTGGACAAATGTGAGAAGTCCAGCACTGACAAAACCTATCGTAATCAAGGTCGTGGCCGTGGAGGATTGTACAAGCATTGTCATAAATGTACCAGATAATACCGAGCTAATAGTCCCCCCAGTAAAACGATTGAGCCATTTTTTTAAGGCATCTCCTGCCAATTCCTTTAAACCGTTTGTTAGCATCGTCATTCCAAGTAAAAATAAACCTATGCCCCCAAGCACATTGATCAACCTATCAACACTCCCTACTAAAATTGTATCTCTATTATGAAAGACTCCTTTTTAAAGGAGCTTTATTCCCCAAACATTCTTAATAGTACCATTATTAAATTTGAGAAAATAGGGATATTTCCCTGCATTGTACAAAATCAACCATTATTTTACGAAAAACAATGTGATAATTTTTATGGTAGAATAGAATAAATAATTCTTTAGGAGATTTTCAAAATGATTTTAACAAAGCAAGAAGCAATACAGGCACTTAAAAAGAACAAATTCATCGGTTTTACTATTACAACGGGTAATATTATTATGAAAAAGATTAATAAAACCGAGTATAATATTTTTGTTTTCGAAGAAGGAAGAGAAAAACCATTACGCTATGTAGGCTCTATCATGAACGTGATGGCGACAATGAGCGATAAAGCTTCTAAGAAAGATTTTGTGATTGTTGAACAACTACCAGCAGGAAACAGTGCTAAAGAAACTCAATCTTCTGAACAAGAAGCAACAACAGAGGAAAAAGTAGCACTAAATGAAGAAAAGCCTTTAGTTGAAGGGCAAGAAGAAAGCCGTGCGATCGCTGGCTATGAAGGCTTATATGAAATGACGACAAGTGGTCGAATTATTACAGTAAGAGAAAACCGCCCATTGGCTCGCTGTAATGATGAATATGGCTTCCATATTGCGCGATTAACAAAGGACGGCAAAGCATCCAGCCATAATGTCTTTGAACTTTGGAAACAGACATTCCCAGAGCTGGAGCACACTCTTTTCAAAGGTGCCCTAAAAGCCAAGTATGGTACAGGCTGTAAGCTAATTGATAAACCTGGTATTCATTTTTAATGAAACACCCTCAGCAAATATGCTGAGGGTGTTGTTATTTAGATATCGTATATTTTTTGCCACTTGAAAATCTTTATTATATTAATTTTAGCTACTTTATGGAAACCTGCCCGCATGAGCTTTCTTCGTCTTGATCTCTTATACCAAGGGACTATTGTACAGACTGCTCTCCCTTCCCGCTGCACATCTGCAACGATCTCCTCTAGTCGCAAGCTATCATATTCTTTTATAAACGACATATTGTCTGACAGCTTATAGGAATAGTTAACCGTTTCTTCGGTAACCGTTTGATCGTGTCGTCTATAGATGACATGATCGCTATCTGCAAAGAGTCGATAGCCCTTATAGAAATCTGTAACATTTGTCGCTCGATCCTTCGTTGTCATGATGTCTTTCATTGATAATTCTTGAAATCTCACATTTCTGTTATTCTGTTGTTGCTCTGCAATATAAACGTCTAAAATATGAATAGCTAGCATTCGTTGGAACATTTTTGTAACAGCTCGTAGCCAATCTTTTATGCTTGCATGCTTCAGAAAATAACGCAGTTCTCCTAATCGGTCTCGCTTCAATTTTACTAGCTGATGATTATTTGTTAATAGCCCTTTTAGGCGATCACGTATGACCATCCATAAACGAATACTACGCTCTTTAACTCCTTTTGTACTCATCACAAATTTCCTAGTAAAGTCAATATGTGTATACCATTCAAATTTATATGGCTCATAGCCACTTCCTAAGTCATAATAACGATAGCCAGCTTGATGTGCTTTTAGCATATTTTCTTTTTCAATGAGGCGACCTGGACCAAATAGATTAAAGTCTGGCTCATGGCCCATTGCCTGACAAAAATTGCGCTCTCTACAGCATAGATCAATTGTAAAAGCAATCCACTGTCCTTCAAATTGTAAGCTATCAACTTCTACGCGAAGCTCCTTACTGTTGCATTTAGCTAGCCGCTCATAAAATAGACGAGTTTGCTTTTCGGTAAAGCCACTTTTATCAATTTTCTTTTGCCATCTTCTCTTGAATAACGTAAACATGTCTTGTAGATGATTGTGATTTACTTCCCGAAAGACGACATGACCAAGTGACTTTAATTTGTTTTCACGCCGTTTAAGGCTTTTGAATTTCTTGTGATGCCTCTTTAGAAATGTTTCCATAGGAATGGTTTGGAAATCAATATAAGATGTGACAGTTCGAAAAATCGAATGAGGCATTTGATATTCGATCGCAAACTTTTCTAATTCTTGAGAGGTATTTTTACTTTCTAATAATCCATGTAACACGATTAAATAACGCTTATATTTTCGTGAAAACTCCTTCAAAAGAAACGTAATAGAAGGTTCTAACCACTCCTTGTCAGCGATCACTTCCATATAGGTCGCAAAACCTTGTCCTAAAAAGCTAAAATAATGGATTGTACCAAATCGTACAGTATGCACTAACGGAAAAAAGGCCACTGCTACACCTTGATGTTCCACTATGTAAATCTTGACATTGTCATGAATCCCGAGCGTTGTCCACCAAGTTGAAATCCATTCGTACTCAATAAAAGGGTTATTATTATACTCTTTTTCAAGAATCTCTGACCAAGTGCTCCGATAGGGCTCTAACTCTTCGATAGTCGTTATGAGTTTATAAGCTAGCAATGAACTCAATCGCTCCTTTTCACGTGATCATCGCCATACATTTAGTAGCCACTATATTCCTAGCAAGAAAGTATTAGAACATTACACCAACGTAAAAACCCCTCCTTATTAGAAAGGAAGGGCTTCGTTTCATTTACACGTTTACAAGTGATACCTCTGCCTTTGTCACTGCATTGGCCATATGTGCTGTCGCCACAAAGCTTAGTGTCATACCAGGCCCAATGGTTGCGCCTGGGCCAGGATACGTTTCCCCCATGATAGACGCTGAACAATTGCCAGAAGCATACAACCCCTCAATGGGTTCACCATTCTCCTTTATTACCCGAGCATATTCGTCCACTACGAGGCCACCTTTTGTGCCGATGTCTCCAGGATAAAGACGCAATGCATAGAAGGGTGCTTTCTTGATTTCTGCTAAATTTGGATTTGGTAGTGTCGGGTCACCGTAGTAATTATCGTAGGCACTATCTCCTCGATAAAAATCATCATCATGTCCGTTCCGCACAAAGTCATTAAAACGATTCACCGTCGCTACTAGGCTCTTCACTGGCACATCCATTTGTCTAGCAAGCTCTTCAATCGTTTCAGCACTTTTTGCGACTCCATGCTCAAACCAACTTTTCGGGAATGCCTGTCCTGGGAACAATCCTGTAAAAATATAACGGCTTTTAGCTGAGGCATCAATTAATATCCAGGAAGGAATCGCCTGCTTTGTGACCTCTTGATGCTTATACATCGTCTCCACGAATTCATGATATGGAGCCGCTTCATTAACAAAACGTTGCCCTGCACTATCCACTACAATCATATTGGGCACGCCACGATCTGCCACTAGGAAGAATGGATGTCCTTGTGGATCAATAACAGAAGGTGCTCCCCATACTTTATCCATTAAATCCAACATTGCACCAATTTTTACGCCAGGTTCAAGGATGTCACCTGTTTGACCTTCTGGAGAAGAAGTCCATGCAGCATTCGTAGGACTTGGTAAATACTTTTCACGAAGTGTCTGATTATGTGAGAAGCCACCTGATGACAGAACAACACCTTTCTTCGCCTCAATTCTAAGCTCTTGTCCATCTCGTTCCACAATAATTCCAATTACTCTTCCTTTGCCCATAATGAAATCTTTAAAGGCCGTTGATAGCCAAAGCTCACCATTTGCTTCTGCAAGAGAGAGGCGTAAACGTGCAATTAAAGCTTCTCCTAATGCTACCGGATCGCTCTTAGTCACCTTTGACTTGACTAAACGCGCCCCTAATTTCAGTGCAGTAGTTTTACCTTTTAGCGTCCGGGTAATCATATTCACCTTATGAAACTCGTAGCTATTCATCGTGAAGCCTTTTGTTGATAGAGTTGCACGACGCATAGAATTTGCTAAAGAGCCCATTTTTGTTAAATCGAAAATAAGTGGTTCAATGGAGCGTCCCTGTGACAAGCCACCTGGTTTTTCTGGATAATAATCCGAGTAGCCTTTTGCATATTGGAAGCGCATATGCTTTGTTTTATTGTACAAAAAGCGTAACATTTCAGGCCCTCTCGTAATATAGGCTTCCTTTAGCTCTTCTGGCACACGATCACCGATTGTTGAATCTAGATATTGGCGTGCAAGTTCATGTGTATCTGGGACACCTGCACCTTTAATGATATGATTATTAGGAATCCATAAGGCACCGCCTGAAATAGCAGAAGCACCACCATAGCGATCTGTTTTTTCGATCACTAATGATTTCATTCCTTGTAACTTTGCTGTTAAACCTGCTGTCAATCCCGCTGCACCAGAGCCTACTACTACTACATCATAACTAGCATCCCATTTCATTCAACCATTCCTCCCTATATGAGCTAAATCGATGAATCTGTCCTTTCTATTAAAAAGTATAGAATTAAACCAATATTCAGTCAATTTAAACCATTCCCTATTTTTCCACAAAAAAAGGAGCATGCTCACTCGATTTAAGGTTTTAGAATCACCATAGGCTTTACTTGCTTCTTCTAATGGCAATAAAGTGTAATGATTTCTGTCGATGGCATTATTATAACCTCCACACGATACATTAAATGGCAAGATGACACGGTCACCCTTTTTCACTTTTGTCACATCTGCTCCTACCTATTACATAATCCTTAAGTGAAGGAATAGCGCCTTGGTAAATATGCAAATCAGTTCCATGAATAGCAGTAGAAGTGATTTTCACAATAATATGTCCTTCTTTTTATAGTTGGATTCTCTACTATACATTTTAACTTGGATATCTTTAATTCCCTGATAGGTTACAGCCTTCACGACAACACTCCCTTAGCATAGTACCATTACAACAAGCATTAGATTTTCAACTCTATTCTTTGCTTCGCTAACCTGCAGTATGCACATCTTTGTCATTATCGTTTTTATACAGGCAAATCAATGTCAAGCATATTCATTTCTACTTAGCATATAGTTTGAAAAGACATTAAGTTGATGATAGGGCGGAGGAATTTTACAGGTGAGTGCAATGATACTTGGTGGTTTTCTATTTTTCAGTGTGAGCATTGGGGGCGCGATTGCCTGGATTTTCTCTAAGCTATTTCAGCATACGACACAGGGATTATCATTATTGTGCGGAGGTTTTTTAGTAGGCTTACTTGTGCTAGATATCATTCCTTCTTCCTTTCAAATCTATCAATCATTTGGGATTATATTAGGTATTTTTATTGGGTATTTTATCTTTCAACTACTAGATACCTTATTTCATGCTTCTCATGCACAAAATCCCTCTGTCTCTCTATTAACACTTGCTATGATTATCCATACAATCCCTATTAGTCTCACTGTCGGAAATTTACTTGGAAATGCTGCATTAAGTATTTCTCTCACAGCCTCCATTATTCTTCACCATGTTCCAGAGGGATTTGCTCTATCTACTGCACTCATCTCTCAAGGTGAAAGGCTTTGGAGACTTTTCATTTATTTCTTCATCTTCTCCATTTTCTTTAGTATTTTCATCTGGTTTGGTCAGTATTGGGCCTTACCTGAAAAAGCACAAGGGATCTTAATGGGCATTTCGATAGGATTGATTGCTACAGCTAGTATTTCTGAATTCATTTTGCATCAGCTACAGAAAGTCTCATTTAAAGCATTCTTTATGTATCTATTTCTAGGCTATTTCCTAAGCTATATTTTCCATATACTTGTTGAATAACAAAGGGATGTCTCCGCACAAGAGACATCCCTTTCCTCTTTTATTCTTCTTCACTAACTAGCATTAAAGTAAGCGTTAAAATTTTAGAAACCTCTGCCCGAGTAAGATTACCTTTTGGGTTAAACTTACCATTCGAACCATTTAAAATACCTAGATGTTGCAATAGACCAATAGCATCTACTGTTTCTTGACGCATTTGATTTTTATCTGTGAATGAATTGTTTTTGCTCACTTGCGCAACATCCACTTCCATACCTTCTAAATATCTAGCAGTAATATAGGCCATTTCCTCTCGTGTAACGGGCTTTTTCGGCTCAAATTTTTCACCATTGAAAATGTCGATTAAGCCATACTCTTCAAGAATCGCTACTTCCTTAGCACCCCAGAAACCATTAAGATCCGTATAAGAAGCAGGGCCCTCATAATCATCATTCACATTTAAGCCAGATGCACGGAAAATAATAGCCGCCAGTTCTCCACGCGTCACTTGTCCATTTGGATTAAACGTAGTAGCCGTTGTTCCATTAATGATATCTGTTTGATACAGTAACTGAATATAGCTTTCAGCCCAATGACCAATAGCATCCTTGAAATATCCACCTGATTTTAACTCAACGTCGGCACGAGCAAATACCTGTACCATATCATTTAAATCCTCTGCACTAACTGCTTCCCATTTGCCAGCAGTATATACTTCACTTTTATAGCCATTACTAGTTTGTGTAATTTTTATTTGAATCGCCTGACCAAATAACTTCTTCAGTTCTTCATAGTTTTCCTTAAACTCTTTTTCTCCCTCTGGATAGAGGTTTGTACCATCTTTGTACGATTGAAGAATCGCCTCTAATGAAATTTTGACTGTAATACTATTTTTTGTTGTAACAATCGACACTTCGTTATTTTCAAAGCCTATTTTAGATAACAAAAGCATTTTATAAATATCTTGATAGGGCATGGCTTGTAACTGATTAGTGGCTACCACATTCTGTTTTGGATGAATTATATTTTCCACATTCACTACATCCTGTGCATACGCCTGTCCACCAAACCCTCCTGTAAAACATGCAATACTCAGTGCACCAGCTAACATTATTTTCTTCACTGTTTTTCCCCCTTCGATTCATAGATTCAGTGTACTAAAACAACAGTTTATAAATCTATAAAAATATGGGAATTATACAATAATTATATAAAAGTCCTATTATTAACACATTATAATTTTCCTATTTTTACTTTTGAGTTTGAAACTAGTTTAACAGAAGAACAAATTACATAATGCTATCTACAACAATTACATATGTAATTAGCTATATCTCTTAAATAAGGGCAGCTTAAAGGCTGTTCTTTGTTATATTTCTTTAACAGTGGGTACATACTTGGAAAGAAACTTCTTTCAGATAACTTTATATTTATATAATATTAGAGGCTTTCATTTGATTTTTATTCGTAGGTAGAAGTAGTATGGAATTGTAATGAAGGATTATCTACATATCCACACTATTATATTAATGTAACAATTTCAAAGGAGGAATTTCGATGAATTATCAAAACATTACAGTTGCAGGTAGCGGTGTATTAGGGAGTCAAATTGCTTATCAATCTGCTTTCAAAGGTTTTAATGTAACAGTGTATGACATTAACGATGAGGCGTTAAAAAATGCACAGGATCGTATTACAAAATTAAAACCATTTTATCAACAAGATTTAGGTGCTACACAAGAAGAAGTGGATGCAGCCTATGCACGTCTTACATTTAATAGTGACTTGGCGCAAGCCGTTGCCAATGCTGATCTTGTTATAGAAGCAATCCCTGAAGTTGTGAGCATCAAAACAGAATTTTACACGAATCTTGGAAAAGTAGCACCAGCAAAAACAATTTTTGCAACAAACTCGTCTACTTTATTACCAAGCCAATTTGCTGAAGCAACTGGCCGTCCTGATAAATTTTTAGCTCTTCACTTTGCTAATACAATTTGGAAAAACAATACTGCGGAAATTATGAAACACCCTGGTACAGATATGAAAGTATTTGATGAAGTGATTGAATTTGCACGCGCCATTGGCATGGTACCACTACCATTGCATAAAGAGCAACCTGGCTATATTTTAAACTCATTACTCGTTCCGTTTTTAGATGCAGCTGAATCTTTACTTGTAAAAGAAGTGGCCGATCCAGAAACAATCGATAAAACATGGATGATTGGTACAGGCGCTCCACTAGGACCATTTGCTATTCTAGACATCGTTGGCATTAACACTGCCTATAACATTGTGGAAGCGAAAGCAACTGCCACTGGTGATGAAAACATGAAAAAATTAGCTAACCTCTTAAAAACAGAGTACATCGAAAAAGGCAAATTGGGCCGCGCAACAGGTGAAGGCTTCTACACATATCCAAATCCAAGCTTTGCGAAACCAGATTTCTTAAAGGGTTAATGATTAAAAAGAGCAATTGTCCTTCTTAAAAGGGCATTGCTCTTTTTTTATCATACAAAAAAATTCCAAAAACTAGGTGTGTTTTCAAATTCCTTCGTTGTCAGCTTTTCAATAATTTTCAGCTTAATCTCCTGCTCTAAGTCTTCTCTATCCTGGTAACTTGTTTGATGAAGACACTGCTTAATTTTTGGCGTAAAATTTTCAATAATTATTAGCATCTCCTCATTCATATTGTCCTGCATTGACTAAATCTCCTCCTTTCTAATATTTTGATGATGAAGCTTCTTTAAAGCCTTTCGATGAAGATTGGATATGTTCTGTGGTGTTGTTTGAAATGTTTCAGCGATTACTTTTATAGAATAGTCTTTGACATAAATCATTTCTAAAATTTGAAGTTGCTTGTCTGTTAATTTTTGTAAGCCTTTAAAGAGCTGTTCATTTTCAATTTTTTCTAATAATCCTTCTTCTCCGCTATCTTCGTCTCTTATACCGTCGTCCATTAGGCCACTATCTGCGACTAATAAAAATCGATTTTGCAATCTTCTCTTTTTTTTATCGAAATCCAGGCTAAAGAAATAAATTAAATTGCTGATATACTTTATTTTCTGTACCCTTTGATAATGAGCTTGAAATGTTTCATCAACCATTTTCAAATTACAATCATTGGGATATAAGATTGCATGTTGTACCAAATAAAGATTTTGTGCATCTGCCAAAAAACTTCTGATAATTGGATTTTTAACCTGTTCTCTATTTCTGTAAAAAAACTCTTCTATTATTTTGTACTCATTACACATTCGCATCACTCCTATATATTGGCCTTCTTGTTCATTAAAGTGAATATCATATATCTATTATAAACCAAAAATAGAACAAATGTTCCCTTATTTATTCATTCATATTGATTTTATTAATCGTACGTTCACTTTTAATAACTGTAAGCATCATAATAATGAGGGGGGAAGATGTTATGATACCAGTTGAAACTATACAAATGTGGGTTCACCTAATAGGCAATTCAGGTTTCCCTATTGCCATTACCATCTATCTCTTTATGCGTTTTGAAAAGAAAATAGAAAATTTGGAAGCGATCATCTTGAAGTTGTTAGATAAAAGGGAAAATTCATAGGTCTACAAAAAATTTACGGCAGCATCCTTTTTAAAGGATGCTGCCGTGTGACTTAAAGATGCCTCTGCATACCATATATGTAAGAACAATTATGTAGATGGGGGGATTTTATGGAGCTTATATTGACCATTTTACTCATGCTAGATATTCCCTACAATTACTTTCACCATTCATTCCCCATTATGATTGAATACTTGGGGAATCTTGGATTTTGGCTGGCACTCCCATTATCGGTCCTTACTATCTTGCTAAGTCTATGGTTACTTATAAAAAAAGTGGGCATTGTTAGCTCTTTACTTATTCTTTTTATTACGGGGATTCTTTTATTCCTTGCTTTAATTCCATTGTTCCATTGTTACTCATCCTAATAAATTGAAGCCTATGAAGATCAATACTTCAAAGGCTTTTTAGCATTTTTAAAAATACAGCACCATATAATCCTCATCAAAATATTGCTGCCCTATTTTTAAGGCGTTTCGTTCTGTTCCAAAAACGTGAAAACCTAACGATGTGTATAATCCTTTTGCTGATTCATTGGAAGAAACAACTGTTAAATTAATTTGCTCGACGTCTACGAGTGTTTTGGCTTGATTGATGATCTCTACCATTAGTTGTTTTCCTATGCCCAATCCCCGTTTTTTTGAAGAAACATAAACGGCAAAAATACTCGCTTTATGCTTTAGCTTCATTTTATTTGCGTGCACCAATGTCGCCACACCGAGTAAATCCTCCTGGTCAAATGCCCCAAATGTAAATGTTCCCTGTCCTTCGAGCCTACTTGCAAACGACTCAAGTGACAAATCCTTTTCTTCCTCGAAGCTAGCGCCAAAAGCTTCTGGATTTGTTTGCAATCCCTCTAATCTTAAATCTCTATATACCTCAGCATCTGCAGCTGTTAATTGTCTAATTTCCATGCCTTTTCCTCCTATCATACTTTTCCTCTTTATCGGCCATAACGATTGGCATTTGATGTACTTTTCCAGCAGTAATCCTTAAAATGGAAATAAAGGAGCTAAAAATCTATGAAATCTACTAATATGTCAAAACATTTTCTTACGTTACAGGCACAACGAGCACACTATCTACCAGCTTTTCATTCACTTTCACAGGAAGAACTATGGCAAGTAACACGTGAAGGAAAATGGTCCATTGGTGAACACTTTTATCACCTTTATTTGATTCTCAAAATGCTCCACACAGCAACCAAATATTCTTTATTCCTCACGCCTATCGCTAAAATGCGAAGAAACAAGCCATTCTCTACTGAAATACATGATATTTATGAAGAATATCAATCCAAAAAAGGACAAGGAATGCGAGCACCAGGTATTTTAGTTCCACCTAAGAAAATACGCTTTGTATTAAACAGTTATGATATCGACCAATTACTTATCAACGAGACACTTGCTTTGCAAAAGTTAGTACAAAATATAGACGAGGATGTTGCAGGGCACATTGTTTTTCCTGATCCCATTGCGCATTATCCTAATCTCATTCAAGCTATTCAATTGTTGGCTATTCATGAGAGGCATCACTTTAATAGGATGGAAGGGCTTTTAGGAGAAAAGAATTTGAAAGGTACAATTAAAGAAATCAAATAGAGCCATTTTGATTTTATGCCCATCAAAACTGGCTCTGGATTTTTCAGTATAGCAACTTTGTCATGGAAAAATTTTATTAAGAAACGCTACGATCTCTTTGTTCTAGAACTACACTTAAAATTCCAAACAATAACAGTAATAAGACACCTACTAATGTAATATTTGACCATTGTAGCCTTGTATCGAATAGCTGAAAAAAGAAGGTAAATACAGGAATAAAGCACAGTGACATCATGACTAGAAATACTTCACAATATTGAATACCCTTCTGTAATAAATACATTGGTATTAACACACCGATGACTGTCATCAATAAAATCCAACCAATGTTTTCAAGCAAATAAGTAAACATGACATCATATGTAGCGATAAATGAAAGCAAAATGATACCATAAAATCTTTTTGATAAAATCATCGAGCTTGTCCATCCTAATTGACTGAGCTGCTTAGAATAGACTGTACATAATACTGCACCAAGTCCACACAATATGCTTGCCCCGACTCCTAAAATACTTGATTGGTCCCATGTTTGTACAGCCGATTTCCCTGTAAAAATAGCACCAATCAGTAATAAACTAGCTGCAAATATGCCAATTGCAAGACCCCACTGTGCATTTATCACTCGTTTTTTCTGCTGTATCGCAAGTAGCAATGCAAACAATGGGCCTAGTCCCATTTCAAGAGAGCTCACTATCGCTGGCTCAATATATTTTAATGCAAAGTAAAACCCCATAAAGGCTAATATGGAAGCACCGTTTAACTTCCATAAAGATGATCGTGCCTCTTTCCAGCAGGGCTCTATCTTTTGCTTACTTGTGATTAATTGAAAGAAGACAGTCGTAAGAAAAAAACTAATACCGGTGAAGAGAAATGGATGCACTGCTTGTACACGGTTCGAGTAATACACTTGGCTAATAGACGTTAAAATGGCTGACACTAGTAAACTTATTACCCCTATTGCATATAGATGACGTTTATTCTCAACTCTAGCTCCCATAGATTCCCCCTGATAGCATATCTACTCTTATGTTTACTATTGCGTTGCTAGAGTAAACTTCTTTACTAATTTCTCCAAACTGTTCTCTACATGATGACAGTCGACAAAAAACACCCTCACTTCGGCACTTTGATCCCCTTCATTTGTGTTAAAATAAATTTCTTTCATTTGTTCAACTTCCGTATTCAATGGATAAAGGAGCCATATTTCTTTAGCGTGATATTTTTTAGCATACGCATACATTTGATACATATCTGCCTGTGAAATGCCATAGTTATTGTGTGGCGTGTTACTTAGCATTTTCCATTTTGTATCTAAAATAATGTTGCCAGTGCCATTTGTTAATACAATATCTGGTCGTAATGCAAATTTCCCTTGAAATAAATGATAGCCTTTATCCTGTAATTGTACCTGCCACGCTGTATCACTTAGTAGCTTTTTCAGATGAAAGCCAATATAAGACTCAAAAACTTTTTCCATTGGAAATAATAAGGCTTTAGCAAATGAATGTCCTGAAAAAGTTGTAAAGCTTTCATTATTTAAAAAAATTTTAGACCATTGCATAATCGTTTCATAATCTTTTAAATTACGATCAATCTTTACCTGGGAAAAATCCTTATTGTAGTTTTTGGATTGCTCAATGAGTTCAAAGTGTATGAGTTGCTTACGAATTTCATTTATATTGTCATTGCTAGTAGATTGTTTTAACAAATAAAGCAATGTAGCCTTGATTAATCGATTTTCTGCTCGATTCATTCCAAACTCATCATAGCGTGTATAGAAACGTTGACGATGAACAAGGTTATATTTTAATTGCTGTGAGAATACCATTTTTCCTTTGTATACATTTAAGTTATCCTCCATCGCATAATACGATGATTTAAGTCCTTTTTTAATCAGTTTTTGTACTTCTTCAATGTACAATCGAATGAAAATTTCCAATAACGTCATATGATCTGTACGAAGACTAGTCTCATTAAAGGTTTTGCTAGGAAATTCTTGTAATGACTTAAGCATTTTCAAAAATGTTTTTTTAGGGTCAATGGCTGTTTTCCCATATATTTTTGGCAAAATTTGAATTTGTGTACCATTTTTCAATTGCACAATCCCAACATAATTTTTTGCACGAATGACCTTCCCTACATGCCGCTTTGTGGAGACAGAGAAAAAATCGTATGCATCCACATCTTCCATATCATTACAGTCCAAAATCATATTTTCAAGCTGCTCGAAAGAATCATTGTCTAAGTATACATACTCATCTTTAAAAGCTTTATTGCATGTCAGGATATCGTATTCCTTTATTTCAATTAACTTCTTCATTCTCGACCCTTCCATATATGCCGATATAGCTTAATGGTTCCTCGAATGCACTTGCTTGAAGATGGAATTTCGTTTCTGGGAGGTCTATATCAATGGCTCGACCAAATAATCCTTTTATACTTAATTTCTCATCCAAAATAAATCGATATTGCTGGGGTTTTAAATGATCTCCTAACACTAACTGAATCTTACTATAATCTTCATAAAAATATTCTTGGAGAAGTGGAATAATCGCATTCTTAAAAATATTAGCTAGATTTTCTAATGAACTGTCTTCTTTTAAGCTCATAAAATAGGCATGACCAATAGTATGTTCACGATCATACAGTGCTTCAATACGAGCGTTCATAACTTCCATTAGACGTTGAATATGGATATGCCCAACTTTTATATCAGCTACTGCATTCAAATTTGGCAGCATTTCAATAAATTCAAAGCGTCTTCTAAGTGCTGTATCCATCAGTGCAATGGAACGATCTGCTGTATTCATCGTTCCCAGCAAATAGACATTTTGAGGGACACCAAAATCCTTTTTAGAATATGGAAGCTTCACATGCATTTCTTCTAGTGCTCCAATTCGTTTTGTCGGTTCAATTAATGTAATAAGTTCACCAAAAATCTTCGATATATTGCCTCGATTAATTTCATCGATAATAAAGACATAGTTATTAGTATTTTCTTCCACATCGATTTGATCATTTTGCGAGTATTTTAAAATTAAATTATTCACATCATTGATTGATAGTCGCCAAAGCTCATAAATGGTTTGCTGCACTAAGTTCGTTTTGCCATTTAGCTCGTAAATATTTTCATAGATATCCGTGGCAATCCACTCTACTTCACGACTTCTTTTAAAATCTTCCTCTGCCTCTAACCATTCAGGCTCTCCTGTGATAATGCCAATTGCATCAATATGCTTTTGATCTCCTAAAGAAAAGACGATATCGCCAACACTCATTCCCTCATAGAAATAGTACAAGGTATCTGAAGGATATTCCCCATCCTCAATAAAATCAGTACCTTCCTCATCCCAGCCTATACGAATTTGATTGTCCTTAAAGCATTCTTCTTTCAGCCAATTCTTGCCACTGCCTCCTAAAGAAATCTTCCAAACTTTTTTATTTCCTTCCATCACCTGATCATGAGCAGTTAATTTTAATTGCTGCGCTTGCTCACAAAATTCTTTAAACACGCCTGATTCAATTTTATATTGAATGCTCTCTTCTGCTTCATCGTTTAAAACAGGCTTAATTCCCTCGATAAACTCTTCATATCCATATGATTGATGAAAAGTAACGAATCGAATCTGACCTTGCTTTTTATACGTAAGATAACGTTCAAAAACATCTTGATACGCTTCTGCGCAAATCGCCATAAATTCTTTATTCTCAATAATACTAACCGCGTAGTTCACCGTATTATAAGTTTTTCCTGTTCCTGGTGGACCGTACAGGATGGTATTGATATTGCATTGACTCATTTTTGGGGAATCCTCCTCAATTATTAGGTTTGTTAAAATGAAATGAGTAAACTTTCCTTCAATGAAATCATATAATTCAGCAATTTTTTTCTGACCCATTATGGTCGTTACGGTTATTTCTCTATTTAATGCAGGGCGTTCTTTTTGGTTATTAAATTCTCCGTAATAAGATAGTCTTCGCTTAATCGAATCATTAAAATCTCCTGCCACTAGATAGTTATAAATAGAACCAGTAGCATTTGCTACACAGTGAGATGATGCCAATGCAGGAGGAATTATATCTTTGTTTAATTCCTCCGCTTTTTTAACAATTTCACTCTGCTTAAAATACAAATCTTCACTTTTAACATTCTCTTTTTCGATAAATTTTTCATATGTTAATATTGCTCCTGCTAACCAAATAGCCTCTACCTTTTTCATAAAAAACCCTCTCTCGATCTGGTTCTATTAAAGTAAATTATCAGCCTTTTTCAAAGGAAATACCCAAACATTACGCATTCGTCCATCAACATCTTTCTGAAGATCAGTGTACGGATCGGCAGCGAGAACTACCTCACCTCGATATGTATATTTCCCCTTTGTCATAACTTCAAAATAATGAACTGTTATACCATTTGATTTGGATTCAGCTAATGTCTTATTTTGTGACTTTAAATGCTGATCGCCCTTTTGTCCCATGCCAGTATAGTGATAAATTTCATTTACAGTCCTGTCATCATATAATTTTGTTCGATCTGATATTAACACTAAGGTATTTGTTCGGTGTGATCTTCTCATGCCACCCTGTGGAGAACATTTAAAAATTTCACAAAGTTGATGGTTATCAATTATCGTATTTATTTGTAAATCTTTTATTTCCTTCAATAAATTACACTCCCTACACTCATTATTTTATTTCCATTATAGTACCATAAATTTGTTCTAATTTTACTAATTGTTAATGAAATCAAACATAATTTCCAGTTATTTTTCACTAATTTATTCAAGTCTTTTAACAGAATTATTTGCTGAAAATTCCCTTTAAAGAAAAAAGACGTGTAAGCAATAATAGCCTTCACGCCTTTCTATTTAATTTTTTCATGATTATCAACACTTAAAATTTTTTACGGATCAATTCATAAAAAATCAAATTGATACAGAGAATATTCCAAGTTAATTGCATCTTCTAAAGTAGCATGCTTAAAAACTTTTCAAAATGCACGCCTGCCTCACGAGGTACTTGCTCCTTCGAAGTAGCTTCAATTGCAGCGGCTAAAAATGTTTCTGCTAGTGTCATTGAGGCCATTAAATCTTGTCCGCGCATCATGCCACCCATTATGATGGATGCGAAGAGGTCGCCCGTGCCTGAATAGCTCTCACCATTATAGTTGCGGATACTATGAAAAGACCGCTCAGAATCGACAAACATATTCCCAACATAACGCTTGTCCGTATCACCTACTGGTGGATTCAAACCCGTAATAATGACGTTTGCTCCAGTTGCTTGCTGTAACTGCTGACCTGCCTCTTTAAGGGCATGAATATAATCAGTATCATTTGGATAGCTCAGTAGCCTTTCATAGGATAAACCTGTAAGCAAGCAGCATTCCGTGACATTTGGCGTAATAATATCAGCACACTTTACTAACGCTTTCATACGATCAAGCAATTCACCAGTAAACATTTTATAGACCTCACCATGATCACCCATTACTGGATCGACAAGCAACGTCGTCTTATTTGAGTGAAACACGTCTAAAAAGCGAAATATATTATCGATTTGCTCCTTACCTGTAACAAAGCCTGTATGAATCCCTTCAAAGGTAGCTCCAAGCTTACTCCACTCATCTATAAAAGAGTCCATCTTTGACGTTAAATCTTCACAATAAAAGCTTGAATATCCTGTTTGTGCCGTTAAAATAGCTGTTGGTAATGGGACTGCTTGCACACCCATCACAGAGAGTACAGGCATCGCAGCCGTCAATGAGCACTTTCCAAAGGACGACATATCTTGAATTACAGCAACTTTTTTCATCATACATTCCACCTAACTCATCCTGCTTTTACTCTCCCCATCGTATCACAATTCGAAAGATGCGAAAATAACCTCAAACTGACCCTTAACTTTTTTATAAAATTGACACTTTTACAATAGTCAGTCCTTTGTTAAAGTAAAAATCATCAAAATATTCATCATAGTGAGGAAGAGACAAATGCAAAATATACAAAGGCCAACATCCTATACAAAATCACGCACAAAAACATTTGATTTAGTCATTACAGCCATTTTAGCAGCACTTGTTTTCGTTGCTACAATGTTTATCAATCTGAAGCTACCGATTGGGCAAGGGGGCCTTATCCACTTAGGAACATCTATGCTGTTTATCTCCGCTATTTTATTCGGGCCTAAAAAAGGAGCACTTGCTGGAGCTATTGGAATGGGTTTATTCGATATCGTAGGTGGCTGGTTAATTTGGGCACCCACAACCATTATTTCACGCGCATTACAAGGCTTCATTGTCGGTAAAATTGCTTGGTCAAAAGGACATAAAGGTGATAATCTTGGGCTGAATATTTTAGGAGCAGTAGTATCAATGCCTGTGATGATTGCTGTTTACTATGTTGGGCAAGCCATTATGTTCAACAGCTGGATTGCCCCGCTGGCATCCATTCCTGGGGACGTCATTCAAAACATCGTAGGCTTAGTTATCGCCATCCCAGTATGTGTTGTACTGAAAAAAACGCCATACTTCAAAAATAATTTTTAATGAAAAACACCATCTTGCTGTTGAACAGTAAAGATGGTGTTTTTTATGGAGTGATATACAAAAACAACGAATTTCAAGATAAAGTGAAACTAGCCTTGTTCTTTTTCATACTATAAGGTGGAGGTGGAAAAATGCCAAGAGTAAAATACCGTGATGCAGACGTTGCTTTAATGGCAAGGATGATGAGAGCAGAAGCAGAGGGTGAAGGTCAACAAGGTATGCTTTACGTGGGCAATGTCATTGTGAATCGTGCTGTGGCATCCTGTTTAGATTTCAATGATGTAAGAACAATTGAGCAGGTTATTTACCAGGTACAAGGCGGAAATTATTCTTTCGAAGCTGTTCAAAAAGGCAATATGTTTTACCAACGAGCGAGAGAAACGGAAAAAAGATTGGCGAAACAAAACTTAGATTTCTGGCGTGAACATCCAGCAAAATACGCACTCTGGTACTTCAATCCATATGCACCATGTCCCCCAACATGGTATGGTCAGCCGTTTACAGGACAATTTAAGAATCATTGCTTTTATGAACCTGCTCCAGATACTTGTGCCAGTGTATATATGGGATAATACGTTCAACGTTAAAAAGGGAATACCTCTATTGCAGGTATCCCTTTATACTCATATTTTATAGCATGGCTTAATCCATCACCTTTAAAAGCTTTTCCTTAAACATCATTACTCCAATCAAGCCAATGATAGAAAATATGACTGGCGAAATGAAGCCATAGTAGTATCCATCACTTACATTGCCTGTGGCAGCTTGAAAGTAATCTAAAATAAACCCAAAAATAATGGGCAGCAATGCGGCACTTAGAAAGCCCCCAGTATTGGCAAATCCAGAAACAATGCCTGATTCATTTAAAGGGAAAGTTTGACGAACTGCCGCAAAGGTTAAAGCACTTGCACCATAGCCAAAGCCAATGATAAAGAACAGGACAATGAGCATGAAAATGGACGGATGCCCTTTCAATAAAAGAAAGGCAAACCAACTAGCTAAAACCGCAATATGCACAACAATATAGGGTCTCTTAATTGTACCTAACCAGCCAGCAATCCAGCTCATTAAAGGTGCTCCTAAAAGCGCTCCGACTAGACCAATCATAATTAACTGACTAGCCTCTGACCGTGACATCTCATACATATTGATCCCATATGGTACTGCCCACGAGCTAATAAAGCCAACATACCCGCCCACAACGCCAAAATGACAAAAAAATAAAGCCCACGCTTGCCTGCTTGAAAATATTCTTCGTAATAATATGGAGCTTTTTTCACGTTTTATTTCTTTAGTTATGCTTACAGATTCCTTTGAAAAAATGCGTTTTGTGTTTTGTACAAGCACAAAATAAAGAAGTACACCACATAAGCATAGTAAAAGTCCTGTAGAGAAAAAGGTGATTCGCCAACCTAATAAAAGAATCAATGTAGCAAAAGGCACCGTTGCCAATAAGAAACCTAAGCTCCCTGTCATACCTGCAAAGCCAATTAATCGGACAAACTCCTTTTTATGAAACCATTGTGCCAAAATAAGCACCATATTCACCCATATGGTGGCATCTCCTATACCAGTAAGTATTCTAGAAAAGAATAGAATGAATTCATGTGTACCTAGACTGTAAAGAATGGTTCCTATACCTGTTAGGGTGGCACCAATGATGAGGAAAACGTTTGGCCCAAATCGGTCAGCTAAAATCCCCATTGGAATTTGCAAACTCGTGTACACAAAAAATTGAATACTCGTCAATAACCCAATTGTCGATGCCGTTACCCCAAAATCCTCCATCAATTGATCTGTAATTAACCCTGGAGCAGTTCGCTGACTTGCCATTAACAAATAGGTAAACAATACAGCAACAAACACAATCCATCTGTACTTATGTTGTTGTTTGTCCAATAATCACTACTCCTATTAGCTTTTATTGTATGTATATGAGTTCGAGGCCAGGATAAAACCTGCTTTTGAGGAAGCTTTAAAATTACGACAGAAAGAAAACGCACCCAGTCTACACTAAGTGCGTTCATGCTAGATTATACCGCTGGCTGAGGCTGTTCACTGACATGTACTGCTGGTTGACGGTCTTTCCAAGGCATGGCTTCCTCTAGCTGTCTACCTAGCTGTAATAACGTCAATTCATCTGCAAATTTACCTGTCATTTGTAGACCAATTGGTAGACCTGATTTACTGTCGGCTAAAGGCAATGATATGGAGGGCTGACCTGTAGCATTGAATAAATTTGTAAACGGTGCATACGTGAAAATTTGCTCTGTCCATTCAACAGCTGAAACGTTAGGATTGTTGGCATTTAATTCACCAATTTTAGCAGGAAGTGTGCCAATAGTTGGACTTAATAAAATATCATAGTCTTCAAAGAAGCCTGCTACTTGACGTGAAACGACTGCATTTGTATGAATAGCTTCCAATAAATCAGCCGCCTTTAATTGACCACCATATTCATAGCATTTCCAAATGGCTGCTTCAATATAGTCTGGAGAAACTGCTTTACCAGTGCCTGCTGCAGCCCCCTTAATCATTTGATAAATATTCGCTGTCCAAATATCGACCGTCGCCTTTGTGAATGATGCTTGTTCATATTTCGGACGCGCCTCTACTACCTCGTGTCCTAGTTCTTTTAATACTTGAACTGTTTTATGAACCGCTTCTATACATTCCGGATCGACAAATGCCCCAGAATTTGTTTCAGTTGTCCAAGCAATTTTTAGCGGGCGCACTGTTTCCTGGATAAGTTGTCCATACGGTGCATGTGTTACTTCTAATTTGGAATAGCTCCCTAAGTCAGGGCCTGCTACTTGATCCAATAAAACAGCTGTATCACGAATTGTACGAGTCACAGCGAACTCAATGGCAATACCATTTAAAGGCTCGCTATTGAATGGACCAGCTGGAACTCTTCCACGTGTAGGTTTTAATCCCACTAACCCACTACAGGAAGCGGGGATACGAATAGAACCTCCACCATCATTGGCATGAGCGATTGGCACAATACCACTTGCAACAGCCGCTGCTGACCCACCACTCGAACCGCCTGGACTATGATTTAAATTCCACGGATTGCGCGTTGCACCATAAATAACTGCTTCAGTCGCTGCATTATAGCCAAACTCAGGTGTTGTCGTAGTACCTGCTAAAATCAAGCCAGCCCTTCTAAAGCGCGCCATTAATTCACTATCGACGGGTATAACCGTATTTTCTCCAATACGACTCCCCATACTATGCGGAACACCCTCTGCATGTAACACAAGCTCCTTAATTAAAAACGGAACACCTGCAAACGGCGCATTTTCATCAACCTTCTCAATTGCTTTATCAGCCTGCTCTTCTAACACACTAACGACCGCATTAATGGATGGATTGACTTTTTTTATTCCTTCTAACGCTAGCTCCTTTAACTCCTGTGGTGTTACCTCCTTTGATTTTACTAGCTCTGCCAACCCAATACCGTCATAGGATGCATACTCTTGTAAATTCATATCATCACCTCGTATAGTAGTAATCTTGCAACTATAATGTACTGAATATTCTAAATTTAAGATATTACCCAAAAGGATAATTCCGTTTTAAGTAGAATATAAATGCATAATAGAGAAATGAGGTGTTTTCATGTTTTTAGAAAATGATTTAGAAAACATTCTTAAGGCAAGCTATCATATTTCAAATATGAATGTGAAACAAAGCAATGAAGGGTTTAAACAGGAACTATTGCAAACAATTAGTCAGCATCTCGGCTATCACCATATGTTATTTTGGGAAATAGCAAATAATGAGTTAACCGCCCCAGTGCTTTTTAATATAGAGCGTCATACGATTAATGACTATTTGCAAAGATATAAAAACTTTGATCCATTACACCCCCAAAATATAACTACACAGCCTTCCATTCAGCTAATGAGTAGGAATGAAGTGATGTGCCTGCAAAAACAAACCCATTATAAAGAAGTTTTTTTGAAAGAAAATCGCTATGAAGATGAAATGGCCATGTATTTAAGAATAGACAATAGGCTCGTAGCCGTTATTGGCTTTTTAAGGAAAACAGGAGAGAAGCTATTTAATGACAAAGATATTTTAAAGTTAGTGTATTTGAAAAGAAATATCGAAAACATGTATTCCTTACATCACTTTTCACAGCCCTCCATCGTGTTGGAAATGACAGATCGAGAACGAGAAGTTTTAAAGTTTGTATTCAAAGGCTTGAAAAACCTAGATATCGCCCAGCAATTATTCGTCAGTGAAAATACAATCAAAAAACATCTTCAAAACCTATATAGAAAGTTTCAAGTAACCAATCGTACCCAACTGCTGGCAAAGTGTTTGAAGTATATTGATCATATTTAGGGGGGATCACCTATTGAATTCAAAGGTAGTATGCTGATTAATTGGCATAAAACTATTTTTCCTCAGTAAAAAGACTGCCCCACCAATTGGTAGATTGTGTCTAACAATTGGTGGGGCAGTTCTCATTTTAATTCTAACTATAAAGGGCTTTTTTACTTAATTACTTTGCACTTTATATACTTTACTATCAAGCTGTCTATTTATTGCCTGCTGCAAAAATCGTGTGGCGGTAAATAGTTTTTCTTCATCAATATTCGTTTGCACGCCTAAACGGTGCAGGAAATTTACTAAATCATTCGTTGACACATTGCCGCTTGCACCAGGGGCATAGGGGCATCCCCCTAAACCTCCAATAGCACTGTCGTATTTTGTAATCCCCAGCTCAAGTGCTGCAAATATATTTGCTAAAGCACGTCCATACGTATCATGAAAATGAAGGGCAAACAAATCACGATCGTATTGAGTGAGCAACTCTGATAAAATAGCCTTTACTTGTACAGGATCCGCTACCCCAATTGTATCGCCTAGTGAAATTTCAGAAACGCCCATTGCTAGATAGGCATCAATGATTTCCTTCACTGTTTGAAGCTTTACTTCATCACCAAACGGACTGCCAAATACAGTTGAAATATAGCCTCTTAACGATATACCTTCACGATTTGCTGCTTCAGCTACAGCTTTTAAGTTCTGTAAAGATTGGTTAATTGAAGCGTTTACATTACTTTGATTATGCTCCTCAGAAGCAGAAATAAATAAAGCAATTTCATCAACCTTTTGTTGAATGGCTCCTTCTACCCCTTTCAAATTAGGCACAAGAGCTGTATACGTTATGTTTTCATGACGTGCGATTTGCTCAAACACTTCATGATGATCGGCTAAAGCTGGTATCCACTTGGGACTAACAAAAGAGGATACTTCGATATGGCGGACACCTGTTTCACTTATTAAATTAATCCATTGCACTTTCAAATCAGTTGGAATAAAAGTTTTCTCATTTTGTAAGCCGTCACGCGGACCTACTTCTCTTATTTCCACTTGTTTTGGTAAAGTCATAAAGATACACTTCCTTTAATTAAATGCCGAACAGCTGTAGCATAATCCAGCTTGATGCGTAGAATACCATGAATTGCACACCAGCCCCTACACCTAAAATTCGATTCAATAATCCCCCAACAGTTGCGACTGTAAATGTTAACACTACTCCTAGCAATTGTGCCTCGTTATAGGCAAGCAAAAATGCTAATCCGATGAACATCGCTACGATTGCTTCCTGGCTAATATATTTCAATACTAATACAGATGCTTTACGGGCATAATTCATCGCAAATGGATAAGCAATTAAAGCGGCTACACTAATACCGATTAACCCAAAAATGAAAAAGTCCCATGAAGACATGAGCGTGTGTAGGTTGTTAACTGGATCTACTGTAAAAATCGGTGGTGCATTAAATAAAGGTGATGCTGGTCCAAGTGCTACTGGGCTTAACGGAATACCGAATGCAATTAATGGAATAATCGCTTCAGCTATATATGTTGATTCCGTTACACCATTCATGACAGTAAGACTCGTTGTTGATTTTTTATAGGCACCTTTTGTACGTGAGCCTACAATTTCTCCCATCAATGACGTCATCCCGACAGGACTGAAGACAAATGTAAGGGAGGAAAGAAACGTTGTAATGCTCGTAAAAATGGTCTGCCTTTTCGATAAAATTTTAAATGGATTCGGGAAATAGCCTTTCCATGATTTCGTTTCAGGAGCAAGATTATATTGATTTGGCTTACTGCGTGCTAGATCATTTTTAGCAACGGAGGAAGCCGCCATTAAAATATTACAAAACATCGGTCCAATCGCAATTCCTAAAAAGAATGTAATACTTAAATGTTTATCCAGCATCGCGAAGCTAACGCTATCTAAAGCTTTAATGAAAAATGCAAATGGAATAATAATTAAAATACTTGCCCATTTTCCTTTTGAAAAGAATGCGATTAAAATTGCGGCAAGTGTAAAAATGATGCCTGATGAAGATTTAAAAAAGTCGGCAAATTGACCTAAAAACTGACCTAACAATACAGCGGTTGGTAGGGCGATAAATGCACCGATAACACCGCCAGAAATCATTTTACGTAGTGCAACATGTGGCATGCCTAAACGGCGTAATGTATTGGCATGGTCGATCAACGGTACAGCCGTTGTATCCCCTGGAATGCCTAATAACGCAGTTGGGACAGCATGTGTTAAATGCTTAGCTAACACGCCCGCCATGAAAAAGGCGAATACCCCTTCAGGAGGCGCTCCCAGCAAAATAACTAACAATGTAATGGGTACCATAATTGCTGTTTCATCTGTACCTGAAATAAGTCCAATTATAGTAAAGATAGCTGCACCAAGAAGTGCAAATAAAAGAGCTATTACATAAATACTCATTTTTTATCCGCTCCTTTCAAGCCTTGTAAGCTAGAAAGAATGCCAAAATCCTCAAGCTCTTTTTTTGTCACCGGATCTTCCTCGATTAAGCGTATTTCCTCGTCTATATCAATTTGTAAATCCTCAAATGCTTCCTTTAAAGAATGACTAGATGCTTCATCTTCTACTAAAATACGTTTTGGTTTAAAAAGAATCGTATTAATAGCAACAACAATCAGAATACCTGTAATGCCTGTTAACAATGAATAGGAGTTAATCATTTGAGGGTCTGCAAACTTCGGAAAAAACCACTGGCCAAACTGATAGCCTAAAAAGCTTGCGGCAACACTTAAAATAATTGAAATAATTAATTGATTACCAGAAACCGTGTCTCCTAAAATTTCAATAAACTTCTTTTCCTCTACATTTTTTTGCTCATTGTATGGAGTATTCGCCATGTATTATTCACCTCGCAGAGAGTTTGTAATCTCTAAAACACGATCATAACGGAAATCCTTCTCTTCTACCGCCTGCTGCACAACTCGATCAATAATATCGCCTGTTGCTCCAGCCATTACAGCCAAGTTTTTAGCATGCAGACGCATATGACCAGATTGAATCCCCTCTGCTGAAAGTGCGCGTAAGCTTGCTAGATTTTCTACTAATCCTACTGCGGCAATGTAGCTGGCTAGCTCCTCTGCAGATTGCACATCCATAATTTTTAGCGCTGCTTTTGCAACAGGATGGGTCTTCGTAGCCCCTCCCACAATACCAACAGCTAATGGCAATTCCAACGTCCCAACAAGATTGCCTGCTTTATTCAGCTCCCACGTTGTTAAAGAACGATATCTACCAGAACGAGCAGCATAGGCATGAGCCCCAGCCTCAACAGCACGTGTATCATTACCCGATGCTAATACCGCAGCTGTAATACCATTCATAACCCCTTTATTATGTGTGGCAGCCCGATACGAGTCAGCATCTGCAAATTCGTAAGCACTTACAATATTTTTCGCAATCTCTATCCCCCCGAGCATTTCTGTCGAGAATTCACCACGCGCACGAACAATACGCTTATCTGCTAAATTTGAAATAATCCGTAGCACAACTCGTCCATTTGTAATCCGTTCGATTAATGGTGACACAGATTCTGCCATCGTATTAACAGCGTTTGCCCCCATTGCATCCTTCGTATCAACGATTAAATGGACGACAACCATAGTTTCTTTTGCTGTGTCGATTAAGTGCACTTCTATATCCTTCACTCCACCGCCTAACTTGACTAACGTTGGATCCTTTTCATTACAATGCTCGATGATCTCATTTTTATGTTCAAAAATTTTCGCCCTCGCTGCATGAGGGTCCTCAATATTTAATACCTGAATCTGTCCGCGCATAACTGTTCCCGAGCTGGAAGTAAAAATACCCCCTAACTCATATGCTGCACGGGCAGCATTACTAGCCGCAGCAATTACTGATGGCTCTTCCGTAGCCATCGGAATAAATACCTCCTTGCCATTCACCTTAAAGTTGGCCGCTACCCCTAGAGGCACTGAAATATGTCCAATAACATTTTCAACCATTGCATCAGCAAGCTCTAATGAAATTCCACTTTTTAAAGCTTCAACTTCCTCTTTGGTTAAATTTGACTTTTCAGCGATTAACTTAATTCGCTCTTCTACTGAAAGTAAATAAAATCCCTTAATACGTGAAGTCATCCCCATACCCCCAAAATTAAAAAAGTGTAATATAATTCAACTTAGTTGAATAACATTACACCAATTGTAAATTGTCTGAATAGTATTGTAAACAAGAAATTTGTATTTTCGATAATATTTACGTTTAAAAGAAAGATTTAATCCTCAACATAAATCGTTAATACCTTTGAGTTTTCTGCAGAATTATTAATAAAGATATGCTCCTTTTTCCCAGAAAAATACGCAGAGTCCCCTTCTTCTAAATTGTAAAATTTATGATCGTATTTCAAGACGATACTACCCGAAATGACATAAATAAATTCATCATTATCGTGTGTATAAGGCGCTAAATTTTCCGCCCCATTATGTACGGTAACAATAGAAGGATTGATATTACTCATATAGCTCTTATTCGCTAACAGCTCATATTGATAGCCAAGTTCATTCGTCTCAACCGTCTCATTGCGTTCTTTTTTCGATACAATCGAAATGCCATCAAATTGATCCTGAATAACAAACCAAGCCATTGGCACATCAAATATTTCCGCAATCTTAGATAATGTCACCAGACTCGGTGTCGCTTTGCCATTTTCTATTTTTGAAATATGGCTTTTCGTTAAATGAATCTGCGAAGCTAAACCATCCTGAGACATTTTATTTTTCTTCCGCATCTGCTTTATTTTTACTCCAACTTCTAGTAAGTTCATCTATTCCAGTCCCCTCAATCATTTCGGTTTTTACAATAACTATACTATATTTTTAAATGATGGATAAAAAAATACGGAGAGTATATTACTCCTTCATTGTCGTCCGTTCAATTAAATACAACAGGGTGTGCTGAAAGTTTCTCGACTTTTAGCACACCCTTATACATTATAGTGATGACATTCACATCTTCTTAGGCTGAATCCCGAGCAAGATTGTTGCATTATGCTCCACAATAAATACTTTGAGAGGCCAAAATTAGCTTAAGTTGAACTGAAGAAAGACCAGTATTTCAAAAGTTCTTGATAGAATCGATGACATTTCCGCCCTTGTCATAAAGGCGTTCAAAAAAATGAAAATGAGATGGATTAATTCTCTCAAATTTTCAACGATTTCATTTGTTTCAAAAGAGAGTGTCTTCCCTATGACAACAAATGCACGGAGTATGAACAAATAAAAATTCTAAGGTGGTACGGTACAAAAAATGTTAAGAGGAATGGATATCTGATAATAAGTTTTCTGTCATCGAATCTGCCATTTAGGAGAATAATAAATACCGCAATTTTATGTTAAAGAAAAACATAGGGAGATTTTAGTCTTCCTATGTTTTCATTCAAATTATTGATCTGTTTGTTCTTGCTTCTTTTTCAAATACGCCGCACGTATTTTCTCAAGTTGCTGCTTTTTATCAAATTGGGCTGGCTTGTGTTTTTCATGATACTTGGCCACAGCCACCTTACCTTTAGTATCCAATTGATATTTCCCCACTTTGGTTCACCTACTTTTCCTGCCTTTAAAGAAATCTATTCAACAAATATAGTATACCTTATTTTGCTGATGTAAACCTTTTTCCTATATTGGTGTATTGCTTAACTTTAATTTCGGAAAAAGCTTAGTAAATAATTCATAGCCAAATGTATTTAAAATATCTGTATCATCACATACTTCAGATGATGATATCTTTATCCTTATTTACCGCTACAATATTGCTCATCTTTATGTATGGAGACGGCGGGTCTTGAAACGAAAAATATAAAAAGTGCTGAAATACCAGTGTTTTCAATAGTTTTTCAGCACCTGTTTTAAAGCCTGACCCACAGTTTGACCCAAAATGAGAAAAAAATTAATTTTTGCTTACGGAGGCAACTTTTTCTTTATCTACCTTTAGAGTTTTATTTCACCGACTTCAAATTAATTATAAAGAGAATGGAATCATATGTCACTACTAGAAATAGAAAGTCTCACCTCGTATTATAAGGTAAGCCGGAGAAAAATCTTGTTGACTATATTTTAATCAATTTATAGATTGATAATAGTCAGGGGTCGAACGAACAAAATTCTTCCAAATTGAATTCGGAGGGTTATTTGAGTTGCGCTTTTTAGTATAGCATGAAGTGTTTTTTAACTTAAAAGATTTTTATTGACAATCTATTAGCTGGTTTAGTTGAAGTAAACTTTAGAGAATGAACAAAAGATAATCATTACTAAGCATCATAAATTTCATAAGACTTATTAATATACTCTCTACTAAAATTACTGATGTATCAAATTTGCTTGGTTAACGTTAAATCTACCTTTTTAACAATGTTAGTTGCAAACTCCTGACTTTTTGATTCTATACCTTTAATACCCGGCCAATATGCCACATAACCTTTTTTGTACAACCATTTTATCATTTTATCTGATTCTTGATTTGACTCTTTTACTATAGCTACAGTTTCATTAAAGCCCTTCTCTTTAGCTATGTGTTCTAATTCTACAAGAATGAATGACCCTAAACCTAACCCTTGATATTCTTTAGTAACTGCCACTGAAATTTCAAAGTCATCATTTTCGTAATCTACCCAACCAAAACCTATTAATCTTTCATTGTCATCGATAAGTTTCCACCATTCCTGATTGAGTAGTGTACCTAACTCCGAATTACTATTGTCAAATGTTCCTTCCCCTGCTTCAGCAACAATTGTTTCCTTTTCAATATTCCAAATAGAGTTTTCTTCTTTTATTAATCTCATTATAACCCCTCCATTCTAAGTTCAATCCTTAACGTTGAGTATAACAATCAATTAAAGTAATTATGAGGAATTTATATTAATACTTTAAAAAGTGAGATAAGTAGTATTAAGTCCTTCTAAAGATAACCCGTCTCCGTTATTTCAAGAGGAAAAAAGAGCTGTATTTTAACAGGTTATTCTTCAGATCAAATTATATTTCTTGGATTAAGTACTCTCACCTAAAGTACTTAATATTAATTGACCGTTAAGTATTTCAGAAACACCACCTGTAATAGCACAAGTCATGTTAGGTTTATATTTTTTAAGTATGATTGAATCTTTCTCCACATAAACTTCTACTGGATCTTTCTCCTCGATATATAGGGTTTTAGGTACTACATTAGGAATAACAATACGACCTAAATATTTTACCTGACAACATAACCGTTCTAATTTCAAATTCATCGTAATCTCACCCGATAGAGTCAGAAAGAGCAAATAATCCTGGAGCATCCTTTGCATCGAATAATATGTTATTGATTATTATATGGTTATTTGTTTCCCCCTCAGAAGAACTTTTGTCTTTATTTATTATTCTTTCAAAGGGAATTTTTACTTTCCAGGTAGCTCAGTCCCTGTAATCGGTATAATTCCTCTTTTCCTATCCACTTCTTCCTTCATATCTTTTATTCCAGAATTAATAGTGTTATAGAAAGTCTAGACTTTCCTAGCCCTGTAATTATACTATCATTAAAATGTTCATGATCTTCCATAATCATGCTCGATTATTTAACAGAAGTTTTGTAACTTTAAAATAATTATTTAACTTTGTAATAATTAATATTTTATGTATGCAAGAAAAGCCCTGTGATATGTGGGGCTTTTCCTATTATTTAAACTTTTATTTAATTAGCACTTTCAATGATTTTGTTTTTATTGAGTTTTTGTGGATTCGTCCATCTGTCATTAGAAATGCGATAACGTCCTATTAACATTCCATATCTAGAACTAGCACCTTCTATTTTAAACTTAGTCATTACTCCATTTCTCAATACATCAACTTCATCACCAAGATCATAACCATAATCATATTTAACATTCCAAATGGTACGATTATACAATGAATGGTACTCATTGTAATGTATCATTAAAAGGTCTTCCCATTTTTTAAGCAAATGCTCTCTTGATGGATCAAGTGCAACGCAAACGATTTTAAAATTAAGCACTGTTCTCCATACATTTTTTAAATCTTCATCTGAATCGGTATTGCCTTTTGATTTAGCTATAGTTTTTAAAAGATTATTGAACCCCCCACCTTTTCTAGTGTCAAAGTGACCAGCAAATCGCTCTAGAAAAATCCTTGACGTTGCTTTCCCTACATAAACCACGTTTTCATTTTCCTTAATAATGTAAATTCCGTTCCGCAGTAATTCTTCCATACTGAAATTCAACTCACCCACCGCTATGCCTTCAATGCTATCAATTCGATCTACTACGTCCTCAATTGTTTCGTGGTTGCCTACATCAATTAAAAAGCTCATATCCCCTCTCCTTTTCACTTAAATTTATAAAAATAGCTATTAGCATTATACTAATAGCTGCATAGGAAATAATAAAGTTGTTTGAAGCTAAGAGATGCATACACCATCCCAAAATGAGGACGGTGTAAAAATAAAAGCTGTTTAATCTCTTGTACAATTGCTAAATAAAAACCCATTAATGTAACAAAATAATTGTTTAAAAATCTAACTTTTATGCTACAATCACGCATGATTGAGTAAGTAATTTTTTAATTCTTATTGACCTTCGGAGCTTAGTTGCCTAAAGTGCAAATGCTACTTAGCTTGAACAATGATATTTCGCTTGCCCGGAGACAGATGTTTGAATTGCGTTCCAATCGATATAAATTTTCTCACCCACCAGATAATGTTGAGGCTTCCCTTCTCACCTGTAGAGTAAATATACCTCAATCTCATCCTTATTAATTTTATTTCAAAACAATTGTGCTAAATCCTCCTCCAACTATTTCTTGTCTTAGACGATTGTGTTTTGTTGTTAAATATTTCTCCATCCAAACTAATTTTGAGTAAACTTCATTTTTTTCGATATATTTAATCTTATCCCTCGTAATAATTTCAAGAAGCCTTTGTTTAATGCTACAAATATCAACTTTCTCTGTCTCTAAAAATAAGGATGGATTAAAAGCTTCTAATTGATAAAAAATATTAAGAAAATACTTTTCTTCAACCTTATCCTTTTCTTCAACCATCCCCCTTTCAACCAACATTGGTTGGCTAGTCATTAGAAATTCAATTGCATCCATATCTGTTTGGGAAAGTTCCCACGTATTAAATTCCTCACCTAATTTTGAATCTAATGCGACAATTGGAACCTTTGCATATTTACTTTCTAACCTATAGGCATCTTCAACCGCCGGACCAAAAAAGCCAAGTTCATCAAAATAGGCTTTTCCAAAAGTAACACCACCACGCACTAAATAACCTGCGTTAAGTATTCTTAATAATGAAAGTGTTGTATTAAACATTGCCGTTTGTATCAATTTCATGTTATTTTTTCGACTTTCCTCTACCCCTTCCTTATAAAAGTAGAAAAAGTAAGCACAATCTGAAAAGCTATACACTTTCCTATCATAGATTACATGATTTAGATTCCTTGATTCATTTTCTCTTGCCTCACTGTGAAATACTTGGTGTATAAATAATTTGTCTTCGAATCTTGTATTATTCTGTGTACCCAATAAATCAACAAAAATGACAACCATATCTTTATATTCTTTCATACAATTCCTCCCAATAAGATGGTATTTTGATGTAAATTACCAACAATATTTAATTATTAACAAACATTCCTCTAATTAGGAAGATAAAACTTTGAATTATCTCTTACGAAAGCCCCCAAATTGTTCTCAACTTCTTTAATTTTAATTGATTTTATTATTTTCTAAGGCTGTTAAAAAGGTACAACTTAGTTGCGCTGGGTACATTTAAGTTTTGGTCAGTTAGTTTAAGTACATTCCTTCACGAGAAAGGCAGTTTTTATGTTTATAAATACAGATAAAAGTCTTACTAGTATAAATAAGGCGAGTTATCAAAATACTTATCAATGCTCATTTTACCGCCAATAAATATGTTTCTGTCTTAAATTTAACAAACTGTATAAATTTATTCCCTAAAACAGTAAAATTATGCAATAATAATCTAGTACAACTATCTTCTCAAATAAGGGAGGGTCTATTTGCTTAATTTAAAGGAAATATTACACAGAGCAGACGAAATAACAATTCAAGAAATTTTAGGTACTCAAACTGTAAAAATACTTAACTTAATGAGTAATGAGGGTATTTATATTGGAGAGATTAAAAAAATAATTCTAGACCTCCATTCAGAAGAAGCAATGCTCTTAGATTGTAACTTCAGAAATATAATTTTTGATTTGCTTAGACTTGATGAGGCAAAAACATTAGCAAGAATATTAGGTGTGTTTTCCCCTCAAGACAACAACCAAACAGTTTATAAAAAGCTGCAGAGCTTAAACTTCCGAAAAAACTCTGAAATTACAAATACATTGTTCTCAGTATTTAATGTTCAAAAGAACGTTACCACTCTTCCTGATCAAGAGCCAATTCAAAAACTAATAACGGCACAATATAGCCTTTTTGAACATCAGCGTATTGCAGCAGCAAAAGTTAAAAGTATTTTTAATTCGGGTAGTGATAGGGTTTTATTACATATGCCAACAGGATCAGGCAAAACAAGAACTTCTATGAACATTATTGCTGACTATTTAAGAGCAAATGAAAATACAACAGTTATTTGGCTGGCAAATACAGAAGAACTTTGTGAGCAAGCTGCACAGGAATTCGAAAAAGCGTGGTCTTCATTAGGTAATAGAGATATTACTGTTTCTAGGTTTTGGGGAAATTATGAACTCGATATTAATAATTTAGAAGAAGGCTTATTAGTATCAGGTTTACAAAAGCTAATTAATAAGTCTAAAGGTGCTGTTGGTAGAAAGTTTATGGCTATTTTAGCTAATAAAGTTTCTTTATTAGTATTCGACGAAGCTCATCAATCTGTAGCACCTATTTATAATGATATGGTGAACATATTACTTAATGTTGGTCCACAAAAGAAATTAATAGGGCTCAGTGCAACTCCAGGACGGAGCTTCGATAATATTGAAGAAGACACGGTACTAGCAAACTTCTATCATCGAAAAAAAGTGAAATTAGAAGTGAAGGGCTATGATAACCCTATTGATTATTTAACCGACTCCGGTTATTTAGCAAAAGTGAATTTTATTTCACTTAACTATGAAAATAAAAACTTAGAAAATTTACTAACTTTTTCAAACGGTCTAAATTATAAAAAAGATTATCCAAAAGAAATTTTGAATAATCTTGCTGAGGATGAACGACGAAATTTATTGTTAGTTAACGAAGCAATTCGACTAACAAAACACCATAATAGAATTATATTATTTGCTCCCTCTGTTGAATGTTCTAACGTGATTTCGTTTATTTTACAATCTAAAGGAATTCATTCTCGCTCTTTAACAAGCAATACTGACAACAACACTAGAAAGAATATCATCAGCGATTTTAAGAATGCAGAAGAAATCCCAAAAGTTCTTTGTAACTACGGCGTCCTAACAACTGGATTCGATGCACCTAAAACAAGTGCTGCAATTATCGGCCGACCAACTACATCTTTAATCCTATATAGTCAGATGGTGGGACGAGCAATTCGTGGTATAAACGCCGGAGGGAACCTAGAAGCAGAAATCATAACTGTAATTGATGAGGATTTACCCGGATTTAGATCTGTTTCTGAAGCTTTTGTAAATTGGGAGGATGTATGGGAATGACAAATTTAATAACAGATAATCAATCATATGTACCTGCACACTTAGCTATTGAGGCTATGCGTGACAATGGTTATAAAAATACAGCATATGCTGTAGCCGAATTAATAGATAACTCTATTCAAGCAAATGCAAATTACGTACAAATCATTTGTAAAGAAAAAGAAATTGCTGGTACTAATCGTACTTTACTGAAGCTTCATCAATTAGCTGTATTGGATAACGGAGAAGGTATGCCTTCAGACGTATTACAGTTATGTTTACAATTCGGAAACGGAACTCGTTTAGAGCGTAATAAACGAACTGGTATCGGGCGTTTCGGAATGGGACTACCAGCTTCATCTATTTCTCAGTGTAAAAGAGTTGATGTATGGAGTTGGCAAGATGGTGTAGAAAATGCACTACATACCTATTTAGATATTGAGGAAGTAAAAAATAGACACTTACAAGAAATGCCAGCACCAACTAAAAAAGAGATACCACAAATTTGGTTAGAACAAGGTGTGACTTTTGAAAAAACTGGGACATTAGTAGTTTGGTCTGAACTTGATCGTTTCATGTGGTCAAAAGGGCAGACTTTAATTACACATTCAGAATTAATCATTGGTAGAATGTATCGAAAATTCTTAAATGAAAACAGCTTAAAAATTGATTTTACAACTATTAATGAAACTCGTCTCTCTGATGGTCCAATTCATCATTTTGCATTACCTAACGATCCACTATATTTAATGGAAAAAACAAGTTGTCCTGAGCCATTCAACAACAAACCGATGTTTGAGCCAGCTTTCGGAATAGAGAATTACGAAAAGAAATTTAACGTTTCTTATAACGGCGAAAGCCATCCAATTTATGTAAGATTTTCACATGCTACTGACGAGGCAAGAAATGGAATCAGTACAGGAGCAAAGCCATATGGGAAGCACGCAAACTCCAATTTAGGTATCTCAATAATCCGAGCCGGTCGTGAACTTGATATGGATACTACATTGGTCAACAGCTATGACCCAGTTGAGCGCTGGTGGGGTATTGAGATAGAATTCCCACCTGCATTAGATGAACTAATGGGTGTTTCTAATAACAAACAATCAGCACGAAATTTCTCTGACGTTTTAGCAATGATGGATAATTTAAAAAAGGAGCAAGAAAAAGGGACAACACTTCTTGATATAATTGAGCAGTATAAAGAAGAAGGTGATCCTCGAACTCCCTTAATTGAGATTTGCGATTTCATTAATCGACAATTAGTTCTTATCAGAAAAATCATTAAAAACCAAAATCAAGGCAGTCGTTCAACTGTTACGTCTTTAAAAAATGAAAAAGTAGAAAAACAAGCTACTGAAATCACGAACCAACGTAAAGAACTTGGCTATATAGGCAGTAGTGATGCAGATGAATTTAAACCTGCCGAACAGCGTAAAGAGGAAATTACAGAAACACTTATTGCAAGTGGCGTCGATAATACAAATGCCCAAATTGTTGCTGAACATTCTGTTACACATAATTCTAAATACAATTTCATCGAAAATGCTTTTGAAGGAAATGCTTTCTTTACAGTTCGAACTAAGGGTGGGGCAATAAATGTTATTTTAAATAAAGACCATCCTGCTTTCGAAAATTTATTAGAAGTATTAGATGAAGATTGTGCTGATAACAATGCATCAAGATTAAAAGAACGTTTAGAAAAAGCCTCTTTAGGAATCAAGTTACTATTGGCTGCTTGGGCGAGATATGAAGATGAGACTCCAGATGGAATTCGACGTGATCAGGTACAAGCTGTTCGTGAAGATTGGGGTAAATATGCAAAACATTTCTTAAGATTAGAAAAATGATTCAGCGTATCTTACATTCAAAAGAAATAATGCCTTTCTTGAGGCGCGAGCTTGTTAAAGTTTCAAATCAACTTATTGTTGTTTCGGCATTTGCAAAAATTGAAGCTTTAAAAGAATTAGATACACATTTAACAAGTGGTCTAGAGAAGATTCTACTTGTTCGTTTCAGAAAAGGAGATATTCTCTCTAATAGTACAGATCTTGAACTATATAATTATTGTGTTAGTAATGGATGGAAGATGTACTTCAATTTCGATTTGCATTCAAAAATATATGTATTTGATAAACAAACATATTTTATCGGTAGTGCGAATGCTACATTATCTGGACTAGGAATAAAAGAACATTCAAATATTGAGAGTGGCGTTACTGGCACCTGTAATCAAACAGATTATACAAAAATACTCGAGGTTTTTGATAATGCGATACTAATGGACGCCTCTCTCATGCTGGAATTTAAAAATCAAATTACCGAAATACATAGCAACGTTATTTTCCAAGAATGGTTCTTAAAAGAATTAAATCTTACTAACAGCGCTACGATAAAAAATTTATGGGTATGTGATTTTTTAATTAGTTCTAATACATTCGACATAAAGAGTAATGATTTAAAATTGCTTGGTTTAACGCGTGAAGAATCCTATGATGCTAAAAATCTTAAAGAAAATTTCAGAGCATTAAAGTGTTTTAAATGGCTCATTAACATAATTGAAGATGAAATCTATTTTGGGGAATTATCAACCATATTGCATGATGCATTAATTGACGACCCTACCCCGTTTAGAAAAGAAGTTAAGGATATATTGGCTACACTACTAATTTGGATTCAAGAACTTGAAATTGAGGAAATTATTATTGACCGTCCAAACTATTCACAACGAATCAGGAAAAATAGAAAAATTTTCTAATACTCGTTGCTTAGTATTATTAGTTTATCATTAGAAAGGAGTCGCTTTATTTATGTCTATAGATACTATTAATAAGGCAAAAACTAAAAAGACCGGAAGTGGCTCTAATGCACTAAGTATTTTAAATGCAGGTATACTGGAGAATAACCATCACCGTAAGCCTGTACACGTAGCAATGTATAGCGGGGGAGCTTCTTCTGCATACGTTGCTTATCATATTGTTCAAAAGTATGGGAAGGAAAACTGTGTATTGTTCTTTACAGATACTCTTTGGGAAGATATCGATAATTATCGTTTTATGGAGGAAGTTGCTGAATATATCGGAATGGAAATTACATATCGTACAGATGGTCGTACACCTGAAGAGGTATTTCATGATGTACGTTTTTTAGGAAATTCACGTATGGCAAAATGTTCCGAGGAATTAAAAGTTCGACAAACACTGATCTATTTAGAAGAGCTGCGTGACGAGCATAACTTAGAACCAATTCTTTATTTTGGGATTGGTCCCCATGAGTCTCATCGTGCAATAAACCTTCAAAATTTCTACGAGCATAATCCTATTGAACCGATTGCAACACGTTTTCCAATGATAGAAACATTTACAGAAGACCTTGATACAAAAAAAATCATTCGAGATGAGTGGAAAATTTCCCTACCACGCATGTATGGCTTGGGCTTCTCGCACGCAAATTGCGCTGGGCGTTGCGTACGAGGTGGACTAGGTCATTATGCTCTACTTTATAAAGTTTGGCCCGATCAATACATGGAACAAGAAGCTATGGAAGAACGTTTTCGCGAAAAGTTTGATAAGGACGTTTCAATTCTTAAAAGAAACAGTAAAGCTTTTACTTTACGTGAATATCGTGAAATGATGGAACGTGATGGCATTGAGAAGTACCTAAATGAGAAAGATGATACAATTCCTTGTGTTTGTTCTTACTCATAAAGTAAAACAGATTAAAAGGCAAATCATATTGTATTTTAAGGTTTTTTAGAAATTCTTTCTTTGTGAACATAGTGGATTTTTCACAAATATAGGATAACAGCACTGAATATGGATATAATTATTAAATAAATAAAAGGGTGCCTAAAAAGTTTATTTACTTTTTGGACACCCCTTTTTCTTATTTATGATATAAAATTCATATTCTAGGATAAATGAAAAGATTATTATCTTCACACTAAAAACATATATTTAAAACGCTAGAAAATTGGTTAAAAAACAAGAACTTAACTAATCAATTTAAATCTCTTGAAGTAATTTGTATAGAATATACTTAACTTCTTCTCCATTCATAGTACGTCCACCAGCACTTACAATCCTTTGCAACTGATTGTAAATGGTATTACCTTTTACAGAAAGCTCCACTTCTTGAATTGTCGTAATAACTTGATTGCCGTCTATTAATCGGATTACCTCAGTATTAGAAACAGTCAAATACTGATTAAGTGTTGTGAAATATGAGTTATACGTTACATCTGACCAATCCTCTAACCTAATACCTACTACTTTTAAAATAACTTCTTTTATATCTTCTGTCTTTTCAAATAATGTAATAATTTCATTAAGCTGCGGTGAATTTCGAATCGCTTCATTATGCTGTCCCCGAATTTGTACAACTTCATCTACATCAAATAAAGAGAGTGTTTCCCTATAAATTTGCACTTTAAAACGTTCACAGAAACTTTCTAAAGTATTTTTCATTAATTCTAAATTTGCTAGTGATAACTGCATCTCAAAAAGTTTTTTACTTGCAGCTAATGGATCCGTTTCACTAGCACGAATAATTTCCTTAAATTTAATTATATCATCATCCTGTTTGTTGGAAATTTGAGTAAATCGAGGCAAACCTAACAACCACTTTGTTAACTTTATAAATAATCTATTTGGATGAATCATATTTTCATCCTCAAAGAATATTGCATTCGTCGTTTTTAGTACCTGCTGTTCTTCATCAGCAAGTACATAAATTTCATACTCATAAAATTCTGCTTGCTGTTCTATGATTTCATAAAGCATTTCTCCCGTTATAGATGTAATACTAAAATCATTTGAATAAAAAGCCATTTGATTCCACTTATCTTTAAGTAAAGCAACTACAAACAGTGGAACAAGTGGATCTCGTATACCAAATGGTTCGTCTAATGCTATAGCAAATAATTGATAAATAGTACTACGGCTATTAGTATTTAAAAATTCTACTAATCGACTACGTAATTCTTTTAACTCTACATTACTTTGTTCATCTAAGTTTTCAAAGTTGAATTTTAAATTTTTAAATGTCGTTGCATAGATTAAATAATCTGGTCCATAACCTGAAACTTCAAAATCACCTTCAAAAGTTGGGTCCATAATTTGATTTAACAATTCAATTGCAGATTTACGTTGAATTTTCATTACATTTCGTTTGTTGAAACTTTCGTTACGTACTTCTGGCGTTAATGGATATCGTTTAAACATCCACTCATCTAGATATATGTCAAATTTATTAATGTTTGAAATTTTCACAACTTCATTTTTCATATAAAACGTTATATAGTCTTGATTAAATTCCTTTAAAGGTTGTAATTGTTTTTGGATACGGTACGATACAGCGTCAAGTCGAATTAATATTTCTTTCTTTAAATTTGCATCCTCTTTTAAAATCTCTGGCATGAAAAGCATTTTATTTAGCAATACATACTGATTTACATGTTCTAATAGTTCTTCCATTTGAAAGTCTACAATTCCAAATAATATATCTACTGAATTATATTGACTGACTATCTGTCTAACTTGCTCACGTTCCTGCTCATTTTTCGTAAAAATGTATAATAAGGTTCCATCTGCTGATGTATCAACCTTAATATCTTGAGTAGCAAAAGCAAATTGTGTTTCAATGTAACGAGTCATACTTTTTGCAGTATTATAACCTAATGGTAAGTAATATTTTTCTCCGTAAATTTCCTGAATTGCTTCAACACGTAATTCATTGTTAATAATAACTTTACCTTCAACATTTTGATATAGTTCTTCGAATATTACTAAAGAACCTTCATATAACTCATAAGCATTTACAAACGGATTAAAACGTAACAACTTAACACTTAGAAGTTCTTGCATGATATTATCTGCTTCAATTTCAGCAATGCCTAATGCAAATTGAATAAAGTCTTTTGATAATGTAAAACGATTGTTTATAAGGTTTAATAAAGTTCCTAACTTTACAAGACGTAAAGCATTTTCTGACAACTTGTAATTAATAGCTAAACGATAATATTTCATTGAATCTAGTGTGAAAATTAATGATTCATCTGGATAAAAATAATCAAATAGCTGATCTGCATAATACCAACTACCTTCATAATCTTTCTTTTTAAACTGATTTAAAAATAAATATAATGTACGGTCATTTTGTCCAAGCAAGTTTGACATACTTGGTAAGATTTGAATTGCTAAAGGGTGGATTGGCTGGCATCCTTCTAAAATGAACCCAATTATTTCTTCCGTCGTCATCCCTTGAAACATACTGTACTTGATAATGTTATACTTCAAATCCTCAAAGTCTTTAGCTAAAAAAATGTCAGATTGTGACGCTTTATTTAAAACCTTGTGCGCTGAACGATAAAAAATTGCAGAGTCACTTTCTAAGCGATGCTCAAAGAAACGCTTTTCAACACGTTCTAACTCATTTTTAGTTAACATCGTATTTTCGTTTGCATACTGCTGCAATCCTGTATGTGTAATCATTAGTGCAAATGCATTCTTCTGTCTATTTACTAGTTCAGCAAAGTCTTGAATTTGCTGCATTGTTTCATAAATTTTCGCATTTGATATCGTCTGTAAAAAACGTCCGAATTCATCAAAGACAATGAAAATCCCAATTTTATTTTTTGCTAATTCATCAATTAAATATATAAGTTGCTCAATAAATTCAATAGTATTTGGATTATGATACGGCATTCCAAATGCAACTTCTGTATAGATATTTTTGAACATTAACATGGCTTGTTCGTCATTATCTTTAATTTGTTTAACAAACTTGTCTAATTCAATATCATGTCTATTTAGTATTTTCTCTAAATTACGAAGCACTTCTGGATGTTTAACTTCCCATAGTTCGATTAATTCATTGATATAAAACGAGTCGTTCTTCATTGCAAAAGGAATATCCAATTCTTGTAATTTTTTCTGGATACTATTTAAAATTACCGTTTCAAAACTACCGCTTTTACCTGTAATTGTTACTGGAATCCATTTAAATTTATTCTCAACAAGCGCACTACGCATACTAAAATCTAATTCAGGGCTAACTTTATACACGCTTTCAAAAAACTGATTGTATAATTTTTTATTCGACCTTGATTGAACAACTAATGTAGTAACCATAGCCCCTACTAGAGATTTACCCGCACCATAGGGACCAACAATTAAATGTGCATGTTGTTCATCCTTACCTACGTTTGTTAAGATTGCATTCATAATATTTAACTGATTAATATTTGGTACATAATTTTCAAATAGCTGAGTCTTTCCTATGTCATAAGAAATATTAATACTTGGTTGGAAACTCATCATAACATGACCTCATTTTCATATATCACTTTCACTTCTTCTAGCCACTTGAACGTTTTTTCCATTCGAATTACATCTAAATGATTTGTTCGTGTAAACTTTACTGGATACTTATCTTGAATTTCATCTATGTAAGTTAAAATTGTATCCCTATCTAAATTAAATACACGTCCCCATAATTCCTCATTATTTACTAGCTCGCTCAAACTAATTTCATTTACTTCATGCTTTTCAAAATATTTGAGTAAAGTAATGTAAAGAATCAAAGTACTGGGCTTATAATTTAGTTGAGATTTCATATAGTTTTGTCCAGTCGTCATTTGAATAAGCCCTAATGACTCAAATGGACTTTTAATAACGTCTTCTGGCGTTCGATTATTATAATCTTTTACTGTGTATAACTGAATTAAGCAATCAATATCCTTTTTTAAGGTTGATGATGAAACTTGCTTTTGAAATGATTCGACAACCCACTTTGATAATTGCTCGATAAGCATTCCTTTAGTAAATACACGTTCGTTAAAAATATTAAAAAACCAATACCACGTAGTCGCGTCATCACGGTCTGTTACTAATAAATAATGTAATAAGCTTAATGTAAATTGATTTTTAATATATGGATCATACATAGATATAATCTCAGCTAAATCAGTTGATACTACTTCTATTTGTGTTGTTCGAACATCTTTTGTTAATTTTGTCGCACTTAACCAATAGCGAATTGATTTCGCCATGTTTTTACCTACACCAAGAACTTCAAAATGATTGTCCTCGTAGAAAAATCTTGGTTTATCTTTAATTTCCTTCAATCCTTTATTTAGCCATTGCTGACGCAAATAAAAAGTTTGATGTTGCCCAAAAGCCATCTGTTCCTGCCACCTTTATAAAATAGTAAATATATACTTGTTTCTATTTTACCTCAAGAACGGTAATATTAGGGGATTATTAACTAACGAAACAATTTTATTTATTATCAGGTTTACTTATACCTAGAACTAGTTCCTAAACACAGTTTCATACATAGTAACTAATTAATAACCTTATTAGAAGTTCCGCTAGTCAAGCGTCCTAAATATATTTTCTAATTTCTATATGTATCGATTTAAAATTTTTTAAAATAACCTCTTAACCTATTCCCCCTTCGAACAAAAAGTGTATTTTATATTCATTTCAACTAAAATTTGCTAATAAATTTTCCTACCTATGTAATTAATTGAATTTAAGATAAATCAATTAAATTTCAAAAAATTGAAATGTAACCTTATAGAATTTGCTTCATTGATCTAAGTAATAATAGGTCGTGATTCTTTTGAAAAATAATAATTATGATGTGTATAGGCAATAAAAAAAATTATTTTCTTTCTAAGGAAACCCCTTCCGTTTTTTAGAACAGTAGCATTATGTATTGTTATAATTCTTTTAACGTTCTAATATAAGAATCCAATTTATCATTTGTTCAACTCTATCGGCATTTTTAAAATTTTATAACATAATAATATTTTTAATTCTCCATTTCCTTAAAAAAAATCATCTTTGAACCCTTAGAAAAAGAATAATTGTCTGCTATCATAACTATATAAACATTCTTCTTATTTATTTTTTCACTATAATTAACAATGTACATCACTTTTGTGATTAATTATTCAACAATCTTTGCTTTATATATCGCTGCTTTTATAAAAAGCAAACAAGAATATCATCCTCCTTTTTAAGAATATTTCTATAAGTATCCATATATCAAAATCCATTCAACACTCATCGAATGACATCTAATAAATCTCCATAATCATAAGATTAATAACTTATTTCATATATATCGAGCAATCGAATTTCGACTAAGGAAACTAAATATCCAGTATATTTTGAAAAGAGGGGCAAAAAATACCCGTTGATTTTTTGCTCTAAATTTTTAACACAACGGTTCATATAGAATAAAATTCAATATCAGATCGCGCTGTTGCCTACCTCTGATTTGGTCTGGATCACATAGCTGTCGCTCGATACCAGTTGTTCCCAAAACTCATCTCAAAATTAGCTTGGAGATAAATATTAAATGGTGATAGTACACCTAAAAATATAAGAAGCTAACACTCTATGGGCAAGAGTGACAGAAATATTGCCAAGTGCATTAGCGACTACTTTTAAAAGTAGGTTCTATGTTAACTTTAGTCATTGGATTTTTTGTCTGCGGACATTGACCTCACTTCTCATTTTTTTAAAGTGAAGCTTACTTTAGAGTAAGCATAAGTGAGCTGCACCCGCTAAATTAGCGTTAAGCATGATTGCTTAAAGTTGTGCAAATGTATTACTTAACACTTTTAAAATCTTTATGAAATTGTATAAGACCATATAGACAGTATGTATTATGAGAAAAGAACGCTTGCTATTGCATGCTTTTTCTATATCTCACTATATAAATTTCATAAAGATAAGCTAATTTCACATATGGGTGGGGTCTGCTCTTTTTTATACAGCTATGAAGGAAGGAATGTTTGTTATCGGAAATCGAGGATGGATTAAAACAGAAAGAGAGATTCGCATTACCATATCTACTAATGAAGATGTGTGCAATAAAGGAGCCTATTTAAACTTGATGTTGCAATTAAATAAAATTGCTAGACATGCAAAAGGTGTTAGTGTGAATAAAACACTACCTCAATACTACAATCATATGGACTTATTTTGCCGCTTCGTAGCGGACAACTATAATTTAAAAACGCTTGCTAACATTCAAAATAAGCATCTCGTAAATTATGTAACTGAACGACAAAGCGAGGGCAAATCCGCTTCAACAATAAAAAATGATTTAGCTGCTATCAGATATTTTCATGATCAAATCCCTAACCCTCGTTCTCAGCTGAGTAGCAATCAAATTTTAAGCGAGAATTATAATGAATTCCATTTAGAAAGAAGGCGCTTTGGTGGAGTTGATCGTCGTCCTACTGAACTGGAATATCAAGCCTTAGTAACATTAGCACAACAATCTAATTCTTCTTCCCTCGCACTTATTATTATGCTGTGTCGTGAACAGGGCTTACGTGTACATGAAGCGGTTAGACTAAGCCGTGTGGATGCTGAAAAAGCATTACGTGAAGGCTTTCTAACTGTTAAAGGAAAAGGTGGGCTAATACGACAAATTCCCTTACAAACACAATCCTTTAGCGTTTTACAAGATGCAATGCAACGGGTCAATCGCGGAGAGAAACTTTTTGTTTTGCAAGATCAGAAAGCGCATCAAGTAATTCAACGTGTGCAAGATTTTATTAGGAATAATCGCCAAAAAGTATTAGACCCACTCAACACTCGGCCAAAGGGTGTTGAAATTACAATGCATAGTTTTAGACATGCCTATGCAAAAGAACAATATGAATTATTTATTGAAAAAGGTTATACAGAAGGAGATGCACGATTAGCAGTCTCTAAATTAATTGGTCATAACCGTGAGGATGTTACACGAATTTATTTAGCTGAATAAAATTAGTAATTACTCTAGTAATATCATTTTTTGCAGATATAATGTTTTAAAATATCAAAGGATGTGGTTAAAATACGAAATCAACATGAAGAAAATGAACAAATCGTAGAATTAGAAAAAAAAATTAATTCATTGGAACGCTTATTAAAAATTGAAACATATCGATTAAAAGAAGCAATTGGAGCATGGAGACGTAAAATTGAAGGAAGAGGGTTACGTAAAGACTCTATTAGAGAAGGCTTCAATGCTGAAAGAGGAACACATTATAAAGTATTTGTCTTAGATTTACCTGGGGATTTAGAGATTGAGTTTGTGTTAGATATTATTAAAAATGAAATGTTAGAAGACTTATATCCCTTTACTTTTCGCAAGGTTGATTTTTCGCGCCGCTATAAAGGTTGGTTAATGGAAGTAGAAAGAACTTTAAATAAAGAAATGAAACTAGAGACAGATTTTTTAATGCAATACTATAGTCAAAATTAAATCCCTTTTTCCATAAAATCAAAACAGAATAATACAAAACACAAAGAAAGATTATTCCATCTCTTTATGTTTTGTATTATATAGTCATAAATAAGGTTTAAGGCTTTCCATCAAAATATAACTCTCTATAAATCCTGATATCTCTAAGTAGATTTTAAATTCAATATAAAAGTATTTATAAACTCTCTATTTCTTTCAGTAAACTCCATTTTCTTAGTAGTTTCTCTCTCAATTTCTTTATATAGTAGAAAGAGTTCTTTTTCTAAATTACTTTTACGTTCTTGTTCAACAATAATTTCATTTTTCAAATCTTGGATTTGTTTACTTAAATATGATGTACATTCACTATCTCTTACATCCAATGGACTGATATTTAATAACCTTTTAAATAAGCCATTCTTTGTTTGCTTTATAAAATCTTTATGCTCATGAATTTTCAAACAATAGTCATTTTTCAACAACAAAATATTAAAATCACTTTCAAGATAAAGTAACTTTCTTAAACATATATTCATCTCATCGTTTAACCCAAAAGCTTTTTTATGCAATACATATAAGGACTGCTCTATTTTAAAAATCTCTTCCTCATTTTCATTCCAAGACAATATTACTTTTTCAATTATCCTGATTTTTTTATTTAATACTTGGACTTCTTCATTGGTTTGCATATTCCCTTTTTCAAACTTAAAAAGGAAGCCAATATATTGATCTAGTCTTTTTATGGCATTCTTAATTAATTTAATTTCTTTTTGATAACTATCAACGCTTTCATGTAACAATAGCTTAACATTATTCAAATTTTTACCTTGCCTCTTTAAAAACTGCTGCACTAAATACAATTTATAAATACTTATATAATTAAACTTATAATTTCTCCCCTCTCTTACATTCTCAAGATACTCAAATTTACAAAGGTTTGTAACATAATAGCGTAAACTACTATCATTCATGTTAAGCATTGTAGAGACTTCTAAAGAAGTATAAAGCCTTTTAACATTTAAAGTTTTAATAAACTCAGGAAAAAGCACCTCTTCCTTATAACCATACTTTGTTAGCGCATTATAGATTTTATCTTCTAAAAATAATGATTTAAATTTCTCAATTTCTATGTTGTCATTATTCAATTACGTCACCTCTTGTATACAAGGATTTCCAAATTGAATTTACAAGTTATAAAAAAAGCAGTTTTTTAGAAGATTTTACTTACCAAAAAACTGCACAATTAAATGCTATTTAAAAAGATATATTTGTTATAGTCCCTTTTCCACGAATATATTTTTCACTATTCTTAGCTTCTTTAATAGCTTTATTTACTATTGATACATATTGTGTAGTAGGTACACCCTCATATTCTAAATTTATCCCCACGTAAGGAACGCGATAGCCTTTTGCTTCGACTAATGTCCTTAGTTCTTTTAACAATTCAGATGTAATATCTTCATGTGCAAAATTTCGTGTAGCTTCTTCATCCCCTAAACTCTCTACAATTTTGTATACATCCATCGTGAGTTGACCTTTAAAAAGTGATTTCATCGTTTATCGATCCCCCTGATATTTTTTCTCTGAGTACAATCCCATCTAAAAAGCCTTGCTTGTATATATCTTGAAATAATAAGTGCTGATAATTAAGAATTGATATCTGTATCGACTCAGAAATCTCTTTAACTTCTATTTCACTTATACCTGAAAGAGTTTTGGATAATTTCTGTTTAATATCTTTAACCATTTCATTTTGGTGATTCCTAAAAACTTTATTATGATAAAGCACATCAATCCTTTCATCTATTAATAAAATAAGTGCCGATTCAAAGTTTCCGATAACGTTCAACCCCATTCATTACTTATTATGTATATTTACGTTTTAAGTATAATTTATTTTCTATTGATTGTAAAATACAATAACTGTACGATTAATTAAATGATAAAAGTGGAGTTGAAATAACATATATGAATAACTTGCAAATAGGACAGTTAATACGTTCATTACGCAAAGAAAATAATTTAAGTATGAGTGATCTTGCTCAAAAATTAGATATTTCTCAAGCATCTATTTCACGGATAGAAAGCGGCATTCAGGAAGCGAATTATACACTGTTAGGCGAGATTTGCGAGCAGTTCGGACTAACGCTTAGCTCATTCTTTTTATTACTGGAAAACAAAGTTGATACGACTATTAAGATTCCACAAGATAAATTTCTACAAAGTGAAAATATAGATGTTGAATTATTTAATATCATTAAAAATTTATCAGAGGAACAAAAAAAGGGATTATATGTACTATTACTTCCCTATATCAGATAAATTTCCATAAGAAAAACCTTAGTTTCTCGTATTCAAACGAAAACTAAGGTTTTTAAATTGCCTTTTAAATGTTTTATAAATTTATATCTCATTGTATTTAGTATTTTTTCCAGCAAACTTTCCAATTGGATATTTTTCATTATTTTTTTGAAGTTTATTATTTATTATTTTTACTAAGTCCAAATCCGTTTCATTTGCAAACAATATCGCATAAATCAAAACATCCGCTAGCTCCTCCTTCATCTTATCTAAATTCTTTTCAACTGCTTCCTCACTCGTTTTCCATTGAAATAGCTCTAATAATTCACTTGCTTCTAATGATAAGGAGAGTGCTAGATCCTTAGGATTATGGAATTGCTGCCAGTTACGTTGGTCTCGGAATTGCAAAATACTTTTACGTAGTTGTTCTAACTCACTCATACTATTCACCTGCTTTTTGATATTCTAAAAGTTTATTGCGCAACGCTTCATCACTTGAATAAATGTACAGACCCCTAATTCCACGCTTCATCAAGATATTGATTGAATTTAGGACGATTTTTTCCTTTGCTTCATTTACATTTTCTATTCCGTCCATACCTGTATATGCACCTTTATCCATATACTTACTCGTATCAATGCTGATTTCATCTTTAGCAGCGTCATATTGAACAGATGGCCCTAGCACGACACCAACATAATTTAAATCAAAGCCCTGTATTGTATAAATTGATCCAGCCTCGTGAACGGTTTCTGCTTTTTCTGCCCATGTATATTTCGTACTTGTTGTATTCCATGGCAGTTGGTATTCACCATTTGATTCTTTCACGTAGTAGGTCCCACCATCTTTTTTATGTATGTAATCAAACGTTGATACAACACGACTTAAACCGTGCTGAGTATTTTGGGATTTAATTTCATCATGCATATCCTTCAAAGATTCAAATACTTTAAATTCATAGTTTTTATCTTTAGGAAGCGGCAATAAATTTTTTCGCTTGAATTCGTTTATCCAATTGATTACGTCATCATTTGCTTGCATGCGGAATTGATTTGTTAACTGGTATTCTTCGTGAAAAGTGCTTAATTTCTTCAGCCCTTCTAGTGTTGCTGCTCCCCATAGACTCTTCAGTTTTAATACTTGATCTTGATCATAAATAATGACAACTACCTTTGCTAGCTTCAAAAACTCCTCTAAATGATTATTACCGTGGAAGCCATTATAAGTATCTGGCTTTGTTAGCAATAAATGTGCTTCATCTACGAAAATGATATCAGCCTTTTTCCCCTCTTTTTGCAACATATTAATCAGAGATGTAGGTTTTGCAAAGTTTTTCCCTTTTAAATGTTTCACTTGTTTTGCTATGTTTTTATATGTTTTAAACATTTCCTCATGGTTCACAGCTAAATAATTTTCTGTACGATATAAATTTGAAGATGCTTCTTCTACTCGTTCTTGAATCGTATTGAAAATAGAACTTAACACAACGCTTTTTCCAACGCCCGCTTCACCTTCAATAACTAATAGATTTCCATATTCACTTGTGTTTTGAGTCACTCGTTTCTCACAAAACTCAAGTACTTTATCTTTTAATTCAATTTGTTCTAAAGATAAATCTTTGAAAGGAGATAATTTAAAAATATCCTTGTTTTCAATTACATGTAACTCATTGTCGACAAGCTTTTGTTCATATAGTTTTTGCCAAAGTTCTTTAAATAGTTGTTGGTCGTAGTAAGGTTTATTGTAGTAGTTATGAGTAAAATCGTTAGCCGTCTTACTTTTATTTTGAAGCGTATATTTTTCATCACCAAGGAAATAGTTAATCAGTTTCGTCTCTAGATGAAAGGTTGCTGAACGATTAAAGTGTTCGTGCTTAATCAAATTTACTTGTTGAATATTTTTACGTGCTTTTAAATGAGCTTTCATACGATTTTTAAAATAAACCGTTTCACCAATATAAGCTTCTTTATTGCCATTCAAAACATAAATAACTGGATAATTTAAATACTGCTCTTTGTTGTTGATTTGATTGATGCTTTCTTGTATAAATGGCCATGAAAGTATTTCGATAGCTGTCATTTTTTTTCTCCTTATCACAATACTACGTATATATAATTTAACTAGTCATAATTTATGTTACTATTTTATCATAATTATCCCTTTTTACTTGTAATAGACTTCTGATCAAATGGAAGACACCCTATCCTTCATCTGCTGCTTTAAATCAGCTATTACCTTCAGTTACTAGACCCTCTATAATGGTGTTGAAATGTTTAATAACTGCAAATCGCAATGTTGGGGATACATCACCTATCACACTTTTTTATTTATGTGTAAAACCTGCAAAACACCATTTGATGGGGAAAAGTTAATTTCCGTGTTTTACGATTTGTTAATGAAAAAATGCTTAGAATTTGATGGATAAATCATTTGCTGTTTATTTCCTATAAAAAAAGATATAATACTAGTAAAGAAAGGCAAACGGAGGGATTTTTATGACAAGATTTTTAAAATCGTTAGAAGCCCTTATGAAAGACCCAGAGCGAAATCTGAATTTTTCAAAGACCGTTCAACCTAACAAAAAACTAATTAAGAAAAATAAAGCTGCCTACAACCAGGCAAAAGAAAATTTTTATTTGGCACAAGACAAATAAAAAATTAATTCCTTACCAATTCTAAATAGGTAAGGAGTTTTTTTATTTCCGAAATAATATTTCTTACTTTTAACTGCCCTCTTAATAGTTGGTTGTACTAACGTAGAAGATGTATCGAATACTGAAGGGAAAGTTGGTTCACAAGAAGTAACTTCAAAAAATTGTGGAAAAGAAGAAACTACGACTGAAAAACAAGTTGTTGAGGAAATATCTATTGAATCAAAACATCAACTGTTTAAAAGTTACAACCTAATTGAAGTTGATGGTGGTGATTTGTCTGGATATCGTGAACCTAACGTCGTCGTTGACATAGGTTTTGGGGACCGAGAGTATTGGTCCTTTACGAATGAACACGGACAAGTAGTTCGTGTCATTGCTGACGAAATCGTTTTACAGGATGATCGTACCGAACCTGGAACATATCTGGCAGATACTATGCAGATGAAGCAAAGGTTCCTGGTGTCGAAAGAGCGGACTTAGATGAAGGACATATAATTGCAGACTCTCTTGGAGGAGTATCAAATGCTTATAATATTACGCCACAAGATAGTACACTTAATCGACATGGCGATCAAGCATATATGGAAGACGCTATTCGTAAAGCCGGTGGAGCTACAAATTTTGAGGCAATTATTACATATCCAAATACGGAAACGCAGATTCCTTCTCATTACAAGTACACGTACATTTTAAAAGGGAATAAAATTGTAGATGAGTTTGATAATGGCAACCCTGATGAAATGAATAAATCTCTAGGATTAACGGAAAGTAAATCAACTAACTCAAATAAGTCAATAAGTTCTAATAAGCCTAATGCTTCGAATGGTACTGAAGAGATCGATATTTCGAGCGTTGATACAGATGGAAATGGTCAAGTAACAATTAAAGAAGCAAAAGCAGCAGGTTATAGCATGCCAATAACGAGAGATCACTGGTTATATGCCTATATGGATGATCGAGATAATGATGGGTTGGTAGGTGAATAAGCCCCTAGAGCTTTGAAGCAAAATAAATGAAAGAAGAAAGGAACAGTTCCCTCGTTTCACGATTTATAACAATTTGAGAGTAGGTGTCTGTACAAAACCAATTTTCAATATTTAAAATATAGATTGATAATAAAGTTTGATTAAAAATCCTGTGTTGATATGCAGGGTTTTTACTTATTCCACAATCGGGCCATTTAATTGAATAATTTTTTTCTTGAGAGAATTAATGGAGTTTGAGATAATTATCACATAACAAATAGGTTGTCTGTTTTTTTCAAATATCAATACTAATTACATAGAGGATGAATTAATTGACAAAATCAGATAAAAGAATAAAACGTAATATGACTTCTATAATGCTAATAGTTTATCTAGTTAGCTTTATGTTAGCAGTTTATTTTAGTGTTAACGATTATATATCTGCTTCACTTTGGATTGGAGCGGTGTTTATTATAAGTCTTTTGGTATTGTTTTACACCGCTAATAGTTACTTTAAAACACGTTTAGAAGATATAGAAGCTAAAGAAGAAAAGGAATTAAAACTTAATTTTTATGATTATTTGGTTTATTTCATCAAGGAATTAAATAGTATTTTTACTACTTTTCTAGTTACTTTAATTATAATGGCGTTTGACTTTACTAATAACCTATATATTTATATCGGTACTTCTTTATGTGTAGCACTATTACTTCTTATTTTATTTTATCTAATAGAAAAGAACTTATGTAAAGATGTTTATAAATTTAGAGAAATAATTGATTCAAAATATAATGTTGCAAATATAGTAAACATTTTAACCGGTATTTGTACTTTATTTGTATTCATTGCTGATATGCAGCAACTAAATGCTGCTCTAATTTTTTGTGTATTAGCTATAGTATATACATATTATGTTTTCTACAATTTTATTTATATTAAATATCCTCTTAAAAATAAGCATTAAAACTAGAAGGTAAATCTCTTTTAAATTTTTAAATTCTCCACAAGCGGGCGCTAATGCGAAAGAACACAGGTAGAAAATGAAACTGAAATTTAAATTTATTAGATAAGAAATTATTTTGATTAATCTTTTTCAAAATGGTTTCTTGTCATTTCCTAGTTGTGAGGCATTTTTGATCCAAGTTTTTCAAAGTAAAATCAGGGAGTTTATTCATCTCCTATAAATGCCAATTTATTACATATCCACAAATAAAGATAATTTTTCATTAGAAAAACCTTAGTTTCTGTATTAAACAGAAAACTAAGGTTTTTCTATTTCAGCTATTAAATACTTCATCTATTTACTAAATTAGAACTATTTATTTTTCATCACAGTGATGTGCTGTTCCATTTTTAAAATTAAAATGAAAATGCATTTCATAAATATGACCCCCTAATTCAAACTTTTTGCGCAATAGGAGGTCATTTGATAAATATTCAGTTCTGTTAAAACTAGGTTTCGTAAATCTTAGCATACCGTCTTTAATTTTTCAACTTCTATCAAAAGAAATAAAAGAAAAAATAAATAAAAAATACTCTTAAAAAAATAAAATCTGGCGGGTATATTGTTTAGACAAAAAGCAAAGGAGCCATCAAAATGACAGAACGAGAATTTAAACAATATCTAGAAGAGTTGAAAAATGAAATAATTACAGCTATTACTAAACAATTATCCAAACCTGAGAAACAGTTACTAACTATTAGAGAAGCGGCTGAATATTTAGGAGTATCGTATAACACCTTTCAAAAATTTAAATGTGAAGGGCTAAAAGTATTTGAAATCGATGGTACTAAACGAATCTATAAACACGAATTAGATAAATTTATAGAAAAAAATAGCTACTAGCAAACGGAGAAGTTATTATGGCAAAAATTAAAGCAATTAAATCATATAAGTTAGTATCAGGGGAAACAAGATATAAATTCAAGATTTATCTAGGAACCGCTTCTACCGGTAAACGAATTGAAACTACTCGACGTGGCTTTAAAACAATAACAGCTGCAACAAATGAATATTTACGACTTAAAATAAAATTTAAAGAAGGCTATCGCCCTGAAAAAAAGACATTTAGTGATATTTATAATGAATGGTTATCAATTTATCGAAAATCCGTTAAACCTTCGACCTATCATAAAACAAAACAACTTTTTCATGATCATATCCTGCCTTGTTTAGGTCACCTTAAAATTCAATCTATTACTTACAAACATTGCGAGAACGCAGCATTCATTTGGTATGATCAATTAAAAAAACACAAAACAGTCGAACATTATGCAGCCCAAGTATTTGAGTACGCGATTAATTTAGGCATTATTGAACGTAATCATATGAAGGCTGTAACGACGCCCCTTAAAAATCAAATACAATCCACAAAAGACTACTATAATCGTGAAGAGCTAATAGCATTTTTAGAAGCCGCTAAAAATGAAGATATTAAAAAATATGCTTACTTACGGCTACTGTGCTACACAGGTATTAGGCGCGGAGAAGCTTTTGCCTTACATTGGGGTGACATCAATTTTGATAAAAATGAAATTACTATTAATAAAGCTGTTACCTATGATGAAAATGGGAAACTATTGATTTCCACCACTAAAACATCTGATTATAGATTATTAAAGATAGATGATCGCACACTTGAAATTTTAAATGAGTGGAAAACAATTCAATCCGTTTTGCATTATAATTTAAGTACCGATAACCTTGTATTTTCTGATAAGAAAAATAATATTACTTATCCATCTAAGGCTTGGGACTGGTGCAATAATATCCAAGAAAAATATAAACTCAAAAAGATTTCACCTCATGATTTAAGACGGACACATGCTACACTGTATTATATAAGTGGTGCAACACATTACGAAATAAAAAAGCGGCTGGGTCATAGCTTTAAGGACATTACATCAGATGTTTATATTATTGAAACAGAGGAAATCAAAGCCAGTGCATTTGAGAATTTTATTAAATATATGAAATATTAGAACAAGCTTTGTTTTGGCTTGTTCTTTTTATTTTTCTAATAAACAATCGATATTTTTAAGTATCACATGGTAAATAGCTAAGGCCACATAAAACTAGGGGCTAATTCAATCGTTATTTATAATACTGTTCCATTTGACTTAATGGTAGATGAATTCCATAAGTTTTTAGTTCACTTTCTTTAAGTATGTATAAAGAATTTAAAAGCTTTTTCTTTTCATTAAATTTAGAATGATGTATTTTTCGATGACAGTTCGGACATAGAGAAACTATATTTCCTGGAACATCTAAACTATAATCAAATTCACTCTCTTTACTAATTGGAACTAAATGATGTGCTTCAACAAAATTTTGCCCAGTTACTTCTGAAATAAATGTTTCATGTGTAGGATCAACCTCACATTTATACTCTGCCTTTACTATTGCTTCTTTTGCAACAGAGGCATCTCTTGAATAAACTTTTCCACTTTTATTTTTCTTTCCTCTTTTTTCTTGAGGTACCCTAGGGGTAATTGAAGGTTCAACAACTTCAATATCTTGTTGGAACTGTACATCCTCTACTTCCTCTAGCTGTAGATAATAATCTAAAACGTCATCGACAGCTTTGTTTCTATTTATTAAAAAGAGGTTTTCATACACTTTTAACATTTTTAAAAGATCTTCCTTTAATATTTCATCATCTGGTAAATTCGCAAGATCATATTTTTTTCCTATAATATGTGAAGCCTCATAGTTTAATGCATTATCTGTACCACTACCAAGATCAATTGGACTTCTATTAAATCTTGGATCATATTTAATCGTCTCCGCTATATTATTAGCAAGTTTCATCATTTTTTGTCTAGGTTTTTTCCCCGAATACTTATTCTTAATATATGTAGTTCCTAAATTTAAAGATAAATAAACACGTTCCATCTCTTTACTAAAGAGATAAACAACATAGTAACCTTTAGTTGCTGAAACGGTTACTTCCTTATTAAAAATAGATATCCATGGTGTAAAGGTCCACCCACCTTGTCCAACCGAACCCTCAACTTTATAGTCAAATTGTTGTTTAGATAAAATAGCAGTAATTTTCTGTGGCATATCCTCACTAATATATTTTGCTTCAGCATATGTCCGATTATATTGTTTTTTAGTTACATCTAAATATGTATTTGCAATTTCCATCAATAAGCCTTTCAAAGTACCAACTCCCTATAATTACTTAGTTTAAATATACCATCTCTCAAATATACATAAGTAGATTCATTTAATTTGGTTCAAAAATATGAAAGAACTTAATACTTTTCATGTATAACATTCCAAAAGGTTTTAGATTAAATATATTTACTTATCTACAAACTCTAGTTTGTCTTTAAACGCTATAAATAATATGATAAGTATGTAAGGTACTACTCACCTTACACTCTGTCTCCGTAAGCAGTACAGAGGAGGAATTACTTTGGCGAGAAATCCCCAAATCAAAGAGTACACATTAAAAGATGGCGAAAAGCGTTTTATGTTTAAGTTTTACCTTGGTACAGATTCATTAACTGGAAAGCCTTTAACTACTACTCGACGTGGCTTTAAATCACGTAAAGAGGCGCAAGATGCTATGAATCAGTTACAGCTTGAGGTATTCAGTGGCACATATAAAAAACAACAATATGAAACGTATCAAGATATTTATAACATGTGGGTTGAGCAGTACGAAAACGGCGTTGAAGAAAGTACATTTGTAAAAACTATCGGTATTTTTAAAAATCACATATTACCTGCTATGGGTACTTATAAAGTTGACAAGATTGATATTGCAACTTGCCAAAAGCATGTAAATCAGTGGGCTAAGAAGCTAAAGCGGTTTCGCATGGTTAAGTCCTATGCTGCAAAAGTTCTCGATTATGCGATTAAACATGGCTATATTGATAAAAATCCTTTTACATTGGTTGAGATGCCTAAAAAGCGCAAGCAAATCGTTTTAGATGAGGCAGAATTTGAAAACTTTTACGAACGAGAACAATTAATAAAACTGCTTCAATGCTTTGAACAGCAAGATAATCTAATGGTTTATACAATATTTCATGTATTAAGCTATTCAGGTATGCGAAAAGGCGAGGTATTAGCACTGACGTGGAATGATATCAACTTTGAACGAAGTGAAATTCGTATTAACAAAGCGATTTCACGCGGCAAGGATTGTCAATTGTACCTAAAGACAACTAAAAATGGTGTAGTGCGAACAATTAAAATGGATGAAACGTCAATGTCTTTACTATTAAAATGGAAGTTTCAGCAAAGTAAGATTTATTTAGAAAAAGGCATTAATACATTTAATAAAAAACAACTCGTATTTAGTAATAAACATAACTGCTTCATCCAACCTGTTCAAACGCAAAAGTGGCTCCATAAAGTAATTGATAAATACAAGCTTCAGCCTATTACTACACATGGTTTACGACATACCCATTGCTCATTATTATTTGAAGCGGGTGCAAGTATTAAAGAAGTACAGGAAAGGCTAGGACATACAGATGTTAAAACGACAATGGACATTTATACGCATGTAACCAAGAAAACCAAAGCTAGCACAATTGAAAAGTTTGATGCATACATCAATTCACGCTAATTCTTTGACCCAATTTTGACCTAGTTTGACCCCAAAAATGACCCAAAACCGTTTGATATCAGTTGAAAGTTTTTGAAATAAAAAAAGCGCCAAACCCTTGATATATCAAGGAATTTGACACTTTTTGAAACTATATTGTTTCCAATGTATGGAGACGGCGGGAGTCGAACCCGCGTCCAGAAACTCCAATACTTCAGCTTCTACGCGTGTAGTTTGCCTATTTACGATTCACGTAACATTATGCCGACAAACAGGCGTCCTGTACGCTAACCTGGAAATCTCTTGCCGATGACTCAGGTGGCACCATCGACCGTATCCCACTAAAGTTGGGCCCCACGTTCTCTACATGGGCGATAGAGAGGCAGAGCGCTTACGAGCTTACGCTGCGAAAGCTAAGTTTTGTTGTTTGCCAGTTATTATATAACTGTCGTTGATGACGGAGCCGAGCCCTCCGACGCGCGACCAAAGCTTGAACCATCCCTGTCGAATCCGTAACGTCCCCGGATATAATCCGGTTATAAACCGTTCGGACAACGCTGCACAAGGCAGGTTGTAAATGAACATCGTATGAGTAGATGCTCACTGGCATGTGTTACTATTATAAAATAAATAGCTTAAAACATCAAGTAGAGACACTTTATAAGTTGGATCAGCGTTCTTATAGAAGCCTTGGAAAAGTTGAGCATCTCTACTTTTCTAACATTCTAGTTTATCGCGATTTTTTTTCCTTTGAAGAAGTCTTTCCTCTAAATTGCTTGTGCCGATTATAACGCCTGAAATAATAATTAAACTGCCGATAAATTGCTGCAGTGTAATGATTTCATGTAAAAATAAGGCCGCTCCAATGAGTGCGAATATGGTATTGAAATTCACAAAAATTGCGGATTCCGCTGCACCAATGTGTTTTATACATAAGTTATATAGTGTATGTCCGATCGAAGTGGCTAAAATAGCAGACATGAAAAATACGAGCCATATGAACGGGCTGAAGGATACAAAAGCCCCGTAGCTTCGAAGGCTTGTAGCGAATGTGAAAATTAATAAGAGTGATGAGCCTATGAGAAGCATCCAGCCTGTCATCAGCATGGGAGAGATGACTTCCGTGGCACGGCGAATTGCAATAAAGCTAAAGGCCTGCAAAAAGAATGACATAAAGACGAGAAAATCACCTAGCTGTAAATTCGTTAGCTCGGTAATGTCGTCCACCACTGCGAATAGCACGCCAACTCCACCAAGTGCAAAGCCAATTAATTTAGATTTTGTCATAACCGTGTCTTTAAATAATACGGCAATAAGTGCCGTGAAAAGTGGACTTAAGCCACTAATAATGGCTGTTTTCATGGCTGTTGTTTGAACGATGCCATATGCTAAAAAGACATGGTGACAAATGACGCCGAAAAAACAACCAATGAATATGTACTTAAATGGCATTCCTTTTACATAAAGCGGCTGCTTCGTTAGCTTTAAAATAATAAAAATCGTAATAGCTGCAAGAAAAATACGCGCCGTTTGTATCGTTAATGGATCGCCATTGGAAACAATTACTTTTAGCCATGTAACATTCATGCCCCAAAGAAACATAACGAAAACTAAAATGGAATAAACCTTTGCATTTGCCAAGTCATCACCTCCTGTTTTATTCGATCGCAAGATAAGTAGCTTCTCTATGTTCAATGGGACATCAGGCTAACACCTGCAGCAGGACCCAAATTGAAACTTCCCTCAATAAAGGAGCATTTATAATAAGTCTAGTAGACTATTCATAAGAAAGTAGGCCGCCAGGAAAGACATCGTCTTCCAAACAGCCTACCATACTTCATCCCCTTCGTTAAGCAGTTCTCACCTTTTGATACATGTATGTTCCATCTTTCATTTCATCAAGCTGTACGAGGTCACCGATTTGGACACTTTCTTGAATACGCACTGTTAGCTTGGCTGTTGAATCCTTTAGCTGTACTAGTGCCACAGTATACGGTGCCAAATGGGCATATTCTGCTGGTGCAATATGAATGACCGTAAAGCTGTACACGGTTCCCTCATCTGGGACTTCTCGTTCGTTTTTAATTTCTTGGCGGCAGGTGCTGCAATACACTTTTTTCGTTACTGACTCTACACCACAGCATTCATAAACCTTCATCTGCTACACCCTTTCTAATATGTGGACTACCGAATAAGAACCAGTGCCACCTAAATTTTGTGCAAGTGCTAATCGCGGTCGTTTTTCTAGCTGGTTTGGTGCGTGTCCGCGTAATTGTAGTACTAATTGGTAAAACTGCGCCACACCTGTTGCGCCAATAGGATGTCCTCTTGATAAAAGCCCTCCGCTTGTATTGACAGGCTTTTCTCCGTTCACGCGCGTTTTTCCTTGCTCAATAGCTAGCCAGCCTTCTAATTTCGGGAAAAAACCAAGCTCTTCAATGGCCAACATTTCTGTCATGGAGAAGCAATCGTGAATTTCCACAACATCAATATCCTCAGGACCAACCCCTGCTTTTTCATAGGCTTGCTGACCTGAAATGCGAATCGCTGGTAATGATAGTAAATCAATGGCATCCTGCATCATTGTCGGTCCTGACGCCTGTGCAGATGCTACTATTTTAATATCCGATGGCTTACGAGATAACACAACTGCTGCTGCTCCATCTGTAATCGGTGAACAATCGAATAAGCCAAGTGGATCGGTAATCATGCGTGCGTTCATTATTTCTTCGAGTGTTGCTGGTTTTTGGAATTGGGCTAATGGATTTTGCAATGCATTTTCACGGTTTTTCAACGCTAATTTTGCTAAATGGGATTTATTTGCACCTGTCTCATGGAAATAGCGGTTTGCGACTACACCAAAAAATCCTGGGAAGGTTAGACCCGCATAACGTTCGTTTGTCGTCTGATCCATTGCAGAGTTAATAAATTGCGTGACAGTGGCGGTTGGGGCATGCTTCATTTTTTCTACACCGACAACTAAAACGCTTTCATATTCGCCACTTAATATACCTAAAATACCTTGTCGTAATGCAATACCACCTGATGCACATGCACCCTCTAATTTGGCTGTAGGAATGGGTCCGAGCCCTAGGTCATTTGCTACGATCGCACCTAGAATTTCTTGATTGGCTAAGCTACCTCCCATATAGTTACCAACAAAAACCGCATCGATTTTTAAGTCTCTTGCCTCATCTAGCGCCTCTCGACTAGCAGTGAGCATTAAATCCTTCAATGAAGCATTTTCATTGTTACCGAACTTCGTCATACTTACACTATGAACATATACCGTCATTGCGTCACCTCCATATGCTGTTTTACTAGCTCACGTTTTAATATTTTCCCGTAGGAGCTTTTTGGTAGGGACTCTACTACAAAAATTTCTTTTGGCTTTTTAAAGCTCGCTAAATGTTGCTGACAAAGCTCGATTAAGGCATCCTTCTCAATTTCTCCACGGCCGTTTGGCACGACATAGGCGACAATGGATTCGCCCCATTTGTCATCTGGAATACCAATTACACATGTTTCCTTGACGAATTCATGCTTGTTCAACACTTCCTCTACTTCTCGCGGATAGATATTTACACCACCTGAAATAATGACCTCCTTTTTGCGGTCCACGATCGATAGGTAGCCATGCTCATCTAGCTTGCCTAAATCGCCTGTATGAAGCCAGCCATCACGCAATGTTTCGGCAGTCGCCTTTTCGTTATTCCAATAGCCTTGCATAATAAGCGGGCCCTTTGCCGTAATTTCGCCTATTTCTCCTACTGGACATTCATTGCCCTCAGCATCCACGATTTTCACATCAACAAATGGTCCAACTCTACCACATGAATCAAGGCGAGATGGTAAATCCTCGCGTGGCATCATAGAAATGCACATCGGTCCCTCTACTTGACCATAGGTTTCTACAAATTTTGTTCCTACTTTGTCTAGTGCCTCTTGCAACTTAGCGGCAGCGATCGGTGAGCCTGCCATATTAATCGATTTAATGGTACGAAGCTTCTGCGGGTTGAACTGATCGTGCTGAATCATAAGGTTGACCATCGTTGGGACTAGGAAAATGATTGAAATACGGTCCTGCTCTAATAAATGAACAAATTGCTCTGGCTCAAATTTATCGTAAATAACTTGTGTTAAGCCATAGAGCCATGCCACATGACTTAAAAAGTTTGCCCCGTGTGTCAGTGGTGCGACGTGACCGAGCATATCCGTATAGTCAACTTCACACGCTATTGCTAAGGATAGGGCTCCACTAACCATATTGCGATGTGATAGCATAACGCCCTTCGGATTACCTGTCGTTCCTGAAGTATACATAATGGCCATCGTATCATTTTCTTCCACTTCATTTTCATGGGACTGTCCTTTAAACTGTTTCACTACTAGCTCATACGGTTCTCCACAATAAAGAATTGGAAAGTCAATTTGTAGCGGATCAATTAATGATTTTTCACCAATCATCAGACTGATACCTGAATCCTTCACCTGATACTCATGTTCTTTCGGATGCAAGCGGTAATTAAGTGGGACTTTAATAAGACCATATAAAGAAACAGCTACATCAAGCTCTATATGCTCTAATCGATTTGACATTAAAATACCTACGCGCTCTCCTTTTTGTAAGTTAAGGCTTTTAAAATAAGCTGTTAGTGCATAGGCACGTTCCATCAAATCGGCATAGGAAATCGCACGATCTTTGAATTTAACTGCTATTTTATCTGGATACGCTCGAGCCGATTTCAGTGCTAATTGGCCAATTGTACTCATTTATCTTCCCCCTATTCATCAAAATGAAAAATTAGAACCCCAAATTGTTGATCCTTCCGTCTTTTCGGTATCGCCTCTCTTAATGGATAGAGGATGAATTCGACTGTGATAGCGATTTCATTTTCTCCTTCAAGAAAATGTCCACCAGTAAAATGTTGATCACAATCGACAAAAGATCCATGGAAATGAATATCTAAATCATTCGTCTCCATATCTATCCCAATAAACCCTAAACCAGAAATAAGTTCGACCGGAGAGGTAGTTTGCCGTTTTGGTGAATAAACAATGGTCCCTTGCTTTTCACCTCTTTGAACTTGGACATAGGTAGCCTGCTTTAGGGATCCCATGCATTGAAATTGCCCTCCCTTTACCCCAAAGTGATTGCAAACCTCTTTCATCCCAGTAAATAAATCCGTTCCTGCTTTCAATCTTCCGATAATTCTATCCGTAGGTCGGTCATACAAAGCTTGCCAACAAGAATTATCCAATACTAATCCCTCCATCTACCTTTAACACCTGAGCAGTTGCATAGCTAGCCTCCCTCGATGCAAAGTATAAGACAGCACTTGCAATATCATCAGGTGTGCCGATACGCTTAATAACCTGCTGATCTAAATTGTATGGAACCCCTGTTGTAATACCTGTTAAGGTTGCGCCTGGTGCCACGGAGTTACAAGTAATATTAAGTGGGCCAAGCTCTTTTGCTACCCATTTCGTAAGGGCAATTACCCCTCCTTTTGAGGCAGCATAAGCTGGACCTGATCGACCTGTACCATCTTCACCAGATGTAACACCACCGTTTAAACCTGAAACTGAGCTAATATTAATAATCCGACCATATTGAGCATCCTTCATATGTGGGTACACACATGCCTGGGTAAACATAAATGTTGCTTTTAAGTTCGTATCAAGATCACGCGACCATTCCTCAAAAGTCATTGTTTCAATATTTTTGCGACTACATGTCCCAGCATTGTTCACCAAAATATGAATCTCTCCATACTTTTCAACTGTGCGATTGACTGTTGCTTTCACAAACTCTGCATCACGAATATCTCCTAAGCATTCTAAATAGCTATCATGTGCTAGTTTTTCAATTGTCTTCTCACATGAATTTAAGTCAACTAAAACAACATGTACCCCTTGCTTTGAAAGCTGGACCGCAACTGCTTGTCCAATCCCACTTGCTGCTCCTGTAACAATCGCTACATCATCTTTTAATGTCATCAAAGTTTTCCCCTTTGCTATTTAATATTTAATAAATCTGGTAAAAATGTTGATAGAGAAGGTATATAGGTTACAAGTAATAAAACGATAACCGAAGCAACAATAAACGGGACCACCCCTTTGGAAATTTGAATGATATTAGCCTTTGACATACTTGCTGCAACATATAAATTCAAGCCAACAGGTGGTGTAAATAAGCCGATTGCTAAGTTAATTGTCATAAACACGCCAAATACAGCTGGGTCTACATCGAGCATTAACATAATTGGAAGTAATATCGGGACGAATATATAAAACGCAGAAATGGCATCAATAAATGCACCCGCAATTAATAAAATAATATTTACGAGTAGTAAAATAATGATTTTATTATCTGTTAAACCTAAAACCGTATTTGAAATAGTAGAGGCGATTTGCTCTGTTGTGACAATATAGGCAAAGACAGAAGCGGCACTTACGATAATCATTACAACAGCTGTTTGTAACGCCGACTCAATAAAAATACGATACATCATTTTTATGTAGCCTTTTCGATGAATGAACAGTCCGACAATTAGTCCATATACAACCGCAATAACTGCCGCTTCTGTTGGTGTGAAAAACCCTCCATAGATACCACCTAAGATAATGACAGGAATCATTAATCCTGGTAGTGCCTTTATAAATGCATCCCAACGTTCTTTTCCTGTACTTTTTTGCTTAGTTGCTTCCACAGAGTCATTAAAAATACCCTTTTGAATATCACGTTTGCGGACATACATCCCAGCAATAAATAAACCGATACCTACTAAAATACCTGGTATAACCCCTGCCATAAAAAGACGGTTAATTGTAATTGGGATTTGATCTCCTGCTACTACTGCAAAAATAATGAAGGCAATCGATGGGGGAATAATAATACCTATCGCACCCGCACTCGCCACTAATCCACCAGCAGTTTCTTTACGGTAGCCGTTTTTCACCATTGCTGGAATGAGAATACCTCCAATTGCAGCAACTGTGGCTGGACCAGACCCTGAAATAGCAGCGAAGAAAATCGCTACTAATACCGTTACAAGTACAATCCCACCTTTACGATGTCCTACTAATGTTTGTGCAAAGTCGATTAAACGCTTAGAAATTCCGATATGGTCCATAATGACACCAGCTAAAATAAAGAATGGAATCGCTAATAGCGTAAACTTTGCCACGCTCGTATACATAATATCTGTTAGTGCCTCAAAACCAGATAGTCCTTGTGATGTAAATAGGACTACCATTGAGGCTACCGCTAAGGAAGCAGCGATTGGTACCCTTAAAAATACGAGCAATATAAAGGAGCCAAAAAGTAATAATGCTATCATACGAGCTCATCCCCTTTCGCTCCATTCCCTTCATTACTCACTGCTTTATACTCTTCAACCATTGCTTGAACTGTACGAATTAAGCACAGTAATGCACCTAGTGGTAATGCCGAAGATAAAATCCACTGCGGCATCCCTAAGGCTGGTGTTGTTTGATTAATCTGCATTTGGAACAATACCATATCAATGCCGTAATAAAGTAATACTGCAAACAATACACCACTCGCTACTGATGAAATAATAACAATCGCCTTTTTTGTCAGCTTGTTCCCTTTATCGAACAATAAGGTAAAACCAAGGTGTGCGTATCTCCGCACACCTAATGCTGTACCAACAAATGTAAGCAATACTAACAAATTAACTGTGATTTCTTCTGTAAAAGAAAGGGATAAGTTGACTAAATTACGAGAAACAATGTTTACAAATGTTATAAATGTAATCGCTGCAAATGTAACGCTTAATATAATCTCTTCAAAGTAGTCTAAGAATTTCATATGTTTCCCCCTTATGGCGTAAACGCTTTCAGTAAATCTTCTCCCCAAATATCTGTGTATTTATCATAAATAGGCTGAACAGCTTTTTTAAACGCTTCCAATTCTGCATCTGTTGGGGTATAAACATTCATTCCTTTAGCTTTCAAATCTTCAATTTGTGACGCTTCTTTTTCACGTGCAATTTTCACTTGATATGCAGCTGCCTCTTTACCCAGGCGATCAAATAATTCACGGTCTGCATCACTTAAAGAATCATAGAGCTTTTTATTCATACCTAACACTAATGGATCATATGAATAGTTCCACAATGTTAAGTAATCCTGAACTTCGTCAAGCTTTGACGAAGCAATAACATCAATAGGATTTTCTTGCCCATCAATCGTTCCTTGCTGCAATGCTGTAAACACTTCTGAGAATGTCATTGTTGCAGGATCTGTTCCTAATGAACGGTATAAATCTGTGTACATGGTAATACCAGGTATACGAATCTTTAATCCATTTAAATCTTCTGGTAGCTTAATTTCACGCTTACTATTCGTTATTTGACGGAAACCATTTTCTCCATAGCCTAAAGCTTGTACACCCTTTTCAGCTAAAAGTTCTTTAAGTTTTTCTCCCCCTTCTCCATTAAACACTTTATCTACCTCAGAATGATCCTTAAGTAAAAAAGGTGCACTTGTCACACCAAAACGTTGATCTAAAATCGAATAAATAATCGTAGAGTTAAATGTTAAATCGATTGAACCCTTTGCTAAGCCTTCAACAGCCTTACCCGAATCTCCCCCAGATAATTGTTCATTTGTAAATACTTCAATTTTAATGCGACCATCTGTTTCCTTATCCATATCATCTGCCAGTTTTTTTGCTGCCTCATACCATGTTGATGAATCTGATACTGTGACAGACATTTTTAATTTATATGACTTTTCTTTATCATCAGCATCCCCGCTACTGCTACCACCACAGGCAGCTAGTATTGCTGATACAATCAAGAGCATAGCCAAGAGAAGATTTCTCCCTTTTAAAAATTTCCTCATAAAATATATCCCCCTACTCTTTTTATATTAGATTCTATAATTATTTTATAATTCCGAAAAATCTAAATATATATTCCTAGGGGATAAAAAGTTACATGATAATTGAGTGATTTTTGTCTCTAATAAATAAAAAACATACAAATAACAGCATTTTAAGTATTTCATTAAACGCTTTTTCTTTTTCGAAACAGCAAAATAGCAATCATTAATTCCAATTTATTTTCATTATTATTAATATCGATCTTTAAAAGCTTTTCTATTTTTTTCAAGCGATATTTTAATGTATTTTTATGAATATGAAGGGCATCAGCAATTTCCTGTAAGCCCCCTTTACTTTTTAGCCACATTTCTAGATTGTATATTAGTTCTTCTTCCTCTATTAAAGAGCCAATTGTTCTGCCGATGAAATGGCCAACCTTTTGTTCATCAAGATCGGACAATAGTAACTCTAATTTCAAATCCTCTTCAAATACTATTTGTCTATTTTCTATAGCAACCGTTAACGCTATATTTGCTTCATTATAGGATTCATTTAGCTCAAAGAAGGAGTGTGAGTTGCCGACACCTATAAATATATCTTCATCATAAAGCTTGATAAGTTTGCGGTTAAATGAATGAAGTGTTTGCTCTAAATGAATACGCGTTATGTTTGGGACAAGCAGTACTAATTTATCAAAGCTCCATTGAAAAATATGTAATTGAGGATGGATTATTTGAATTGCACGCAAATAATCCACCCCCTTCTCATCGATTCTCCTATTCAATTGAATTATAATAATTCGATTGTAGAGCTCTGTATCAATATTTAACATTTCTGCTCGTTGCTCTAGCAACAATTGATTTACCTGACCATTTAATAAATCTAGCAGGAAGAGCTCAAACATTTTAGTCTCTCGTTCTTTTTTACGGTGCATTAAAAAATCTTCCACAAAAAACTGTGTAATTTTCTGAACAAGCTTCCCGTATTTTTCTATTTCCACAGGTTGTCCAGTAACACCAATTACTCCGATTGATGTATCTTCAATAACTAATGGCATGACAAGACCCTCCCGCACACCCTTCAATTGAACCGACAGTTCCTTCGTCATATGCATGACTTCTTTGTTTTTCATGGCTATTAAAGCACCCTCATGAAATTGATTCATCCTCGACATGTCTGTGCTGGCAATAATAAATCCATTATGATCGATTACAACAACATTTTGATCAATCAACTCACCAAGCTCTCTTACAATTTTTGTGCCAATTATTTGCAAATCAAACATTGTGCCACCCCCCATAAAGATTAATATACTGATTATGCCGAAAATTTAGTATATTTTAGCTATTTTACTACAGTTTTCTATGCTCTTGTAGATAAAATCAACAATATGTGCGGCTTGCATGCTTGCTTCTAGATTTTCTTTATGGATACCAGATTGGATTTGCAGCAAGCAACCAGGATTGGCTGTGACAATCACTGTAGGCTGTAGCGCCTTAATCGTAGCCATTTTTGTAGTTAAAATATTATCTGCTGATGCAGGCTGCAATAAATTATATATTCCTGCTGAACCACAACATGTATTGGCATTTGACAGCTCTTTAAAGTGCACATTCGGTAGGGCCTGTAAAATCATTCTTGGCTCATTGAAGATTTTATTAACATTGCGTAAATGGCAGGAATCCTGATAGGTTACAAGAGTCTTGTTTACTTGTTGTGGCAAGGTTGCTAAATAATCAAGTAGCCCAGCTTTGACAAGCAGACTTGAAATATCAATTGTCTTCTTTGAAAATCGAACTGCTTTTTCACGATAGCGTTCATCACTATGTAAGTGCTTTTCATATTCCTTTAAGAAAGCACCACAACCACCTGCGTTATTAACAATATAGGTATAATCATCTGAATCAAATAGCTCTACATTACGAATTAAGTTTTGCTTACCACGCTTTAGTTCACCACTATGCCCATGGAGAGCCCCGCAGCAACTTTGATTATCTGGAATAACGACATCAACACCAAGCAATTGTAGCAAGGACACCGTTTTTTCATTTGTTTCCTTATAAAGTGTATCCATTAGACAGCCTGTAAAAAAGGCCACCTTCATCGAAGCTGTTTTTACCTTCTTTAATGGCTGTACCTTTTTAGCTACGGGTGGTAAAGATGCCTCCATTGTTTTTAAATGCTTTGGGAATAAATTTAAAAAGCCAATTTTCCGTACAGCTTTTTGTAGACCTGTTTTTTGATAAAGATGCACTAGACTAACTGCATGCTCCATATTTTTTTGCTTGACGAAAAGATGATTGAAAACAATTTTTCTTGTTGTTTTTTCTACGAAGGAAGATTGCTTCACTTCTTGTACGGCTTCACGGGTTTGCTCGATTAAAGCACCATACTGTACACCAGCTGGACATGCCGGCTCACATGCGCGACATCCTAAACATAAATCGAATGATTGTTCTACAGATGCATCGAAAGGTACAATCCCGTCACGTACTGCCTTCATTAAGGCAATGCGTCCACGTGGTGATTGTGCCTCATCCTGCTCCATGTGAAGATAGGTCGGACAGCTTGGCAAACAGAAGCCACATCTCATACAGTCGAGCAATAGATTTTCATCGACATGTGTCTGGAAGGATTGCTGCATTTGCTGTTGTACGTTAGTTACCACCATGTACCACCACTCTTTTCTTCGTTTCTTTAGCAAAGACTTTGCCAGGATTCATAATATGGTTAGGATCGAAAGTTTGCTTAATGTTTTTCATTACATTGATACCAATAGGACCAATTTTCCATTCTAAATAAGGTGCTTTCATTTCACCTACACCGTGCTCCCCTGTAATCGTGCCACCTAGCGACAGTGCTGCCTCAAAAATTTCCGAAAATGCCGCTTCCACACGGTGCATCTCCACTTCATCTCGCAAGTCTGTTAAACATGTAGGATGCAAATTTCCATCCCCTGCATGACCAAATGTGGCAATATTGACATTGTACTTTTCGGATATATCATTAATTCTCATCACCATTTTGGCCAGCTCTGATCGTGGTACTGTGGCATCCTCTAAAATAACTGTCGGTTTTAATTTTGCTAATGCTGATAAAGCGACACGTCTTGCTGTTTTAATTTGCTCCGCTTCCTGTGCATCTTTTGCAATTTGCGTAAAGAGAGCTCCATTTTCTTCAGCGATTCGTACCATTTCTTTGACATCTTGTTCTACTTGATGCATTTCACCATCCTGCTCAAGTAATAGCATTGCTTCTACATCTGTTGAGAGTCCAATTTTCATATATTGCTCGACGGCGCTAATTGTTTTTTTATCAAGAAATTCTAGCGTTACGGGAATGATTTTATTGGCAATAATACTAGAGACTGTTCTTGCTGCATCCTCTAAGGATTCAAAGTATGCGATGCTCGTCATTTTATATTGGGGCAACGGAATAAGCTTTAAAGTAATCGCTGTTACGACACCCAATGTTCCCTCTGCTCCAACAAATAATGATGTGAGGTCATAGCCCGCTACGTCCTTTGCTAGTTTGCCACCTGTTTCTAAAATATCCCCGTTTGGTAAAACAACTTGTAGACCTTTGACATAATCCTTTGTTACACCATATTTTAAGCCACGCAAGCCACCTGAGTTTTCACTAACATTGCCACCAATCGTAGAAATTCTCATGGAGCTTGGATCAGGAGGGTAAAATAAACCATGTGCTTCGACGAATGTACAAAGATTCTCAGATATAATGCCAGGCTGGACTGTAATCGTTAAATTTTCCTTATCGAAATTTAAAATTTGATCCATTCTATTAAATAAAATCACTACGCCCCCATCGTAAGGCACCGTTCCTGCTGCAAGATTTGTTCCAGAGCCTCGCGGAATAATTGAAATTCTATATTCATTACATACTTTAATTACCTCAGCAATTTCCTCTGCATTCCCTGGTGAAATGACAAGATCAGGTAAGCGCTGAAAATTTGCCGTTGCATCATAGGAATATACTAAAAGCTGTGCAGTTGAGTTTTTAATGTATTTTTCACCAACAATATGCGTAATTTTTTCGATTACTGTTTTATTCATAATGCTCACCTCGAATTGAGATATTTATTACTACAATTTTAATTGTTAGAATTTTCTAAACATATGTCTTGTAAGATAAAAAAGTGTAATAAATTTTAATTTTTTTGTGTTATAAGACCAAAAAAATAGAAGTTATCGGACAAATTCCAATCAACTTCTAAAATTTATACTATTCATCCATAAAATATAAAAGGCTGATGAGAAAGTGGCACTTGCCTGCTTTCTCATCAGCCTTTTTAACGCTGGCGTTCCTTGAAGGCACGTTCCATCTCGCGTTTGGCTTCTTTTTTGCGCATGTCGCTACGCTTATCGTAATCTTTTTTCCCTTTACCAATGCCGATAAGGAGCTTGGCATAGCCATCCTTGATGTACATTTTCAATGGAACGATTGTGTAGCCGTCACGTTTTACGGCACCGACTAGCTCGCCGATTTGCTTTTTGTGGAGCAGCAGCTTTCGGGTGCGTAGTGGATCGTGATTGAAACGGTTGCCTTGTTCAAAGGCGCTAACGTGCATATTGTTGATCCATGCCTCACCATTGCGGACGCGGACAAAGGAGTCTTTCAGTTGGACTTTACCTGCACGGATGGATTTGATTTCTGTACCTGTTAGGACCATGCCTGCTTCGATTGTTTCTTCGATGAAGTAGTCGTGGCCTGCTTTTTTGTTTTGTGCTAATACTTTACCAGAACCTTTTGCCATATCTTTCACCCTCTACTTAAAAGGTTGAGCTTAAGCGAAAGCACCCTTTCAATGAATACTTTCACTTAGGCTTATTTACGTTTTGTTTTTTTCTTTTTGCCTTTTTTGGCAATGCCCTCATAGAACTTTTGCTTTTGCTTCACGCGTTTTTTAGGACCTGGGCTTGAGTCATCTTTGCGGCGTCCACGTGGATCACGGTCACTTTCGCGTCGTTCACCTTGCTTTGATGAGCTACGAGTTCCACGGTCATCCTCTTGACGACCGCCTCTACGATTGCCACCACGTCCGCCTTTTTCCTCATCACTGCGTGTGCTTCGGCGACTGCGTCCACCTTTGTTATCGCTGTAATTTTTACGTGCATGAATAACAGTTGGTGCTGCTTTGCGTGTTCGTCCATATGAAGTTACCATTCCAACGATTTCAAAGTCAATGGATGACTCCTCAATAATGACATTTGCTACACGAACTGTCACTTCATCCCCAATACGGAATTGGCGATTCGTTCGTTCCCCGATCATAATCATTTGACGATCATCGAAGCGGTAGTAATCATCAGTCATATTGCTAATATGGACAAGTCCTTCGATGGTGTTTGGTAGCTCCACGAAAATACCGAAGTTTGTAATGGATGAAACAATCCCTTCGAATTCTTCGCCAATTTTGTCGGACATATATTGTGCTTTTTTCAGTGCGTCTGTATCACGTTCTGCATCAACAGCACGACGTTCACGCTCAGACGTGTGGTCAGCAATTTCATCCATCGCCATACTCCACTGTGCAATGGTTTCTCTCGATGTATCCTTGTTAATTAAATACGTACGAATTAAACGGTGTACAACTAAGTCAGGATAACGACGAATTGGTGATGTGAAGTGTGTATAGAAATCCGTTGATAAGCCAAAGTGTCCAAGACTTTCAGGGTAGTACTTCGCCTGCTGCATTGAACGTAGGAGCATCGTAGAGATAACAGGCTCCTCTGGCATCCCTTCAATAGCCTTCAAAACATCCTGTAATGCCTTAGGATGAACGGTATTACCAGTACCTTTAATTAAAATACCGAAGTTCGTGACAAATTCAAAGAAGCGTTGAAGCTTTTCAGGCTTTGGATCTTCGTGAATACGGTATAGAAACGGTACATTCATCCAGTGGAAGTGCTCTGCCACTGTTTCATTGGCAGCTAGCATGAAATCTTCAATTAATTTCTCCGCTACTGTTCGTTCACGTAATTCAATATCCACTGGCCATCCTTCTTCGTTTACGATCACCTTAGATTCTTTGAAGTCAAAGTCAATAGCTCCTCGCATTTCGCGTTTACGGCGTAAAATACCAGACAGCTCAGCCATGTTTTTAAACATTGGAACAAGTGGCTCATAGCGTTCAATTAATGCCTCATCCTGCTCCTCTAAAATCTTGTAAACGTCCTTATATGTCATACGTTCAGTCGTTTTAATGACGCTTTGGAAAATTTCATGTGCAACCACATTACCATTCGCATCAATAATCATTTCACAGGAGAGTGTTAAACGGTCAACCTGTGGATTTAATGAACAAATGCCGTTTGATAAACGATGTGGAATCATTGGAATGACACGGTCTGTTAAATAAACACTTGTCGCACGATCATAAGCTTCAATGTCAATGACCGAGCCTTGCGTTACATAATAACTTACGTCTGCAATATGTACGCCAAGTTTATACGTTCCATCTACATTTTTCGTTACGGTTACGGCATCATCTAAATCCTTTGCATCTGCACCATCAATTGTCACAATCGTTTCATGACGTAAATCACGACGCCCTACTAAATCGGCCTCGGTAATTTCATCTGGCACACGCTGTGCCGCAGCAATGACTTCATCTGGGAATTCAGGTGGAATGTCATGCTTATACAAAATGGATAAAATATCCACACCTGGATCATTTTTATGCCCTAAAATTTTTGTAATATAGCCTGTAGCAGATTTTAAATCCTCTGGCCATGTTGCTACCTCAACAACAACTTTATGTCCATCGACAGCTCCTAATGTATCTCCTTTGGCAATAAAGATATCCATTGGTAGCTTTTTATCGTCTAGAACAACAAAGCCGAAGCCACGGTTAGCTTGGAATGTGCCGACAAAGCTTGTTTGACCACGCTCGACAACCTTTGTTACCGTACCCTCACGTCGATCACCAAATGATTCCTTTAAAACACGAATCAGAACGATGTCTCCATTAATGGCACCGTTAATTTCATGCGGCGGAATGAACACATCATCCATGCCCTCGACATCAGGTGTCACGAAGCCAAAGCCCTTCGCATGTCCGATAAATTTACCTCTTAGTAAATTCATACGCTCTGGTAGGCCATAGCGATTGGAGCGAGAGCGTACAACTAAGCCTTGCCCCTCCATGCGGACAAGTGTTTTCACAAGCTCCTTGAACTCCTCCGCATCCTCAAAGCCGAATTCATCCTCGATTTCACCGACGGTTAGTGGTTTATAATCATCTTTGCTGAAAAAATCGAGTAAACGACTTTGTAGTGTATCTTTTTGGTCTTTCATACATATTCCCTCCTTCATGAGAAAATCCTATTTATTATTTATTGTGCCCAATTTAGGCTTTCTAAAAAGCGATAAATGTCCTCATGTAATTGATCTTTTTCTTGATCTAATGTAATAACATGTTTTGAGTTTTCATACCACTTGATGTGCTTTTCAAGTGACTCAGTTTGATTATATATAATGTTGGCAGATTCTGTCTCTATTACTTCATCATTTGTAGCTTGTACGACGAAAATAGGCGCGTAAATCATGTCAATTTCTTGACGAGTGCGAGCTATAAATTCTCGTAGCTGCTGGAGAGATGGCATGCCTTTGTCAGCAATGCTTGCAACTTCAGCTTCAATTTGTTCTTCCTGTTTCCCTTGGAACTTTTTATAGTCCCTTGCATATTTCAAAACACCCTCAAACATAACGTCGGTTGTACGCATTGTCATAGGGGCACACATTGTCACAATGCCTTTAACAGGATTATTTAATGCAACGTTTAATGCCATAACACCGCCTAATGAAAGGCCAGCAACGGCTATTTCCTGATAGTCAGCATCCTGTAACTGTTTGTAGGCGGCAATAACATCCTGCCACCAGTCTGCTGGACCTGTTGTGATTAGTTCTTCTGGTTCCACACCGTGACCTTTATAGTGAGGTGCTAATGTAGTATACCCTTTTTTCTCTAAAAATCTACCAAGCATTCGTACGTCTGCAGAGCTTCCTGTGAAGCCGTGTAATAATAAAACAGCACGAGGTCCTGCCTGAAAGAAAAATGGCTGTGATAATGATTTGTTCACTGTAAGCACTCCTTCATTCTAAAACACTTATACATACTATACCCATTCTCGTCATCTCGATGATGCCTAGCAGATGACATTGGTTATTGTGTTACAATTCATTTTTTACTACTGAGAGGGAAATTACCATTTAACTATGATAAAAGAAAACGCCCAACCAATTCGGTTAGGCGATATATCTTCAACTATTAGATTTTTGTAATAGCGATTGCTAATAAAAAGAACACTATAGCTAACACAATTGTTGCACGGTGAAGGATTAAATCCATACCACGTGCTTTTTGCTTTCCAAATAGTTGCTCAGCTCCACCCGAGATGGCACCTGATAAGCCTGCACTTTTACTAGATTGAAGTAATACCACAACGATTAACGCCAATGATACGATAACTAATGAAACTAATACTACTGTATGCATTCACTGCACCTCCCGAACTTTGAAACATCACAACAGACTACATTATAACAAAAAAAGGTTGTGATGACAAACTTCGCTTTATGTTTTGCTGGAAATTCTCCGCCTCATACTTCCACCCTTGTCGACTTATGCTACTATTTGTGGATGTCACTCCCAATAAATTAAATTATAATGGCAAAAATGAACTTTTTTTGGAGGGTGGGAAAATGAATAAAAAAATAACAGCGCTGCTAGTACTATGCTGCATGATTCCCTTTCTTACGGCATGCTCAAAGGCCATTGACCTACTTCTTGAGGAAGAGGATGTAACAACTACAACCTTAGCAGAAGATACAGAGAATGATATGAAGAAACCAGAAAGTAAAGCGCTATCTGCCTCTTTTTCACCTAATGATCTTTTCTCAACCTCATTATTTAAGGATGATCCTGCCTTACTACAATTCACTAAAAAAGTTGAAAAACAAGTAGCAAAGTTTGAACAGCACTTTGAAGTCCCTTATACTGGGAAGCTAAACTTCGAAGATTTTGAGGTGCAGCTGAATGACTTAAATAGCCTGCTTTCCTTCGTCGATCCCTATACAGCTGGTTATTTTCTTACTTATGAATGGACGGCTTGGGAAATAGATAATGGCTATTTGGTAGAGTTGTCGATTGATTACTTAACAGATGCCAAAAAGGAGCAAAAGGTCGATCAATATGTAGAGGCTTTTGCTGACCAGTATATTACGACAGATATGACAGATTTTGAACGTGCTAAAATCATTAATGATACGGTCGTACAGTTAGCCACTTATACAGAACAAGGCTCTACTGAGGGACAGACGGTTTTTGAGCTGATAGACGAGGAAACTGCGGTATGTCAAGCCTATGCTCTACTAGCTTATCGCCTACTATTAGCTTCAGATGTAGAAGCGAAATACGTATATGGCTATAGTGAGGATCAGCTGCATGCTTGGAATTTAGTCAGTATCGATGGCAATTGGTATCATCTTGATACAACGTGGAATGACGTGGATTCAGCGGAGCCTTATGCGATTTCCTATGAATACTTTTTAGTCAGTGATGAAAAACTAAGACAAGATCATTTATGGGTAAATGAAAATTATTTTACTGCTACAAATAACAATTATGATTTTATGCATGATATGTGGTATGCCAATACTGTGGACGATGTGATTTATTATAATAGTATCAATGATAATATGGTCTATTCTTATAATTTAGACACAAATGAAAACAATCAAATTACAGAAACGGCATGCTATTATTTAGCTACTTATGATGATTCCATTTATTGCAGTGACTATGACAATGCTGGTTATTTAACAAAAATAAATGTCCAGGACGGTTCGGAAGAAGTCTTGCTTGAAGATGAAGTCCTCAACTTGTACATTGAAGAAGACATTTTATATTATGAAACAATTGATGGCGCACAACATCAGGAAAATTTATAATGCCCCAAAAGAATCTGTGTGACTTTTACACAGATTCTTTCCTTCCCCAATATTTACATAATTACCATATTCCATTAACAAACCTTTAACGCTAGCTTTACACCATTCCTTTACACTTACAATTGAATTCACCTAAAGGAGGAAAATCATGAAATACGCAAAAAAATGGACTTCATTGTTCTTAGCAAGTGCAGTGACTTTATCCGCAGTTAGTATCCCACAGCAAGAGGTACATGCAGCCGAAGTAAAGAAACCGACGAATGTCATTATGCTTGTGATGGATGGTAGCAGTAATAATGCTGTCACTCTTTCTCGCTGGTATAAAGGTGAAAGCCTAGCAATGGATGAAATTTTATCGGGTGCTATGCGCACATATTCTGCTGAATCTGCCATTACTGATTCTGCACCAGCTGCGACAGCATTAGCAACTGGGCATAAATCGAACGATAAATATATAGGTGTGCTGCCCTCTGTGATCAACTCCCCTGGATTAGCCCAAATCGCTAAGGAAGATGCCTTCCGACCTGTAGCCAATGTGCTAGAAGGAGCTAAGCAGCAAGGTATGGCCACTGGATTAATTTCTACTTCCGAAATTCAACATGCTACACCTGCTGGTTTTTCTGCCCATGTCAACAATAGAAGTCAATATGGGGATATAGCAGAGCAGCAGGTTTATCAAAATATTGATGTTGTCTTAGGCGGTGGTCTGGAATCACTATCACCAGGCACATCGAAAAATGCTCGTCAAGATGGCGAGGATTTAATCAAGGTTTTGAATGAAAAAAATTATGATCTCGTTAAAACGCGCGATGAGCTATTTAACAGTCAATCCTCAAAAATTTGGGGAAGCTTTGCGCCAAGTGCACTTGCTTATGATTTAGATCGTGCTAAAACAAGAGCATCTGAGCCTACACTTGCTGAAATGACAAATAAAGCAATCAATACGCTGAAAAAGGATGAGGATGGCTTCTTCCTCTTTGTAGAAGGTAGTAAGGTTGACTGGGCTGCACATGCCAATGATACTATTGGTATCATTAGCGATATTTTATCATTCGATGATGCAGTGAAAGAAGCGGTTGATTTTGCGAAGGAAGATGGTAATACTTTAGTCATCGCAGTAACTGATCATGGAAATAGTGGCATTACGATGGGGAACGCTAACACTACTAGTACCTATTCCAGCATTCCAGTTTCTGCCTACATCGACCCGTTAAAAAAAGCTACAATGACCATTGAAGGAGCTTTAAGCCAACTAAAAGAAGATCGCTCTAATTTAGTTGAGGTCGCTGCTCTTTATGGCTTAGATTCATTAACGGAGGACGAGCTTAAAACATTACAGTCTGCTAAAGACTTAGGCAATGAAATGGTAAAAATGCTAGCCAATCGTGCAAACATTGGTTATACAACAGGTGGTCATACGGGGGAAGATGTATTCTTATATTCATTTGGTCCTTCTAAATTGACAGGATTAGTAGAAAACACTGATTTAGCCCATACAATGGCACGCTTTATGGGCTTTGACTTAAACACATTAACAAATGATTTATATGTGCCTGCAACGAAGGCATTTACGGAAAAAGGATTTACAACAAAAATTGACTTATCGGATAAAGAAAACCCAACATTTATTGCACAAAAAGCAGATATCACAGTGAAAATTCCAGTCAATAAAAACACGATGACGTATGAACAAACTTCCTCAAACACGGCAAAGACTCATACATTTGATACAATCAATGTCTACAATGGCTCTGAATTTTATGTATCTAAAAAAGTTATTAATGAAGTGAAATAAAAATAATAGCACGAACATAAGTTGAGATTATTCCCTTATGTTCGTGCTTTTTTTACATAAGTAAACCAGCCAATAATTTGTAAACTCTACATATCCCCCCAAAACCTTAAATTTACCTTAAATTAATCTTATGATTTACTGAATTCATCTTAATTCAGCAACATTTTTCTCCACATTCCGTCAAATCAGTGTTAAAAACATAAGGTAAGGATTTTTAACTAGTAAATTACTATTTTTTTGAAAGTTTAATCCTATACTTTTTTTCATTGGAGGTGGACAAATGCAATCCATCAAGAATAATGAGTATTTACGCTTCATTGGCTTCACGCTGTTTTATTTGATTGTTTTGGTACTGCTGTTTCTTATACATGGCTTCCATGATATGAACGCTGGACCATTTATATATACGGAATTTTAAATAAAGGAGATTAAAATATGTTAAGTATTTTGGCAGCTATTGAACGTGTGGCCCTCCAGCAGCCACAAAAAACTGCTTATCAGACACACAATGCCTCCTTAACTTATAGTGAGCTTTGGCATTTATCAGATCGTCTTGCCGATTATTTAATGAAGCTTAAGTTGCGGAGACAACAACCTATAGTCATTTATGGACATATGTCCCCCCTACAAATTGTTGCGTTTATCGGAGCTGTAAAGGCTGGCCATCCATATGTACCTGTTGATTCGTCAACACCATCCGAAAGATTACAGCTCATTACAGAAGCTTCTGGAGCAGGTTTAGTATTGACAACAGAGCTATTACAGATGCCGTTGAACCTGCCAGTTATGGCAGTGCATGATATTCTGGATGCCTCCTCAAAGGACGTGATCCTATCATCCGCAACATGGGTTCGAGATGAGGATATCCATTATATTATTTACACTTCTGGTTCAACAGGTCAACCAAAAGGGGTACAAATAACAGCTAGTAATCTAACACACTTTGTTAGGTGGATGCAGGAACACTTCCCTTTACAGCAAGACGGCGTATTTTTAAATCAAGCACCTTATTCCTTTGATTTATCTGTTATGGATCTCTACCCAGCTCTTGTAGGTGGACACACGCTTTATGCGATTACACAGCAAGAAATTGCTAATCCAAAAGCCTTGTTTGATTCTTTAGCGACGTCAAATACTCGTGTATGGACTTCTACACCTTCCTTTGCCAAGATGTGTTTGATGAACAAAGAATGGGATCAAAAACTCATGCCTAGGTTGGATACTTTTTTATTTTGCGGAGAGGTTTTACCGATAGCGGTATGTAACGAGTTGATGTTCCGTTTTCCACAGGCAACAATTTATAATTTATATGGTCCTACGGAAACAACCGTCGCTGTATCCTATGTAAAGGTGTCGAAAGAGCTAGTAGCACGCTTCGAACAATTACCGATTGCCCCTATAACGGAGCCAAACGTATCTGTAGCCGAGGATGGAGAAATTATTATTTCAGGGCCAACCGTTAGTGCCGGGTATTTGGGAGCGCCTAAATTAACAGCTAAAGCTTTTCCGATCGTTAATGGCGATCGCATCTATCAAACGGGTGATATAGGCTATGAGCAGGATGGTTATTTGTTCTTTTCAGGTCGTAAGGATTTCCAAGTGAAATTACATGGCTACCGTCTTGAGATTGAAGAGATTGAAAAACAAATCAGTAACCTGCCACCTGTTTCAAGCTGTGTTGTTGTACCTGTTTATAAAGAGAAGGAAATCATTTCTCTTAGTGCCCATATTGTTTTACGTGAGCCATTAACAGACGCTGCTTTTAAAACAACAAAGCAATTAAAGGCTCTTTTATCGGCGTACTTACCTGCCTATATGATACCGAAAACATTTAAATATATGGACGCTTTACCACTAAATCCAAATGGTAAGGTAGATCGTAAAGGATTGGCGGTTATGGAGACAGTATGACGCCTTATGGAAATATAGCATTTTTTGTGATCATCGGACTTTTATTATTACCTACCATCCTCTTAGGGTTACGAGGCAAATCTTCGAAACGTTATAATCTTTTTGTATCGGTCATTGTCTTAGCATTAATCTTCGGACATTCATTAAACGGGACGATCTCGCTCGTACTATTTACTGTCTTTCAGGTTGTACTTATTGTGGCTTATCAGCGTTACCGACTTCAGCAAAATAGCGGTACCATTTTTATAATAGCAGTGCTTTTATCCATATTACCCCTGATTCTTGTGAAGGTTTTGCCAATTCTCGGGTTACATCATGTATTTGGCTTCCTTGGTGTGTCCTACATTACGTTTAAAGCGGTACAAATGATTTTAGAAACCCGTGATGGCTTGATGAAAGAGAAAATTTCTGTAGTAGAGCTAGTCTATTTCTTATTATTCTTTCCTACCGTATCATCGGGACCTATTGATCGTTGGCGTCGTTTTACAAAGGATTTTCATACCGTACCTTCCTCGGGAGATTACCAAAAGCTGCTATTGAGTGGCATTAATTATATTTTTGTCGGCTTTTTATATAAGTTTATTTTGGCTTATTTAATTTACAACTACACGCTTATTTATTTGCCTAACCATACGTATAACTATTTGACACCTTTTCAGGGGCAGCTAGCGTATATGTATATGTATAGCTTTTACTTATTCTTTGATTTTGCTGGCTATAGTGCATTTGCTGTTGGTGTGAGCAGACTAATGGGTATCCAAACACCAATTAACTTTAATCGCCCATTCGCCAGCCGTAATATTAAAGATTTTTGGAATCGTTGGCATATGAGCCTTTCCTTCTGGTTTAGGGATTATGTCTATATGCGCTTTGTCCTTTGGATGACAAAGAAAAAATGGCTAAAAAATAAATTTGCTATTTCGTATATAGGCTTCTTTTTACTATTCTTTTTAATGGGTATTTGGCATGGTCTGGAATGGCACTTTGTGGTCTATGGACTCTATCATGCCCTATTGATTATCAGCTTTGATAAATTTGAACGCTGGAATAAAAAGCATAAGCGTTGGCCAAAAAATAAATGGACGCATGCTATTGGCGTAATTATTACGTTTCATGCTGTATGCTTCGGCTTCTATATTTTTTCTGGCACATTATTTTAAACAAAGGGCTGTAAGAGCCTGTTCACTAAAGGAGAATTATTAATGGATCAACAACAAGTTTTAGAAATGCTAGTCGAGTTATGTGAAGATGAAATTATTGTAGAAAACCCAGATATTGATTTATTTGAAGAAGGTTTACTAGATTCGTTTGGAACAATTAATTTACTAGTCGAAATTGAAAATCGTTTTAATATTTCTGTCCCTATTACTGATTTCAATCGTGAAGAATGGAATACGCCTAATCGAATTGCAGGGAAATTAGCTGAAAGACAATGATCAAAAAAGGCTTTCTTTCTTTATTTATTGCATGTGCTCTTTTTACTGGCTTTGTCTTTTTTCCTAATGCTTGGATTAAAGCATGGATATCCAATGAGGATGTGGAGCAAGCCAAAACGAACATGTCTCCACTTGTATTTCAGGGCACCTATTTACAGGAGCGCATGTTGCAGGAGCCTAATTCCATGCCACTTTATGGCTCCTCGGAATTAAACCGTTTTGATCCGTTCCATCCATACAATTATACGCGAGCAACTGATGCTCCGTATTCGACATTTATGATTGGGCGTGGAGGCATGCAGTCCATTACCCACTTCTTGAATTTTGCAGCACAAGAAAAGAATTTAAAGGATAAAAAAGTGGTCTTTATCATCTCCCCGCAGTGGTTTACAGAGAAGGGCATGGGTGAATTTCACTTTTCACCGAATTATTCCATGTTACATGCTTATGATTTAGCCTTTAATCAGGAAATGGATGCCAACCTTCGTAAAAGAGCAATGGAGCGCCTACTAGAATTTGATACTGTCAAACGAGATCGCCTCTTAAAGACCATGTATCAATATCAAATGTCTAACGGCAAGGAAAAACCAATTACTGGACGTATGGCTATGGTCGCGGGGCGTTTCCACAAGGAGTTACTAGAAAAGAAGGACTTATATTATTCCCTTTTCCCACGTAAAGGTCATGCATTAAAAAGTAATGACAAGCTCATTGCCAATCAAAGCTTTGAGCAACAATTGCAGCATGCAGAGGCATATGGGGAGAAGCGTGTATCCAATGACTATATGATTGAAGATCGCGCCTATCAACGACTTGTAAATGCTAAATTTTCAACGTTTAAAGATATACGAAAAAAAGAGGATTATACAAACTCTCCTGAATATGAGGATTTCCAACTCGTGATAGATGTTTTAAAGGATGCAGGTGCGAAGCCACTATTCGTCTCCATTCCAGTTAATGGCTATTGGTATGATTATAATGGCTATCCTGAGGATCGTCGTCAAAAGTATTACGATAAAATGGAGCAAGTATTACAGGATTCAAGGGTTGCTTATGTTGATTTTTCAGATCATGAATATGATCCTTATTTTATAATGGATACAATTCATCTTGCCTGGAAGGGCTGGGTCTATCTCGATCATGAACTAGATCAGCATTGGGCTCAGCCATAATAATAGTCAGGACAGTCTAATATAGTAGACTGTCCTTTCTTATTATCGTAAGACGCCTTTTATGTAAAGCGGCATTTGTTCACTTATCTTGCTATAGCTGTCACACTAAAAAGCATTCTTACCTCTTGTGCTACGATGTTGAAACCTGCACCGTATTGGCCTGCTCGTGCCGCTTCTTTCTTCGTTCATAAATAAAACCCTCCACCGATAATGTTTTTGTATCCTAGTAATTGGTGGATTTTGTGTAATAAATATTAATGGTAACAAACAGAAAACTTTGCATACAATTTAAAAATTCACCTATTTTTCATCTGTGTAAAATTGTTCAATATACTGCTCTTCTTCCTCGGGCGATAATAAACGAGTTGCTCTTCCTGAATTTGTTGTGTCATCGCCACCTTGCAATTCCCAAATTTTGTTATGGTCGTCAACGGCGTTTGAAAAGTCACCTTTCGACCATCTTTCTAATATTGAAATGTAAAGATCTTTATATTTATAATCGTTCATTTTAACTACAGTTAACAATCGGTCAACTTTTTCTTGTGTTATTCGCTCACGACCCCATTGAGAAGCAGCTTTCACTTTTTGGTGAGACATGCTATGGATAGTTTCATTTACTTTGCTTTCCATTAAATTGTCAGGATAAAGCAATTCTTCTTTTGTAACTTTTTTATCTTCAAGCGCTACTCCGTCAACAACAATAGTGGCTCTTTCTTTTTTGGTAACAGTTTTTTCCATTTGTTCGGTGGATTTAATGTAACCAAAAATCCCTCCAAAAATTATCAATATTGCAATGATAACAATTGCAGATTTTGTTTTTCTCTTCATGTTATTAACTCCTCATTGTAATTTATATCATTATATCATTATGTAATTATGTATTGGTTTATATTATGTAATTAGGATAATAATAACAGAGTGTTCAATGACTATAGTACGAACACTGTTCGTAGATAATGGTATATACTTTGTATACAGCATGTTAACCAATGCAAAATTGCGTTCTATATTTAAATACACCTAATACAATTTTGTATGCGTTAATCCGTCACAGGTGCTCTCTATAGAGGAGAGTACCTCTGCTGAGGTATCTAGCATTTTGCAAGGTACATAACGTTTTTGTTTTGCGACTCCCTCCAATGGTCTGAATAATGTTACGATAATGTGCCTACCTTTCATCACACAACGATTCGGCGCGTGCCATGATGTTTAATGTGACATATTCTTCCGCCACCAAATACGTGTAAAACGACCTCAACGATTTAATTACAGCCTTAATGTAAGTCGCCTTTTTACCAATTTTTAATTGATGTTGCATATATTTTTTTACTTGAACTGTAGAAATGTCTTCCATTTCATTCATCTTATGAAACTCGTCCAGATATTGAATGAAGTGAGTTGTATTGTAGTTATAAGTTTCTGTTGTTCTGATTGACTAATTTTTAATCTGTAATTCGAGTGTAAATTCTTTCAACAAATCTTTAATAAGCACGAAAAAACCTCCAATCTACAAGTGTTTCTCACACTTATAAATCAGAGGTTGAAACAATACATTCGTATTGCCTATTTTCTCTTTAATCAAATACTTATTTTAAGTTATAGAATGAATTTAAACCAAGATACTCTGCTGTTGAACCAAGTTGATCTTCGATGCGAAGAAGTTGGTTGTATTTAGCTACACGGTCTGTACGTGATGGAGCACCTGTTTTAATTTGACCAGCATTTGTTGCAACAGCGATATCAGCAATTGTCGCATCTTCTGATTCACCAGAACGGTGAGAAATAACCGCTGTGTAGCCTGCACGTTTGGCCATTTCGATTGCTTCAAATGTTTCAGTTAACGTACCGATTTGGTTTACTTTGATCAGGATTGCATTGCCTACACCTTGCTCAATACCTGCTGATAACTTTTTCGTATTTGTTACAAATAGGTCATCACCTACTAATTGTACGCGTTTGCCGATACGGTCTGTTAATAGCTTGTGTCCAGCCCAGTCGTTTTCATCTAAGCCATCTTCAATTGAAATGATTGGGTATTTATTTGTTAACTCTTCGTACCAATCCACCATTTCTTCAGAAGTTTTGACAACACCTTCACCATCTAAGTGGTATTTGCCATCTTCTTTATTGAATAGTTCAGAGGATGCTACGTCCATTGCAAGTTTCACTTCGTCACCTGGTTTGTAGCCTGCTTTTTCAATCGCTTCTAAGATCACTGTAATTGCTTCTTCGTTAGAGCCAAGGTTTGGTGCGAAACCACCTTCATCACCTACTGCTGTGTTGTAGCCTTTTGCTTTTAGAACAGCTTTTAGGCTATGGAAAATCTCCGCGCCAATACGTAATGCATGACGGAATGATTCTGCACCAACAGGCATAACCATGAATTCCTGAATGTCAACATTGTTATCTGCGTGAGCACCACCGTTTAGGATGTTCATCATTGGTACTGGTAATTGCTTAGAATTGAACCCACCAAGATATTGATAAAGAGGTACATCTAAATAATCTGCCGCAGCATGTGCAACTGCCATGGATACACCTAGAATTGCGTTGGCACCAAGCTTGCCTTTGTTTTCTGTGCCATCTAGCTCGATTAAAGCTTTGTCGATGACTACTTGATCAAGAACAGAATAGTTACCTTCTAATTCTTCCGCAATAATTGTGTTTACATTTTCAACTGCTTTTAATACACCTTTGCCTAGGTAACGAGATTTGTCACCATCGCGTAATTCTACCGCTTCGTATTCACCTGTTGATGCACCTGATGGTACGATTGCGCGGCCAAATGCGCCTGATTCTGTAAATACTTCAACCTCTACTGTTGGGTTCCCACGTGAGTCTAAAACTTCGCGCGCATAAACTTGTGTAATAAATGGCATAATTAATTCTCCTCTTTTTCAATTAATGATTGTCCTGTCATTTCAGTAGGCTGTGACACCTCTAATAATTCTAACATGGTTGGCGCTAAATCGGCTAAAATACCACCATTTCTTAACATTATATTTGATTTTGTCACAATTACTGGAACAGGATTTGTTGTATGAGCTGTCATTGGCTCACCTGCTAAAGTTAACACTTCATCAGAGTTGCCATGGTCAGCTGTAATAATAGCTGCGCCACCTTTTGCAAGGAGTGCGTCTACTACTTTCCCTAAGCATTCATCTACTGCTTCAATGGCTTTAATTGTTGGCTCCAGCATTCCACTATGACCAACCATATCAGGGTTGGCAAAGTTAAGAATAATGCCATCAAATTTTTCAGCCGCAATTTCTGCAAGTAAGGCTTCTGTCACCTCATAGGCAGACATTTCAGGTTTTAAATCGTATGTCGCCACCTTTGGAGAAGCAATTAAAATACGTTCCTCACCAGGGAATTTTTCCTCACGTCCACCACTCATAAAGAATGTAACATGTGGATATTTTTCAGTTTCCGCAATCCGCAACTGTGTTTTCCCATTCGTCGCTAATACTTCACCAATTGTATTTTTCAAGTTGTCATTTTCATAAGCAACCTGTGCGTTGACTTCATCACTATAGTGGGTGAAGGACACAAATTTTAAATTCTTTGGATGATTTGCAGATATAGCAAAGCCATCGAATGCTTCATTTGTAAAAACTGTTGACAGCTGAATGGCACGATCGGGACGGAAGTTAAAGAAAATCACTGCATCATGATCGCCAATTGTTGCTACTGGCTCACCATGCTCTTGAATGCTAAATGGGATGACAAATTCATCGGTTACTTCACGCTCATAGGATGCTGCTACACCACTTTTAGCACTCTCTGCTGCTTGGCCAACACCATCTACCAATACATTATACGTAAGTGCAACACGATCCCAACGCTTGTCACGATCCATAGCGTAGTAACGTCCATGTATGGAAGCAAATTGCCCTATGCCTATTTCAGCCATTTGCTTTTCCGTTTCTTCGATATAGTCTAATGCTGTTGTTGGACCAACATCACGACCATCTAAGAAGCCATGTACATAAACTTCCTCTAATCCCTGCTGTTTAGCTAGCTTTAATAGTGCAAACATATGCTCATAATGACTATGAACACCACCGTCTGATAATAAGCCCATAACATGTAGCTTTGACTGATGAGCTTTCACATGTGCTACTGCATCTAAAAAGGCTTGATTCGTGAAGAAATCTCCATCACGAATAGATTTATTTAAGCGTGTTAAGCTTTGATAGACGATACGTCCTGCACCGATATTTAAGTGCCCCACCTCAGAATTCCCCATCTGTCCTTCAGGTAATCCAACGGCTTCTCCCGCTGCTGTTAATGTCGCATGAGGAAATTGATGCCAATATCGATCAAAATTAGGCTTATTGGCCTGTGCTACTGCATTCCCGAATGTTTCATCTCGAAATGCAAAGCCATCTAAAATAATTAATGCTACTGGCTTTTTAGGCATTTGCTGCCGCCTCCAATAATGTTAAATAAGATTCTGGTTGTAAGCTTGCTCCACCAACTAAAGCACCATCAATATGTTCTTTCGATAAAAGCTCCTGAATGTTATCAGGCTTAACACTGCCACCATATTGAATACGCACAGCATTCGCAGTTTCAGCATTATATAGCTCTTCTACTACTGCTCGAATCGCTCCGCATACTTGATTTGCATCGTCTGCCGTAGCCGTTTTACCAGTACCAATCGCCCAAATCGGTTCATACGCAATGACCATATGCTCTACTTGCTGTGCTTCAAACCCAGCAAGTGCCGCTTTAATTTGGCCTGCCACTTTTTGCTCTGTTGTGCCTGCTTCACGTTCTTCGAGTGTTTCGCCACAGCAAATAATAGGTACGATAGTATGTGCAAGTGCTGCAGCTACCTTCTTATTAATCGCTTCATCTGTTTCATTGTAGTATTCGCGACGTTCAGAGTGTCCTAAAATGACATAGTCAACATCCACACTTGCTAGCTGCGCTGGACTAATTTCACCCGTAAAAGCACCTTCATTTTCATAGTGCATAGTTTGTGCACCAATTGCCAGCTCTGACTCACTAGCAACTTGTACAAGTGTAGGTAGGTAAAGAGCTGGTGCGCAAATAACAGCATCTACTTTGTCATTGGAAGGAAGTTTTTCTTGTACAGCATCTACAAACTGAATAGCCTCTTCAAATGTTTTAAACATTTTCCAGTTACCTGCAATAATTGGTTTACGCATCATTTTGCCTCCGATTAGCTTATTTATCGTTTAGTGCTACAATCCCTGGAAGCTCTTTGCCTTCCATTAATTCTAAGGAAGCACCACCACCTGTAGAAATGTGATCCATCTTATCTGCTACTTCAAATTTTTCAACTGCTGCAGCTGAATCACCGCCACCGATTACTGTGTAGCCAGCTGTTGTTGCCATTGCATCAGCAACTGTTTTTGTGCCGTTTGCAAATTTGTCCATTTCAAAGACACCCATTGGTCCATTCCAAATGATTAATTTAGAGTTTTTGATAACTTCTGCATAGTTTGCAGCCGTTTTAGGTCCAACATCTAGGCCCATCCAATCAGCGGGAATAGCATCTACATCAACGATTTGTGTTTCAGCATCCTGTGAAAATTCATTTGCCACAACAGCGTCGACTGGCATATGTAATTGCACACCTTTTGCTTTTGCCTTCTCAATAAAGGATTTTGCTAGCTCAATTTTATCTTCCTCTAGCAATGATTTACCGATATCGTGGCCTTGTGCCTTAATAAAGGTAAAGGATAAACCACCACCGATAATTAAGTGATCTACTTTTTCTAAGAGGCTTTCAATAACACCAATTTTATCTTTTACTTTGGCACCACCAATAATGGCTGTAAACGGATGCTCAGGGTTAGACAATGCCTTACCAAGTACATCTAATTCCTTTTGCATTAAGAATCCAGATACAGCTGGAATATGCTTAGCAATTCCTTCTGTAGAAGCATGGGCTCTGTGGGCTGCACCAAAAGCATCATTAACATAAATATCTGCTAGCTGAGCAAATTGCTGTGCTAATGTTGGATCATTTTTCTCTTCGCCAGCATGGAAGCGTACGTTTTCAAGCAGTAGAATGTCTCCATCTTGCATGTTTGCAACGGCTTCTTCCACTGCTTGCCCAATGGATTCATCAAGCTTCGTAACAGGCTTGCCCATTAATTCTGCTAAGCGAATGCCAACAGCTGTTAAACGCATATCTTCTTTTACTTCACCTTTTGGACGACCTAAGTGAGAAGCTAGAATAACTTTAGCACCCTGTTCTACTAAATACTCAATTGTAGGAATAGCTGCACGAATACGCGTCTCATCTGTAATAGCACCGTCTGCCATTGGTACATTAAAATCTACACGTACAAAAACGCGTTGACTCTTAACATCAATATCTTTCATTGTTTTCTTATTTAACATGAAGAAACTCCCTTCAAAGTTCGTTTTAGTCTTACACTCTTGTGTTTTACCCATCTTGGCTCTACACCATGCTTACTAAATTGAAAAGTCATTTTGGTACTTTTTCAGCATCACTATCTCGTGTAAGTAGGATTCTCCAACTTTTGATAATGAACCCTAATACTTGTTTTTATAGTAGCAAAAGTTAACTGCGATGTCTTGCATCAACATGTATCAATTACGCCACTGCGTAATTGCCTCCAGATTTTTTTCGAACTTGCTCCTCTTCAAAATCTGTGACATTCGCTGAGGCTTTTATCTTCTTGTTTCAGTCGGTGATTGGACACTAATGAATCAAGAGAGTAATTTGTGTGTTCATCTCACCACCTATAGAGGTGGGCGTTTTCTGCTGAATCTAGAAAAAAAGGAGTAAGGGTTATCCCTTACTCCCAATACCCTTGTATATTATATCTATTCGATATTATAAAGGCTATACTTTTTGTGCATAAAAAGCAGTAATATGTCACACTTTTTACTCAAAATGTCGAAATATGATACTTATTTATGGTTTAAGCCTTGTTCAGCAATGTATAAAGCTAGGTCCATTAAGCGAGTAGAGTAACCAATTTCGTTATCATACCAAGCTAAAACCTTCACCATTTTGTTTTCTAACACCATTGTTGAAAGGCCATCTACCGTAGAAGAATAATGGTTACCGTTATAATCAATTGATACTAATGGTAGCTCATTGTAATCTAAAATGCCTTTTAATTCATTTTCAGAAGCTTCTTTTAATGCTGCATTAATCGTTTCTTTCGATACATCTGCTTTTAGCTCTACAACTAAGTCAACACATGATACGTTAGGTGTTGGCACACGCATAGAGAAACCATCTAGCTTACCTTTTAATTGTGGCAATACTTTTGATACAGCTACTGCTGCACCTGTTGTTGTTGGAATCATAGATACCGCTCCAGCTCGTGCACGACGAGGGTCAGAGTGTGGGAAGTCTAGAATTCGTTGGTCATTTGTATAAGAGTGAATTGTTGTCATCATACCACGTTCAATGCCAAATTTCTCATCAAGCACTTTAGCTACTGGTGCTAGACAGTTAGTTGTACAAGAAGCATTGGAGATCACATCATCAGTTGCTGGGTTATAATCCTCATGGTTTACACCCATAACAAATGTAGGCATTGCGCCTTTTGCTGGTGCCGATAGAATCGCTTTTTTCGCCCCTGCTTCAATATGCTTGCCTACTTCTTCCATTGAACGGAATCGACCAGTACATTCAAGCACTACATCTACGCCTAATTCACCCCATGGTAATTGTGCAGGATCTTTTTCAGCATATACTTTTACACGTTGACCATTTACTACGAAAGAATCTTCATCTGCATTGACTTCAGCATCATAGATACCGTGTACTGAATCATATTTCAATAAGTGCGCAAGCTGACCAGCATCTGTTAAGTCGTTTACGGCTACTACTTCAAATTCATCATGCTTCATTGCCTCACGAAATACTAAACGTCCAATACGTCCAAATCCATTAATCGCTAATTTTAATGCCATTGTTAATTCCTCCAATAATGTGTGATGTCTGTCTCTATGAATAGAGACATCAAAATTTACTTTATGCTCATTCAAAAAATGCTTAAGCACTTTCTGAGATCGAGTGACATGTTTACAACTTTGCCATCATTCAAGATGCTTATTTTCTATAGAAGATATTTTAGCAGCAATTGCTTTGGCCGCTGCTTCATCTGTTACAAATATGGTTTGCTTAGGTGCTACTTTGAAATAAGAAAGCATTGCATTGACCTTCTGTTTTCCTGCTGCAACTGCAATGACCTGCTCACTGTTTTGTACCTGCTCAAGCTGGATACCAATTGTGCGTATACGATGTACTATTTCTCCGTCTGCATTGAAATAATAGCCGAAAGCCTCACTCACAGCGCCTTTTTCCTCAAGAATTCGCAAATCCTCAGGAGATGAGTTACGACGAATCGCCATTTCCTCTGCAGAGCCAATCCCATGAATGACGCAATCTGCTTGATCATAGAAGGCCATCATTTCTGTTACCATAGGCTCTGTTAGCATCGCTTGATAAGCTTGCTCACTTAAATGCTCTGGTAAAAATAAAGTACGGTATTGTGTTTCCATTTGCATGGCAAATGTTGCAACAAGTGTATTGGCCTGCATTTGCATTTCATGTCCAATCCCCCCGCGTGCAGCTACAAAAGTGATATCCTTTTGTCCGTCTAAAGGATGTAAAAACTGCGCAAGTGAGGCAACAGATTTTCCACCAGTGACAGCTACAACTTGCTCATCAAAAGCAGCCGACATAAATTGCAAGGCTGCTTCTTTGCCTAGCATGCTTAGGATTGTATGATCCTCATTGTAATCACCAGGAACTACGACTACACGTTGGATGCCAAAGTGGCTTTCAAGCACTTTTGCAAGCTGGGTTAAACCAGACCATTCATAAACGATGGTTCTTAATTTTTCAATGACTATTTCACCATCATCTGTACATACCATACCCGACTTTTGCGCATCTAATAACCCTTGTTCACGTAAAATATCAGTTTCTTTGCGTATTTCTCTTTCTGTCATTTTCAGTGAATCAGCTAGTGTACGTCGTCCGATTGGTTGCATGAGTTGAACGGCTTGCAATATTCGATATCTTGCTTGCAGAAGCGGATACATTTCAGGAAGTAGCCTTTGCTGTGCCTCTGGAACAGTTAACATATCTATCTACTCCCCTAATTAATAGTAGTGGGTTTATTTTTAACCCACTTAATTATTTTGTGTCCCACTTATGCTTTTATTATAATATGCATTGTTTTAAAGTGCAAGTAGTTGTATTGTTCTAGATAAAAAAAAAGCCTCATAGCTCTAAAAACAGCTACAAGACTTTGTTGAACTTATTTAGTGAAAGATAAAATTGCGTTCTTTTTAAAACCTTCTAAAGCTTTTGTTGCTTCAGTTTTATTTGTAAATTCAAAAATACGAACGTCCTTTTTCTCAAATACTGTAATAACCCACATTGTAAAATCTCCCTTCACATCATTCATTTTTGTAATATAACAACCACTAAAATTTGTGATACATTCGCTAAACTGTTTTATAACAACTTCTTACTTGATACCTATTCTACTCCGATTTTTAGGAAAAGAAAGTCTAATGTGAAGGTCTTCACAAACTGTTCAAATTCAAACCGCTTTCATTGAACAATTTGTGAATTGTGAGAATGACAGCTAATAATAAAGTCATTTATACCGTTAATAACTCTTTATACTTTCAGTAGATTAACTGCCTAATCGCTCCATTAACGTGGCATAATCTAAATGACCATACTGAATGACGACACCCTCTTTTTCAACAACCGGAATCATTAGCATATATTTTTCATGTATACGATCATCCTGCTCTATATCAATTATTTCAATATCAAATAGAACATCTTCCTGAACAAGCTTTAATGTCTGTAGCCCTTCTACACATAAAGGACAATTCGCCCGACTAAAAAATTTAATTTTCATAGATAGCACCTCCTCCTTTATTATAAACGATGTGGCAATGAAGAAATGGCTACTATTCTTTGATGATGTTTATTTGAGCTGTATTAGCATCCTTCTTTGTAATGGTTGTATTTTTGCCAACAATGACGGAAATCACAACAATCATTGCCACGACGATCGTAAACCAAGAGATGGATTCATTTAAAAATAGCGTAGCAAAAAGAATCATTAAAAATGGCTGTAAATATTGGATCTGACTAACTCTTGCAATACCTCCTAAAGCCATTCCCCCATACCAAGCAACATATGCTAAAAACTGACTGACAACAGCTAAATATAACAGGCTAACCCACGCTGTAAGAGGGGCATGTAGCATTTCCAAGGAAAAATTAGAAATGACGGGGACAATAAAAAAGGGAGCCGCCATCAAAATAGCCCAAGCAATCACCTGCCAGCTCCCTAATTCCTTCGCTAACTGTCCTCCTTCTGCATAGCTAAGACCTAATATTACAACTGCTGCTAATAATGCTAGATCTGCCATATGTAATTGGCCTAAGCCTAAAAAGCTAGCATATATAATAACGGCTATAGCCCCAATAACACTCGATAACCAAAACTTAAATGAGGGACGTTCACCTGCTCTGAATAGAGCAAAGCCCGCAGTCGCTAAAGGTAAAAGTGCTAATTCTACCGCTCCGTGAGAAACTGGTAACCTTGTCATTGCCCAAGATGTAAGTAAAGGAAACCCTAATACAGCCCCAAAAGATACTATTATCAAGCTTTTAAATTGTCTAGCAGTCGGTAGTCTTTCTTTTCTTACAAGTAAAACAATGGCGACGATGAACGCCGCAATGACAGCTCTCCCCAACCCTACAATTGTCGCTCCAAAATATGGTACAGCTGTACTTGTTGCGGGTAACGTTAGACTAAAGCAAATTACGCCCACAAATCCTAACAGCAAACCTATTTTTTCTTTTCTTTTATCCTGCATGTTCTCATCCTTCCATTTTCCTCTCCATCTGTCCCTGGTATAATCCATAGTAAGTGGCACTACCTCAAAAATAAACAGAATTTTCTACCAACTGTCCTGGTACAGATAAAGGAGGAAAGATGATGATTGCAAAATATTTAGAGGTTGTAGAGGACATTAAAGAGCAGCTTGCTAATGGTGTGCTCCTTGCAGGCAGTAAACTACCTTCCGTTCGACAACTGTCTGAGCAATTTTCCTGCAGTAAAAATACAGTGATAAGAGCGTATAATGAATTAGAAAAGGAGCATCTTATTTTTTCCAAACCCAAAAGTGGCTATTATGTTGTGAATAACATAGAGCAACCAACTACAAACCAACAAGTTATTGATTTTTTATCAGCTGGCCCAGACAAAAGCATTATGCCCTATATTGAATTTCAGCATTGCATCAATCAAGCTATTGACACATATAAAGAAGAATTATTTAGTTATAGTGATCAGCAAGGGCTTTACTCACTACGTGTACAATTGGCTAAGTATCTGCAGAACTTACAGATCTTTACTGAACCTGATCGATTATTTGTTGTCTCGGGCTCACAGCAAGCATTACATTTACTAGCGGCGATGCCTTTTCCGAATGGTAAAAATAATATATTAATAGAACAGCCTACCTATTTTGGTTTTATAGAATCTGTCCATCTGCAACAAGCTACAACTTTTGGGATTGATTTAACAATGGAGGGCATTGATTTAGATCGACTTGACTATATTTTTCGCAATAATGACATTAAGTTTTTTTATACTGTGCCGAGATTCCATAATCCTCTTGGTCATAGCTATACAAATGACGAAAAAAGAAAGATTGTGAAATTAGCAGAAAAATATGATGTTTATATTGTGGAGGATGATTTTTTAGGAGATTTAGATCCTAATAAAAAAGCGGATCCGTTTTTTTCTTTTAATCCCACTGGCAGGGTTATTTATATTAAAAGCTTTTCAAAGGTATTTCTTCCGGGTTTAAGAGTAGCGACAGTCGTCCTTCCCACTATAATGACAAATCATTTTCTACGTTATAAATTTAGTGCTGATTTCAATAGCTCTGTGCTCTCGCAGGGTGCCTTAGACATTTATTTAAAAAGCGGTATGTTTAATAGTCATATTAAAAAGATTAAAGAGCTTTATGTAAGAAAAATGAGCGTTTTACAGGAGGCTTGTGAATCATTACTTCCTCCCCCTACTAACTATACGAAACCAGTATCAGGCTTTTATCTTTCCATTGTTCTTCCTGATAATGTAAGTGCTAGGCAGGTGGTTCATTTATTAAAGGAAAAAAATATATTGATGGATGACGCTGCTAGAATGTATCTACCAGAATTTAAAAAAGATAATCTTATTCGTTTAAGTATTTCTCAGGTAGATGAACCATTAATTTATACTGGTATCGAGCAACTAGCACTGTGCATTTCATCATTTGAACGTAAAATGCGCTATCCAAATCCCATTCACCTATTGTAATAAAAAAAGGCATTGATTGTGAGCAAGCTACACATCAATGCCTTTCGTTTTAAATTATTTTAAATGACTATCGAAGAATTTTACCATGGCATTATAGAATTCAATTCTATTTTCTTCATTTGCAAAGCCATGTCCTTCATTATCTTTTAGCATGTACTCTACATCCACACCTCTAGCGCGTAAGGCTTCCACAATTTGATCGGATTCTGCTTTGTTTACACGTGGGTCATTTGCTCCTTGAGCGACAAATAATGGTGTTTTGATTTTATCTGCATGGAAAACAGGAGAAACAGCAGTTAACAATTCTTTGTCTTTCTCTGGATGGCCTACACGCTCATAAAACATGTTACGCATAGTTTCCCAGTAAGGAGGGATGGTATTTAATAATGTAAATATGTTAGATACCCCGACATAATCAACTGCAGCAGCATATAAATCAGGTGTATACGTAATACCCGCTAATGTTGCATAACCACCAAAGGATGCCCCATAAATACCTATGCGATCAGGGTCTGCAATGCCTTGGTCAATTGCCCATTGGACACCATCAGTGATGTCATCTTGAATCTTCAGACCCCATTGCTTATTACCAGCTTGAAGGAACTCTTTACCATATCCAGTTGACGAACGGAAATTCACCTGTAGCACTGCATAGCCACGATTAGCTAATAATTGTACTTCTGGATTGAAGCCCCACATATCACGTGCCCACGGCCCACCATGAGGATTGACAATAAGAGGGAGATCTTTCGCTTCTTTATTTTTCGGTAAAGTTAAATAGCCATTGATTGTTAAACCATCTCTGCTCTTATATGAAATTGGATGCATTTCGGCAAGTTCATTCGGATTTAACCAAGGGCTTAAAGTGGCCAACTCGGTTAATTCATCTGTCGTAGAATCGTAATAATAATATTTTCCATAGACAGTATCACTTGAAACACTCACAATAAATTTTGTCATTTCTTTATTGTAATCATTGATACCAAGCTCACTTTCATGCACATTCAGCTTACCTTGAATTTTACGGAAAAGCTTTTCAAAGTTCTCGTCAAAGAATTGGTAATGTGTTTTATCTGTTATATATGCACCATATAGCAATTTATCGTGTTCGGCACTATATAAGACACCCGAAACATCTACCTGATCATTAGACATAATTACTTCTTCATTACCTTTTAAGTCGTATTTCACAACTTCTACTTTGTCTCTACCTTTGTTAGATGTAGCGTAAATGTATTGATTGTCTTTTGAGAAAGCTAGTGGCATTACTTCATCTCCAGCTTCCATTTCAATAAATGGCTTGAATTCATCCTTTTCAGAATCTCGATAAAGAATCGTTCCTTCCACACCATCTGAGGCTACAGCAATTCGTACATTTCCATTGCGATCTGCTAGCCAGCTCGTAATATTACCCGGATTTTTTGCAACGTGAGTTGTTTCCCCAGTCTTTACATTCAACTTGTAGACATCAAAAACTGTTGCATCTTCCTTATTCATCATGATAAGTATTTCATCTTTAACACCTTGTAGGCCACTTAATATCCCAACTGTGACGTTTGGATATGGCGTTAGATCTTTTTCCTCAGAGCCATTAAATGTTGTAGAATAAATATGGAAGTTTTCATCTCCACCTTTATCCTTTACGTAGAGTAAAGCATTATCCTTCCAGAAAAATCCTGCAACGTCCCGATCTTTTGAATTCGAAACACGAACAGGCTCACTATCATCATTCATCTTTTTCACGAAAACATTGGATCTATTCTCCCAAGCAGAAGAAAAAGTAATGTAATTGCCATCTGGCGAAAGTTCATAACCGAAATTTCCAGGATTTTTCATAAAGTCTTCAACTGAAATTTCCTTTACACCTTCATGATTAGAACCATTTTTTATTTGTTTTGCATTGTTTAAAATTTTTACTGCATCTGGTTTTGAAATTGCTTCTGAATTTAATAATAAACCATTAAATACACCAATCTTATTGGCCTTCTCTAAATACTCAGCAAGTGAAGTCTCTTTTTCTTCTTTATTTAAAGCTCTAACTAAAATACGAGCCACTTCTTCACGTTTAATAGTCAAACTTAAATCTGTGAATTCTCCAGCCTTTACCCATTTATCAATAATTTGTTGACGCATTGAATCTGAGCCGTGCTGGAATGTTAAAGTTGTTACAGCTAAATTCAAAAATTCCTGCGCTGATACACGTTCTTCTTGTGCTATTACGCCGCTATTTGTTTCATTGGCAGCACGAACATCTTGCATGGTTGCAGGAATAACCACAGAGGTTGTTAAAATGATTGCTAACGATGCAGATAAAAATCTTTTTTTCAAAATGATTCCTCCCTATATCAGTTTACGTTATATCGATTGTCGATATATTTAAATTATAGCAATTCTAGCATTATTGTCAATAATTGAGAGTTTTTTTATTCAGCCAAAATGAAAGCGAACTAAATAGAATAGTTCGCCATTACCTCTATTAAAATTTCCTGCTTGCTCCCCCACCAGCAGAAGATCCGCCACCAAATCCGCCAAAGCCCCCTCTACTCGAATGTCCTCCACCAAAACTACCTGGATAACCGCCATAGCCTCCAGAGCGAGGACCTCCGCCACCCTTCGAAAAGAATGAATAGATAATAATAACAACGATAATGATTAGGATAATTAACCAAGTGGGTATGTCATCCTCTTCTTTTGTTTGCGCTGGCAAATCACCGCTCCAATTATACTCTTGGGCAACAGCGCGAAAAACTTCAGAATAGGTTGCTTGAAAAGCTTGATCTAAATTACCAGTACTTGCTGAGGGATAAAATGCATTATCTAAAATGCGTCCTAATTTACCATCTGGTAATGCTCCCTCTAATCCCTGACCCACGGCAATTACAACGTCGTTATTTCCTTCCCCTTGACCTAAGGTAGCTAAAATCAGGACACCGTTATTTTTTTCCTTGTCACCAATGCCCCATGACCGAATCAATTTTGTCGCATACATTTTCGGCTCTTGTCCATGAAGACTATCAACTGTGACTACCATGATTTCAGCACCCGTGCCTTGATCCAACTGCTCAGAATATTGATTTATCTCTTCTTTGACATTCGCAGAAATTACATTGGCAAAGTCATGTATATACGTATTTTTCATCGGTGATGGCATCGTTGCTTCTGCTAGATTCGAGAAAAAAAGAAGCACCGAACAAACGATGATCATCTGTATAATGCAACGTTTCATTAATGTGTACCTGATTGACTAAAATCGATAGATGGTGCTTTGTCAGCTCCTGCTGTGGCTTTAAAGTATTCTTTTTGTTCAAAGCCAAACATCCCTGCCATTAAATTCCCCGGGAAACGTTTAACATGTTTATTGAATTGCTGTACCTCATTATTGTAATCCTCACGTGCTACTGCCAGACGATTTTCGGTACCTGCTAGCTCATCCATTAACTGGCGGAAATTTGCATCTGCCTTTAAGTTTGGGTAATTTTCTACAACTACTAGTAAACGACTAAGAGCGCCCGTTAAAGCATCATTGGCAACAGCTTGCTCCTCTGGTGAGCTTGCACTTCCCATTTGTGCACGTGCCTCCGTAATATTCGCTATCACCTCTTGCTCATGATTCGCATAGCCTTTCACAGATTCCACTAGATTGGGAATCAAATCATAGCGACGTTGGAGCTGATTTTCAACTTGTGCCCATTTAGAATCAACATTTTCCTCGGCTGTCACCAAACTATTGTATTTAGGTATAAATAATAAGGCGATTACAATAAAAATGATGACAATTATTCCAATTGGTCCAAGTAACTTTTTCAATTTTAATCCTCCTTGACTTGCTTTTCCTTCTATCTTTAGTCTACATTTTTACCTTTACATTTATACCGTATGAAATTGAATTGACACGACATACTAAATACTGCAACAAAAAATTATTGAGGAGGCGTTTTTTTTGTCACAATCGTTTTACAATGAATCATCAAACCAAACAAATTTAAATCAACAACATAGCCTAAATCATGGTGGACATGAAATGATGGACATGCATGAAACAATTGGCGAAATTATTGCAGGTATGAACCAAGCGATTATTTTGCGTCCCCATGTAAAAGATCCTGAATTACTCAACATTTTGGATCGCCAATATAATTTCACTCTTGGTATGTACAATACGATCGTAGAGTCCTTTAAAACAGGACACGATCCATCTGTTCCAACAGGACGCTACCAAATGGAAACAGGAAATGATTTCAAATATGGCCTAAATCCAGGTCAACCAAAAAAACCAATGCAAAACGCTAATGAAATTAATGATGAGGCTATTTCTGGATTTTTACTTGGAGCTCAAAAAGGAGCAGCAAAATGTATGACAACTGCTGCGTTGGAAACAACAAACCCTGTAGTTCGTCGCGTTGTTGCGGATAGTATTCCTAACTGTATTGAAATGGGATACGAATTATCTATTTATCAAAATAAACACGGCTATTATCAGGTGCCTCAGTATTCCCAACAGGATATGCAAACGATGCTGAATGCATTCGACACAACATCTAATCCCCTTCATTAAATAAGAACAGTGCATGGTGAATATTCACCATGCACTGCTGTTTTTAACATAAAAAAGCGAACGAGCATATCGTTCGCTTTTTCAGCTTTATAATACTTTTCCTAAAAACGCTTTCGTACGGTCACTTTGTGGATTGCCGAATAGTTCCTCTGGAGACCCTTCTTCTACAATATAGCCCCCATCCATGAAGACTACTCGATCGCCTACTTCACGAGCAAAGCCCATTTCATGTGTCACAACAACCATTGTCATCCCTTCAGCTGCTAGATTTTTCATAACATCTAGTACCTCTTTTACCATTTCAGGGTCAAGTGCTGAAGTTGGCTCGTCAAATAAAATAGCTTTTGGCTTCATTGCTAAGGCACGAGCAATCGCCACACGCTGTTGCTGACCACCTGATAGCTGCTCAGGATAATTATAGGCCTTGCTGTCGAGTCCAACCTTGTTTAATAGCTCATGTCCTAGAGCTTCTGCGTCTGTACGATTCATTTTACGAATTTGCATAGGTGCCATCGTGACATTATCGATAACAGTCATATGCGGGAATAAGTTAAATTGTTGGAACACCATACCCACTTCAGCGCGAATTTCATTGATATTCGTTTTAGGATCATTAATTTTTACATTTTCAATATAAATAGCACCATCCGTTACTTCTTCTAACATATTGATACAACGGAGAAATGTACTTTTTCCTGAACCAGACGGCCCAATAACACAGACAACTTGTTTTTCTTGAATTTCATAATCGATTCCTTTTAATACTTCAAGCTTGCCAAAGTATTTGTGTAGGTTTTCAATTTTTATCATCTTGCTTCCCGCCCTTCTACCTTAGCTTTACGAGGGACATAACTATTGCTAAATCGTTTCTCGATAAATGCTACAATCTTCGTTACACCATATGTCAAAACTAAATATAATAATGCTGCAACGATATACGGTTCCCAGAAGCGGAAGCTCGCACCAGCTACGACCTTACTAGCGTATAAAATATCTGGTGCTGCAATTACAGTTACAAGTGAAGAATCTTTTAATAATGCAATAAATTCATTCCCCAATGGTGGAATCATACGTCTAAATGCTTGCGGCAAAATGACCTTACGCATCGCTTGGTTATGCGTTAATCCAAGAGAGCGAGCAGCCTCCATTTGCCCTTTTGCAATACTTTGAATCCCTGCACGGAAAATTTCAGCATTATAAGCAGCACAGTTTAAAATAAGTGCTGTAATCCCCGATACCATATAACCTAAAGAATGACCAAAAATTGTCGGAATAACTGCTAAGTGAATTAACAAGATTTGTACAAGCATTGGTGTTCCACGGAATAAATCGATATATAGTTTAGATGGCCAATAAATCCATTTTTTACTCGATAATTTTCCAAGGCCTAAAAATAGCCCTAATAGAATACCGCCAAAATAACCACTAAGTGTCAAAATAAGTGTTACGCCAATACCTCGTATAAACATATCTCGGTAGTTCCAGACAATGTCCCAGCGTAAGTCAAAGATGTCCATCCGAAAACCCCATTCCCCTTTAAATTACGATTAATAAATGAGCCGTTAGCACAATCACTATGTTAATAGCATCATTTCATTCATTTTTATTCAAAATCAATGCCTGTAATTTCTTTTAATTTACCGTTTTCTTTAATCTTTTTAAGACCTTCGTTTAATTTATCTAGCAATTCTTTATTCCCTTTTTGAACCATGAAGCCATAGTATTCTTTTTCGAATGCATCATCTTCAATTACTTTTAGTTTTTGATCTGGGTGAGCTTTGATATATTCATAAACTACTGCGTTATCTCCGATAGCTGCATCAACATTCCCATTTAACATTTCTTGAATAGCGATTGGCTGACTTTCAAAAGCCATAATATTTGTACTTGCTTCCCCTTGTAGCTTTTTCGCCGCCATATGACCAGTAGCATTGATTTGTACAGATACTTTTTTATCTTTTAATTCATCAAGAGATTTAATCTTTGAATCTTCTTTCACAACAATTAATAACTGAGACTCATAATACGGTTCTGTAAAATCAAATGATTCTTTACGCTCTTCCGTAATTGTGATTCCAGAAGCACCGATATCTGTTTCACCGTTTTTAATTGTTTGGAACACTGGCTCCCATCCAATATTATTCCACTCAACCTCAAAGTCCATCTCATCTGCAATAGCTTGTAGAATATCGACATCAATCCCCACAATTTTCCCTGAATCGTCAACAGATTCAAATGGTGCAAAAGTGGCCTCAGTACCTACTTTATAAACTTTTTTGCCATCTCCACCATCTTCTGAAGAAGAGCTACCTGAAGATGCATTATCTTTTGTACCACATCCTGCAAGTGCTAATGTTAATGCTGCAATTATCATCAATAACATCCAACCTGTTTTTTTCATTGTATTTCCCCCTAGTTCGATAATTTTCCGAATTACGTATTATTTTTCGCAATTCGGAAATGTTAGACTATTAGGTCAATTATATTAACATTATAGTATTTAGACAACAACTTTTCGCATAAAATAAAATATTTTTTCATATAAATTTATAAGAAATTCATATAATTTGAGAAAACATGTATAAATAACAAGAAAATTAACCTAAAACTAATATATATACAATATGAACCATGCCAAATTTCGATAAATTTAGGCAAAAAAAAGAATCCCCTCAGATAGGATTCTTTTTTTTCGACTATTACTAGTCTCACGTACAGTATGTTCACTAAAAAATAATTTGGAGTTGTTGCTTTTTTGAAGGTTTGAAAGGAATAAATAGGGGAATAATGCCAACTAGGACAGTATTCCCTTTATTCTTCCTCTCGATCTCCAGTAAGCAGGCTGCTAAACTACTTATTAGGAGATGAGCTATAACAGTATATCAATTAATCAGTAAAATGGCGCCCTCGGAGGGAATCGAACCCCCAGTGCAAGAACCGGAATCTTACGTGTTATCCATTACACCACGAGGGCAAAAGACACAAAAAAAAAGTACTCACTCTAGGCTTACGAAAAGCATGATGTAGATAACCCTCATTTTTGAAGCATACCTGCAAAATAGTGTCCTGTACTTTAAACCTTATAACCTTAATCATTATACAAGCCTATCCTATATAATTCAACCATAGAATGCAAAAACAATTTATTTTTTTTAATTTCACTTTAGCAGGGTTAATATTTGACCTTCCCTGACTATAATGTGTATGATAAGGATACAGCTGAAATACAAAGGAAATTTTTCAGCAAAGGTATTCGAATTTAGCTTTTTAAGGAGGATTTAACATGAATTTAATTCCTACAGTTATTGAACAAACTAGTCGTGGTGAGCGTGCATATGACATTTATTCACGTCTACTTAAAGACCGTATTATCCTTTTAGGAAGTGCTATTGATGACAATGTTGCTAACTCCATTGTCGCACAGCTTCTTTTCCTACAAGCAGAAGATCCAGATAAAGATATCTCTCTTTATATTAACTCACCTGGCGGATCCATTACGGCTGGTATGGCTATCTATGACACAATGCAAATCATTAAACCACAGGTACAAACAATTTGTATTGGTATGGCTGCATCAATGGGAGCTTTCCTACTTGCAGCTGGAGAACCTGGTAAACGTTTTGCCTTACCAAATGCTGAAGTCATGATTCACCAACCACTAGGTGGTGCACAAGGTCAAGCGACAGAAATTGAAATTGCTGCTAAACGTATTCTATTCTTACGTGAAAAATTAAATGGCATTTTATCTGAACGCACTGGTCAACCACTTGAAGTCATTGCAAGAGACACAGATCGTGATAACTTCATGACTGCTGAACGTGCAAAAGAATACGGTTTAATCGATCATATTATGCACCGTAGCGATAATAAATAAAAAATAGAAGGCATCACAGAATTACTCTGTGATGCCTTTTATATTTAATGAATGTTAATCTTCATTTTCAATAATTGTTGCCAATGCTGTAACCGCTTGCTCAGCATCGTTACCTTCACTGCTTAAAGTCACTTCGGTACCTTTAGCAACTGCTAAGCTCATAACACCCATAATGGATTTGGCATTTACTTTTTTCTCATCTTTTTCTAGAAAGATATCAGCACTAAAACGATTTGCTTCTTGCACAAATAGTGCTGCTTGTCTAGCTTGTAGTCCTAATTTTAATTTAACCTGGACTCTTCTCTCAATCATTCTCAAAACTCCCCTTCACTACCGTTCGTCTATTAGTTTTATCTTACCTTACTTACTGGCAAAAGAACAATAAGCGATTAGCATGACATTCATACCTGAAAAGTATGATAACTTAACCACCTATTTTTTCACCACGCCTTAATGCATCCGCAATCTCATCAATTTTTCTCAATCGATGGTTAACACCAGATTTACTAACCGTTCCACTAGATACCATTTCACCAAGCTCTTTTAATGTCACATCTTGGTATTCAACACGGAGACGTGCTATTTCACGAAGCTTCTCTGGTAGTTGATCAAGACCAATTGAATTTTCAATAAATCGAATATTCTCAACCTGCCGTAATGCTGCTCCAATGGTTTTATTTAAATTGGCAGTTTCACAGTTCACAATACGGTTGACACTATTACGCATATCTCGCAAAATCCGAACATCTTCAAATTTCATCATAGCCTGATGCGCTCCAACAATATTAAGGAAATCTGAAATTTTTTCCGCTTCCTTTAAGTAAGTTACAAAGCCTTTTTTACGTTCAATTGTTTTGGCATTGAGTTCAAATTCATTCATCAAATCCATTAATGCCTCACCATGTTCTTTATATAAAGAATAAACCTCTAAATGATAAGCCGATGTTTCTGGATTATTGACGGAACCTCCTGCTAAAAAGGCTCCTCTTAAATAAGCTCTTTTTTGGCCACTCTTTTGAATGAGCTTTCTTGAGATAGTATGGTTAAATTGAAAGTCGTCTGAGATGATTTCTAAATCAATTAATAGCTCACGCGCTCCTTCTCTAACACGGCATATATACACATTATTTTTTTTCAATCGCATTTTCTTACGAACAAGTAATTCAACATTGTACGGATACAATTTTTTCATAATCGTATATAGTCTTCTAGCAATTGCAGCGTTTTCGGTTTGCACGTCTAAGCTTAGTTGTTTATTTGCAAAGGATAATGAACCATTCATACGAATTAGGGCAGAAACTTCTGCTTTCATACAATGATTGTCCGCTTCTATTTGTGTCAATTCTTTTTTTGTTTCAGAAGCAAAAGACATATCACGCCCCCCTTTCATTCATGATTTCTATGTATATGTTCATCTTACCATATACAATAAAGCCATTATGTTTCTATTATTGGTCCTCTTACTTTTTGATGGTAAATATCAGCATAATCTACCAGCCATTCTGCAACATTTGTAGCATTATGTCGAACCGTTCCATCTGGACGAATTGTAGCAATGTCTCGTTTGATAACTTCTAATCCCATACTTTCAAGCTTTGCTACGTCAAATGTTACTGGTTCCGCTCTTTCTTCTTTATACAGTTCTTTTACAGGGTTAGGGAGTTCTTCATCATTTACTAAAATGGAATCGATAAAATCATGGCCAACATGCTTATGTATAGCTGTTACATGATCGCCTGCTGTATAAGAAATGGTTTCACCCTTTTGTGTCATTAAATTACAAACATATATTTTTCTTCCCTTAGCCTTAACAACTGCTTCACCGATTTCCTTAACAAGCAAATTCGGAATAATACTTGTATATAAGCTTCCTGGTCCTATTAAAATATAGTCTGCACGAAGTATTGCACGAATAGCTTCTGGCAACGGTTGCACATTTTCAGGTACTAAAAAAACGCGATTAATGCGTTTTGTCGCTGTCGGAATTTTTGATTCTCCCTCGATAATTGAACCGTCCTCAAGCACAGCATGTAAGGTGATTTTTTTATTAGCAGCTGGAATAACTCGACCATGAACTTTTAAAACCTTTCCCATCTCACTGATAGCATGATTGAAATCACCGGTAATATCAGTAAGAGCTGTAAGCATTAAATTCCCTAAGGAGTGACCTCGTAAGTCTTCAGATGCCGAAAAACGGTATTGAAACATTTGCTCTACAAGGGGCTCAATATCTGATAATGCTGCAATCACATTGCGTACATCACCAGGCGGTGGGATATCGTAATCATCACGTAAACGACCTGAAGATCCACCATCATCTGCTACCGTTACAATAGCAGTAATATCAAATGGGTGATGCTTCAGCCCGCGAAGTAACGTGGAGAGCCCTGTGCCACCACCAATTACCACAAGCTTTGTTTGCTTTTTCCCCATTCACTCATTCCTTTCTACGATTAATATCACGATGCGTAATAACCGTATTTTCCTTGCCCGCAAAGTATGCACCAAAAAATTCTGCTAATGTCACGGAGCGATGCTGGCCCCCAGTACAACCAAAAGCAATAACAAGCTGTGATTTACCTTCTTGTCGATAGAGAGGAATCATAAAGTCTAATAAATCCGTCAGTTTTTGTATAAGGATCTGCGTATCTTCCAACGCTAACACATAAGAAGATACCTCTGTTTGTAGACCCGTTTTTGGACGTAGCTCCTCCACATAATACGGGTTTTTAAGAAAACGAACATCAAACACTAAGTCCGCATCAATCGGCATACCATGTTTAAAGCCAAAGGACATAATGTTAACGGTAAAAATAGTGTCTGCCTCACTTGCAAATTCTTTGACGATTTTTTCACGTAATTGCTTTGGTTTCATGTTAGATGTGTTATAAACAAAATTGGCACGACCCTTTACTTCAGATAAAAGTACTCGTTCCTGTTTAATTCCATCTAGAGGTAAACCATTCACTGCTAATGGATGTGCACGTCTTGTTTCTTTATAACGTCTGACTAATGTGGCATCATCTGCATCTAAAAATAAAATACGAGCAACAATATCGCCTTCTTTTAGTATATGGTCTAATGCGCCAATTAGAGCATCAAAAAAGTCACCTCCGCGCATATCCATTACTGCTGCAATTCGGGTACTGTTTTTACCAGAATCTCTTAATAAGGTTAAAAAAGTTGTAAGTAACGCAGGTGGTAAATTATCAATACAGTAATACCCTAAATCCTCAAAGCTTTGAATAGCTACTGTTTTCCCAGCCCCAGACATTCCTGTAATAATAACCAATTCATGTGTACTTTGTTGGCCTTCAACCACCACTGTCATGCAACTCCTTTATTGTTCTTTTGAAATTTGTATTTTCTGATGAAGTAATTCAAAATCTGTTGTATAGTCAAACGTGCCATACTGAATGCCTGATTGCGAAACAGCAAATTGTAAATTAGTTCGATCTCCTTCAGCCATTGGCAAATGTGCTAAATCCTCTACTGGGTGCCATGCAAGTTTGCCTTCTCTTGTTTCTTCGAACGGTACTCCATCTACATCCTTTGCAACAAATGTATAGAGCATCCATTCATCCACTACGTCATTGTTTTCTTTAATGATCATCGTATAAACACCCTTTAAATGAACATGTAAAGGTATGACGTTTGTCTCTTCTTGAAACTCTCGAATAGCAGCCTCAAAGATTGACTCGCCACTCTCCATTTTCCCTCCAGGAGCTACATACCAGCCTCGTCTTGGTTTCTGAAGTAATAATACTTTACCGTCTTTTACGGCTATTAAATTTGCAATTCTTTGCATAGGCACACCTCTAATCACTTTTGCATTCTACTCTTCATTATAACAAGACCTTGTAAGTTTTGTCCTCATTTACAACTCTTGTACGTAGACAATTAACAATTTAGTTCTATTCAAAGATAACCATTTCATCTTGGGCGAAATTTACATTTTCGTGATATTATTATTTGATTTTTTACGCATAAAAAAAGTAGGTTGCTCCCACCTATGGAGGCGGAAACAACCTACTAAACAAAATAAAAGGGGGATTGCTAATTACATTTTTAATCATACACCTTTTATATGTCATTCAAGTTACAGCAATATTAAAACCACATTAAAATTGTATTTTTTTCCTTAAAATAGCCATATTAGGCATTAATTTTCTCTAATAGCTCTTCTACATAATGTTGAACAGCTTGCGCGGCAATACTACCGTCACCAGTTGCTGTTACAATTTGACGAAGTGATTTTTCACGAACATCTCCAGCTGCAAAGATACCTGGAATTTTTGTTTCCATTGTTTCATTTGTCAAAATATAGCCAGCCTCATTTAAAATACCTAATGACTCAAATGGTTTAGTTAAAGGTAGCATACCTATATAGACGAATACACCATCTGTAGCAAATTCAGATTCTGTACCATCAACAGTTGATTGTAGTGTTACACTGCCAACTTTACCATTCGCTTCATTGATTTCTTTTACAGTTGCATTCCAAATGAAATCAATTTTTTCGTTGGCAAAGGCACGATCTTGTAGAATTTTTTGTGCACGTAATTTATCGCGACGGTGGACAATTGTCACTTTGTCAGCAAAGCGAGTTAAATAAACACCCTCTTCAACAGCTGAATCTCCGCCACCTACGACAACTAGATTTTTTTGTTTAAAGAATGCACCATCACATACTGCACAGTAGCTGACACCACGGCCACCAAGTTCTTTTTCACCAGGCACACCCATTTTTTTATACTCAGCACCAGTGGTAATAATAATGGCACGTGTTTTATATTCTTTTGCACCTGATTTAATTGTTTTATATTCTTCTCCATCGATGATTTCTGTGACATCACCATAGGCATATTCAGCACCAAATTTTTTAGCGTGCTCAAACATTTTTGTAGAAAGCTCTGGTCCTAAAATTGTCTCAAAACCTGGGTAGTTTTCTACTTCTTCTGTGTTTGCCATTTGTCCACCAGGAATGCCACGTTCAATCATTAGAGTTGACAAATTTGCACGAGATGTATAAACAGCGGCAGTCATCCCAGCAGGACCTGCACCAATAATTACTACATCATAAATTTTTTCTTCCGACATAAATACTTCCCCCTAAACAGAATACTTTTTATCTTCATTCAACCAATACATGTAACGCCATCTATAGAAGAAGATCAATGACGCTAAGGAAAAATTGGTGATAGCGTTAGTATGTTCATCGTATGTGAAAGTATAAAGTTATTCAACTATGTTGCTCACACATTAATTATGACTGTTTGGCAAAAACGTTAAGATTTCGTCAATATACTTCGATAAAGTAGATACAGATACTCCATATTGCTGCGCAATTTCCTTTTTTGTCACTTTAAGCATTTGTGAAGATCTGAATAAATAATCGTTTGCTCCTGCAATTGCTGTTGGATTTGTAAAACGATAATTTTCTATTAAAGCTTGTTCACATAGCACAAACCACATTTGAAACATCGGTACAATTAATGTTGATAGCTTTCCATACTGTTCTAATAAAATTTCTGAGACCTGTACTGATCGTAAAAAGCTTGCTTCTACTTTATTTTTCTTATCAAATTCATGTCCAAGTGCATAAGCCAAAAACAATTTTTCAAAAGAGCCGAATTGTTCAATATTTATCCATTTTGGATGGGCGATAATTTCTTGCTTATGCGCTGTACCTTTCAGTAAAAATAAACCAAAAATGCGCTCACTTGTATAAGTACTCTCTAATTTTTCAACAATAAAATCACGATCATGCTCCAATGCATCGAGTCCAAATTCATTTTCTTGTTGGCGCCAAGGCTCGAAGCCTTCTTTGTCTGGGTCTAGCTCTAGTAGCTGATCCCACGCACTTTTCGAAATCTCCTCATGTCCGGAGAAATAGGCAGCATGTGACAGCCAAAAGTAAAATCCTGCATCTCCTACATAGCCTCTCTTTTGCATACTGCGCAACCATTTATAGGCTAATTCATATTGGCCGATTAAGGCTAAGGTAGCACCAAGTTTATAACGATGCTCCCAAGTATAGGGTTGAATTTTAACAAGAATATTTAACAGTTCTTGTAAATCATCTTCATTTTTTTCATAATACGCAATCACCGTTAAATTGCATAATGCGTGTAGATTGCCCTTATTTTCACGTAGCACTGTATGCAAGAGAGCCTTTGCTTGCTCTTCTTCTCCAACATAAAAATAAGCGAGTGCTAGATTATTATAAGCTGACCAAAATGCTGGTCGATCTTCAATTAAATCTTCTAAAATAGTAATAGCTTCAGGAAAATCTCCCTTTTCCATACAACGACGGGCTTGCTCCTGACGATATAAATCCTCACCAGAGCCTTCAAGTTCTTCAAAATCATCTTGCTCAAAAGCAACAAACTCTAATATTTCTGCTGCTTCATCCGCATAAGCACCCTCAGGTTCTAGCTTTAAATATTCTTCTGCAAAGCGTTTTGCATCATGCATGATGCCCACACACCCTGATACTTCTGCCATGTAAAATATGATTTCTGGATTATCTGGATCAATTTGATAGGCGCGACGAAGTAGGTCATACGCTTCCTCAAAACGTTGACCTTCTAACTCTACTATGGCTAACTGCAAGATAATCATTGGATCGTCGGGACTTAAATCTACCGCACGCTGTAAATATTTATAGGCTTTATTCATTTGTCCACTGTTCATTGCTTGAATTGATTTCTTATAATAATAGTCGCCTGTTGGAATGAACGACACTATATTCGATTGAGTCTCATTTTGACGTTTCTTTTCCAATATATTTCCTCCGAAACAAGAAATAAGGAACGTATTCTACGTTCCTTTACACAGTAACTCCTATTATACCACACAATCAATAATATGCTGTTATTTCTCCTCGTGACGTTTTTCCAACACATGTAGAACATCATAAATGCTTACTTTTTGTTCTTGCAATAATACGAGTAGGTGATAAATTAAATCAGCTGCCTCCCATTTTACTTCCTCAGCATCTCGGTTTTTGGCACCAATGACCACCTCTGTTGCTTCTTCTCCAACCTTTTTACAGATTTTATCAATACCCTTATCAAATAAATATGTAGTGTATGCTCCTTCTGGCATTTCCTGCTCTCGCTTTTCGATGACACGGGCAAGTTTAGAAACGATGTCCACAGAGCCTACCTTCTCTTTTTGCTGAATAACCTCAGTGAAGCAAGAAATTGTACCATTATGACATGCTGGTCCTGTCGGAAGAACCTCCACTATTAACGCATCTTGATCACAATCAGCTTTGATTGAAATCACTTGTTGTGTATGGCCACTTGTTGCTCCCTTATGCCAAAGCTCTTGACGGGAACGAGAATAAAACCAAGTTTCCCCTGATTCAATTGTTTTAGCTAACGACTCCTTATTCATATAAGCTACCGTTAATACCTCTTTTGTATTGGCATCTTGTACCACAGCTGTAACAAGACCTCTCTCATCAAATTGAATGTTCTCTATCATCTTACTGCCACTCCTTTTTCACGTAAGTATTCCTTTACTTGGGCTACACTTGTTTCTTTATAATGGAAGATGGAGGCTGCTAGTGCAGCATCTGCATCAACCTCTTTTGCTAATACTTCGTAAAAATGTTCGGCATTTCCCGCTCCACCACTAGCAATCACAGGGACTGTCACAGCTTCACGCACAGCTTTGGTTAAGGCTAAATCAAAGCCTGATTTTTCTCCATCTTGATTCATACTTGTCAATAAAATCTCACCAGCTCCTAAGCGTACAGCCTCTTTGGCCCACTCAATGGCTGACCAAGATGTTTTGTTGCGTCCACCATGTGTATAAACCATCCATGTGCTATCTTCCTCACTATAGCGAGCATCGATTGCTACAACAATGCATTGTGCGCCAAAGTAATCAGAGCCTTCCTGAATAAGGGCAGGTCTTTCCAACGCGGATGTATTCACTGAAACTTTATCAGCACCTGCTCGTAAAATACGCTTCATATCATCCAACGTACGAATGCCTCCGCCAACAGTAAAGGGTATGGCAAGCGTAGCCGCTGTTTGACGAACGACATCTACCATCGTTTCTCGACCTTCATGCGAAGCAGAGATATCTAAAAATACAAGCTCATCTGCTCCTTGTTCATCATAAAACTTCGCAAGCTCCACGGGATCCCCTGCATCTCGGATAGAGACAAATTGTATACCTTTTACAACACGACCTTCCTTCACATCAAGACATGGGATAATACGTTTTGTTAGCATGCCTTCACACCTTTCAACCATTGCTCTAATAAATAAACACCTAATTCCCCTGATTTTTCAGGGTGAAATTGCATGCCAGTCACAGAACCATTCGTCATAATACCAGGTACTTGAATGCCGAAGTAATCAGCATAGGCAACAAGCTCTGATTCTACGATATCTGTTGCATAAAAGGAGTGAACAAAATAGACATGCTTCGCTGATACTTCATTGTGTAACCATGCAGGACGATTTGTCACAATCAGTTCATTCCACCCCATATGTGGTACTCTGTATGCTTGGCCCTCTTGGCTACCACTAAAGCGTTTAATACACCCCTTGAAAAATCCTAGCCCTTTTGTGGGGGTTACTTCATCACTCTGCTCGAATAATAATTGCATACCTAGACAAATTCCTAAAAGAGGACGGTTTTCTCTTTGTGCCTTCTGTAAATATTGGTCTAAGCTTGTTTCAGCTAAACGTTTTCTGGCATCAGGGAATGCACCCACCCCAGGTAATAAAAGTGCGTCAGCTGCATCTAACGCCTTCTCATCAGCAGTTATAATAACTTCACAGCCTAGCCTTTTTAATGCCTGCTCCACACTAAATAAATTACCCATTCCATAATCAATGACACCTATTTTCACGTCAACAGCCCCTTAGTCGATGGTACGCCTTTAACACGCGGGTCAATTTCCACTGCGGCATCAATCGCACGTGCTAATGCTTTGAAAATTGCCTCAATAATGTGATGTGTATTCTGTCCATAAGGTACTATTACATGAACATTCATCCTTGCCTCAAGGGCAAATTTCCATAAAAATTCATGCACTAATTCTGTATCAAACGTTCCTACTTTTTCTTTTAATGCTGGCACACGGTACTCTAGATGAGGTCGATTCGAGCAATCGACCACTACCTGAGCTAGTGCGTCATCCATCGGTACAAAGGCGTTACCATAGCGTTTTATGCCTTTCTTATCACCAAGTGCTTCTCGAACAGCCTGTCCTAATACAATACCAAGGTCCTCTGTTGTATGGTGATCATCAATATAAGTATCGCCATTTGCATGTATTGTGCCGTTAAATAGTCCATGCTTAATAAATAAGTCAAGCATATGGTCCATAAACCCCACGCCTGTTTGGATATCTGCCTTGCCTTCACCATCTAAATCAATTGCTACAGAAATTTGCGTTTCATTCGTTGTACGCTCTATCTTTGCATATCGTTTCTTTTCTGTCATCGTCCTATTCCTTCTCCCATCCACGTGATTCCACTGCACGAGCATGGCCCTCTAAGCCTTCCATACGCGCTAAACGTGCAATTTTTGGTGCATTGTCTCTCCAGGTTTTTTCACTATAGTAAACAATACTTGATTTTTTCACAAAATCATCAACATTTAAGCCACTTGCAAAACGAGCCGTACTATTGGTTGGTAGTACATGATTGGTCCCTGCAAAATAATCACCAACTGGCTCAGAACTATACCGACCTATAAAAATACCACCAGCATGTCTTATTTGCTCAGCTAACGCCTCCGCATTTTCCATCACAATTTCTAAATGCTCCGGTGCTAATGAATTAATGGCTTCCACTGCATCTGCCAATGTTTCAGCTACATAAATTACCCCAAATTTCTCTATGGAAGCACGAGCTACTTCTTGACGCGGTAAGTTCAGCAGCTGCTTCTCTACTTCCTCAGCTACTTTTTTGGCTAATTGCTCTGAGGTTGTGACAAGAATTGCACAAGCTAGTGGATCATGCTCTGCTTGTGATAAAAGGTCTGCAGCAATTTCATCAGGATAGGCTGTGTCATCAGCCAGCACAGCAATTTCACTCGGTCCCGCAATCATATCAATGGCCACTTCTCCAAATACCTCACGTTTGGCAAGTGCCACATAAATATTTCCTGGACCTGTTATTTTATCGACTGAGGAAATTGTTTCCGTGCCATAGGCAAGTGCAGCTATTGCTTGTGCCCCACCAACTTTATAAATCTCATCAATACCTAAAAGGTGAGCCGCCACAAGTACACCTGCTGGTAGTTTCCCATTCGGCCCTGCAGGTGAGGTAATAACAATACGTTTCACCCCTGCAACCTGCGCTGGTATCACATTCATCAATACCGATGAAGGGTAGGCCGCTGTACCACCTGGAACATATAGTCCTACTGCATCTAAAGCCGTTACCCGTTGGCCTAACCAAGAACCATCCCCCAGTTCTAGGCGATACCCTGAACGTATCTGTTGTTCATGATAAAAACGAATATTTTCTGCTGCTTCCGCTAAGTCCTTATATAGTTGAGGGTCGAGTTCACTTACAGCTTCTTGTATCTCTTCTTCAGAGACACGTAAACTTTTAGGGACATAGCCATCCCATCGCTCAGTATAGGTGCGTAACGCCGCATCTCCCTGTGTCTTAACATCCGAAAGCACTTGTCGTACAACTTTTATTTGTTCCTCATTTCCTCCTTCAAGTGGTCTCTTTAAGGAAATGCCTTTTTCAAGCTTTGTTATTTTCATAGGATTAATCCCCTTTAGTCCTTCATATGTAGCTACAAATGATTACTTTTTCTGCTCATTCACACATTTCTTTAATCGCCTCACAAGATCAATAATACGCTCACCTTTCATACGATAACTTACCGGGTTTGCAATTAATCGCGAAGAGACAGCAGTAATAAATTCATATTCTACTAAGCCGTTCTCTTTTAATGTACGACCTGTAGAAACAATATCGACAATTCGATCAGCTAAGCCAATCATTGGTGCTAATTCAATAGAGCCGTTGAGCTCGATGATTTCCACTTGTTCTCCAATGCCTTTGTAGTACTTCATGGCAATATTCGGATATTTCGTAGCAATTCTAGGTGCAATCTCATTCATGGAGGTGTTTGGTAGGCCTGCAGAAGCGATATAGCAATTACTAATTTTCAAATCAAGTAATTCGTGCACCTCTCGCTGTTGCTCTAACAGAACATCCTTTCCAGCAATACCAATATCAGCAACACCATGTTCAACATAGACAGGAACATCCATTGGCTTCGATAAAATAAAGCGAATTTTTTCCTCTGGTATTTCAATCATTAATTTACGTGACATTTCTACTTCTTCTGGTAAATTAAAACCTGCCTCTAACAACATTTGATATGCCTCTTCAAAGATTCTTCCTTTGGGCATTGCAATCGTTAATTCATTCACCGCCAACTTCCTCCTGTCCAACTACCACCACTTCTGTAAAGTATGCTAAAAAGGCCGCCTCATCGACTAGACTACTACGTAACTGCAAAGTAGCTAATTTTCCTGCTGCTCGTAAATTTTTAACCTTTAGTAAAGCTTCCTCAAATTGTTCTTCTTCAAAAAGAACAACTGTTGCTTCCTGTCGTTTCACTGACTGCCCATCTAATGTTTCTAATAAACGATCCACACGAATACTAAATCCTGTAGCACCAACCTTTGAACCAAAAACTTCTAACAAGCCATCATAACGACCACCATTTCCTAATAAAAAGCCACTTCCCACAGCAAATACTTCAAATAGCATACCCGTGTAATAACTCATATGACTCGAGAGTGTGAAATCGAAAGCTACATAATCAGCTAAATCAGCCATTTCAAGTAGTTGAGCAAGTTGTTGCATATATTCTAACGCATCATTTTTCCGAACATATTTTTCAATATCTCGTATATCTCTGACATTCATGGCTTCTTCAATAAATTGTAAGAGGGCATCGGATTTAGCTTTAGGCAGATCAAATGACTCTACTGCTTCTTCAAACCCTACGTAATTTCGTTGGACAAGCAATGTTCTAAGCGTTGTTTGCTGTTCGATACTCTCTGTGTAATCTTGTAAAATGCAATTTAATATACCAGCATGTCCAATTGTGATTTTAAACTCTTCCAATTTAAAGTGCTTTAATAGCTCCATTGCCGTTACAATAACTTCTGCATCGGCAAAAACGGATTGATCACCTATTAACTCAATTCCCATTTGATCAAACTCAGCAGGCCTGCCTCCCTCTGCTTCCTGAGCCCGAAAAACGCTTGCAAAATAGGCAAGACGTAGTGGGATCATTTCCTTTAATAGTTTCGATGTAGCTACTCGAGCAATCGGTGTAGTCATGTCAGGTCGCAGCACTAACGTATTTCCTTGGCTATCCACTAGCTTAAATAAATGAGCATCAGCAATCGCTGAAGCCTTCCCTACTGTATCGAAATACTCCACCGCAGGCGTTTTAATAAACTCATAACCCCTTTTATATAAAAAGTCTCTGCCCGCATGTCTAACTGCTTCAACTTTCTCATAGATTTGCGGGAATGTATCGCGCATTCCAAGTGGCTTTTCAAACATTTTTATCGACGACATATGGACACTTCCTCACATTTCACTTTAATTCACTAGAGTATTAGAGAATTAGATTATGAAAGAATTTTAACTTATTTCATTAAGACAGTCAACGATATCCTTATTAATTATCGAAATCTTTAAATACTTATTATTCTGTTAATTATACACATTGAATTGCAAAGACTTCCAAAAAAGCATCACTATGAGAATATGTCCAAATTGTTACTAACCAAATTTTAATCACTTTAAGTATTCGCTAAAAATTGATAATGATTCTCTCTTAACAAATCATTGATAAAAATAAAGAGTTTTCAATAGAGTATTCTCAATATCGAAACCCAATAATTATATCTATATAATTATTTTTACCCAATCGCTTAAAATGATTCTCAATCTCATTATCATCAACAATACTTTTATATCAATACATTTATTGATTATTACTCTCATTCTATTTTACTTTTTACATTTCAAAAAACTCAATATAGAATAGCATTAATAACAAAAAGAACCATATACATTACACATTGGAGGGATTTATTATGGCATGTCCATTCGTACAAATTAGTGAGCAAATGATCGTTAGTATTTGTAAAGGCGAATTTTATCCTGGTGACAAGGTAACACTTCACACAACTGAAGACATTGATGGGACTGCAATTAAATCAACTTTTGTTGAAACAACTTGCTTAGGTGATCATAACACTTGTGAATTCAAATCAGATTATGACGCAGCTCTTGCTTAAACAGTAAAAGCTACTCCAAAAGCTAGTGTTTTTGGGAGTAGCTTTTTATGCAAAAAACTCACGAAGTATATCTCTATACTACGTGAGTTTTATTATTTCTTTGGTGTACACCACTCTACAGCCTCATTACGTTTGCGCGCTGCCATTTGTTCAGCAGTATATATTATTCGCATTGGATTACCCCCTGCTAAACAGCCTGCTGGCACATCCTTATGTACAAGAGTGGCAGCTGAAACAATGGCACCATCACCAATTGTTACACCTGGTAAAATAGTTGTATTTGCCCCTATCATTACTTCTTTTCCGATATGAACATCACCTAAGCGATATTCCTCTATTAAATATTCATGCGCTAAAATGGTTGTATTAAAACCAATCACAGTATTGTCTCCAATGAAAATACGTTCAGGAAACATGGTATCTGGCATGACCATTAAGGCTAATGACGTTTGCTTACCAATAGTCATGTTTAAAAAAGTACGATATAGCCAGTTTTTCACACGTAAAAATGGTGTGAAGCGTCCAATTTGAATGACAATGAAACACTTCATCATCTTCCAAAAGGACACCGTGTCATAGATATTCCAAAGTGAATTGGCTCCTTCGACACGGTAACGTTCGGTTTTACGCGCCATCTACCTTACCCCTCTTTCACAATATCAAATAAATCTGACATATGCTGCAACATATATTCTGGTTGATACTGCTGTAAGTAAGCCTCTCCCTTAATTGCCCAAGCAACACCCGCTGCTCTTACACCAGCACGATGTCCAGCTTCAATATCGTGCGAATTATCACCAATCATAATCGCATAGTCTTTTTCTATCCCTAATCGTTCCAACGCAAGCAATACTGGCTCTGGATCAGGCTTCACATTGTTCACATCATCTGTACCAATACGCACATCAAATAGCTGCGTTGCACCAAGAATAGCAAGTCCACGATCGATGGTCTCATTACGTTTCGTCGAAACAATAGCCAATTTTATACCTTGAGCTTTTAACTGCTCTAGAGTTGACACAACATCAGGATATTGGCTGACTAGGTCATCATGGTGTGCGATATTCCAAGCGCGATACATCTCTATCAAATCGTCTTCTTCACCTGGTGCAATGTCATTAAATGTCTGTTTCAATGATGGACCAATGAATTTCAGGCAATCTTTTGGCGAATATTGCCCGGGAAATCGCTCATTTAATACATGCATAAATGTTTGAATGATTAAATCATTTGTATTTAGTAAAGTCCCATCGAAATCAAATAGTAGTGCCTTTACAGCCATCTTTTACAACCCCTTATTTATTTTCCAAGTATTTTACGGCTGGTTTCACCTTTATTCTACGATAAATAATTGCACCTAGACCAACTACAATACCAATAATGGAAACAACCTGTGCTGAACGTAAATCTCCCACTAAGTAAAGGCTATCTGTACGCATTCCTTCGATATAGAAACGACCAATTGAATACCAAATTAAATAGCTAAAGAATATTTCTCCACGATGTAAGTTCACTTTACGCAAAGCTAATAAAATAACAAGCCCAATCAGGTTCCAAATCGATTCATATAAAAAAGTGGGATGAACATATGAACCTAATTCTTCAATATACATTTGATTAATAATCCAATCTGGTAGCATTAGGTTTTCTAAAAATGCTTTCGATACCTCGCCACCATAAGCCTCTTGGTTCATAAAGTTGCCCCATCGACCAATAATCTGCCCGATTAAAATACTAGGTGCTGCAATATCTGCTACTCGTAAAAAGCTTACATTTTTTATACGAGTATATATGTAAGCTGTGACAAATGCCCCGATGAGTGCACCATGGATGGCAATACCACCATTCCATATCTCTATGATCTTGCCTGGATTTTCGCTATAGTAATCCCATCGCATTGACACATAGTAAATACGTGCACAGATAATGGATATAGGAACTGCCCATAATAATAAATCTGCAAGAAAGTCTTCAGGCAAACCTCGTTTAACGGCCTCTCTTTGCCCAACAATATAGGCTAAAATGATTCCCGACACAATTAGCAATCCATACCAACGAACTGGAATTGGTCCTAAATGAAAGGCAATCGGGTCAATTTGCAATAGTAATAAATCCATCTTCTACTCCTCTCAATATGTCATAAACAATGTTGTTCGCTTTTTAATCGTCTAACACATCATTTGATGTAATCACTTCATCTAAACGTCTTGAAAATTCCTCTGCCGCATTGACGCCCATTTTCTTTAAACGATAGTTCATCGCTGCCACTTCAATAATAACGGAGACATTGCGTCCTGGTCTTACTGGAATTGTTAGTTTTGTTAGTTCCGTATCAATTATTTTCATTTTTTCTTCTTCTAAGCCCAATCGATCATAAACTTTTTGTGGATCCCATATTTCGAGCTCAATGATGAGGGTAATACGTTTATAGGGGCGTACTGCACTTGCACCAAAGAGTGTCATAATGTCAATAATGCCGATGCCTCGTATTTCCAATAAGTGCTCTAACAAAGGTGGAGGGCTTCCAATTAATAGGTTTTCTGATTCTTGACGAATTTCAACACAATCATCAGCAACTAAACGATGGCCCTTTTTTACAAGCTCAAGTGCTGTTTCACTTTTACCTACGCCGCTTTTGCCGATTATAAGTACACCAATGCCATACACATCGACAAGTACACCATGTGCTGCTGTCATTGGAGCTAAGCGCCCCTCTAAGTAGTTCGTCAATCTACTCGAAAATTTGGTTGTTGTCATATGTGTTTTAAACACAGGTACATGCTTTTCGTTTGAGGCCTGAATAAGCTCCTCTGGTACTTCTAAATCTCTAGAAATAATAATAGCAGGTGTATCCTGTGAACAAAGTAAACGCATACGCTCAAGCTTAACATCCGCTGGGAGCATTTCAAAAAAGGAAAGTTCAGTCTTGCCAAGCAATTGTACTCGATTTGCTGGATAGTGAGTAAAGTATCCTGCCATCTCAAGCCCTGGTCTTGAGATATCACTTGTCACAATTGTCCTGCCTATTCCTTCTTCACCAGCTAATAACTCTAATTTAAATTTCTCCATAACATCTCTTGTTAATACTACGACCAATGAAAAAGCCTCCAATCAATGGATAAGGTTCATCTTATTTTAGCATGTCTATGTGTAAAAGAAATGTATTTACTCTCAATACAGCGTTTACTTGCACTAAAAAAACTAGCGGCTCTCCAGCCCGCTAGTTTTTAAAAAGCAATTATTTTTGAGTTGCTAACCATTTAGCAACAGCTTCAGCATCTGCACCTTTTACTAATCCTGCAGGCATGCCGTTTTTACCATTATTTATAATATCTAAAATTTCTGATTCAGACAAACGTGAACCTACATCATTTAATGCTGGACCATTTGCACCTTGTAGCTCGCCACCATGACAAGTAACACAAGATTTCATCGCTATTGCTTCGCCATCTGGCTCTGTAGCAGTCTCATTACCATTATTTGATGCAGTTTTATCTCCGCCGCCACATGCAGCTAAGAAGATTGCTGATCCGAACACTAATGTTAACATTGCTTTTTTCATTAGTACCCCTCCTCATAATAAATACCTTACGCCGCCATTATACCAAAATTATGCACGTTTGAAACCTTCTCCTAATACCTCATATGCATCAGAAACGATAACAAACGCTGATGGGTCAACGCTTTTAATGAGTTGTTTCAGCTTTGTGAATTCTGTTTGATAAACAACAACCATCAGAACTGGTCGTGCTTCTCCTGTATACCCTCCAATTGCTGGTAACTTCGTTACACCACGATTAATTTCAGCATAAATGGCTTCCCTTACCTCATCTTGTTTCAATGTAATGATATAGACCATTTTAGACTGACTAAAACCTAGCTGAATAATATCAATCGTTTTTGTGGTAACATAAAGTCCAATCAGAGCATACAAACCTTTTTCTAAGTCAAAAACAATTGCTGCACTAATTGCGATAACGCCATCTATTAACAGCACACTTGTTCCAAGCGACAATCCTGTAAACTTCGTAATGATTTGCGCCAGTAAATCAGTGCCACCAGTTGAAGCATTCCCCTTAAAGACCAGTCCTATTCCTAGGCCAACAACAATTCCACCAAAAAGAGCACCCAATAAAGGATTATCAGTCCAGGGCTCCCAGCTATTCGTTAATAAGACGATAAAAGGTAATGTAATTGTCCCAATAAAGGATTTTATTCCAAATTTTTTGCCCAACAATAAAACACCAGCAATAAAAAGCGGAATGTTAAATGCATACTGAACAATTCCCGGATTCCAACCAAATAAACCATGCAAAATCGTACTTATTCCACTTACCCCACCTGAAGCGACTTGATTTGGTAATAAAAAGACATTAAAACCAATAGCAATTATTGCCGCTCCTACAATGACATACACATACTCCACAATGCTATCTCTCACATCATGTTTCATTTCCCCACGCCCACTTCAACTATCAGAATTTTTTAAAGACGAGATGATTATAGCAAATACTTTTAGCATTGAGAACTTCATCATGATGAAGGGATACTAGATTGAGGAAGGTATAAAATAAGCTATCTTACAGTATTCAATAAGATAGCTTTTGTTGATTTGGTTTAAAATGATTTTTCTGCCCATTCGATGGCTTCATAATATAAAAGATCAATGTCAACTAACTGAATATTCAACTGTACAGCTAGCTCTTCTAATCGTAGCCAATCAAGTTTACTTAACGCAATACTAAACTCCAAATATGGGGTCATTTCCGTTTCAAAGCCTAAAATGGTATTCGTAATAGCCTCTGAGAATGGTAGCTGCTGTAAAATAACATTCATCGGTCTTTGAAGTAATGTATCAATTAGAGAAAACATGCCGACTAAAAAATATTCTGAGAAATTCTTTTTATAAGCAAGCTTAGCTAGTTTTTCACAAACCTTAGCTCGGAATAAAGACGTGCACATCACTTCTTTAAAAAGATCAGAATCAGCATCAATATCAATTTCACGCATGGCCAATAAATAAATCCATTTTCGTAAATTGGATACGCCCAATAACACAATCGCTTGCTTGATGGAGCGCACTTTAGATTTAGAACGTTTAGATGAGTTATTAATCATTTGCAATAATTTGTATGTCAATGAAATATCACGTTCAATATTTTCCGCTAACAAATGAATATTTGGTTCTTCCTCTTTTAGTAAAGAGATAATGTGAATATATTGAATCGCATTTGCTGGAATGTCTGTTGCTCGTATTATTTGCGGTTGTTCAAAAAAATAACCCTGAAATAACACATAGCCTGAGGATTTAGCGACTTCAAATTGATGACGCGTCTCTACTTTTTCAGCGAGCAATTGAATATGTGGAAATTTCTCCTTAACTTTATTTTCGATTTCCATTCTTTTTACAATGGAAGATGCTAAAAAATCCACCTTAATATAATCAATTTGTTCAAATAATTCATCATAAACTTCTACTTGATCATCCATCATAAAATCATCCAAGGCAATTTGAAACCCATGTTTTTTTAGCTCAATTACACGCTCCACTAATTGAGCGGTAAGTGGAACATCCTCTAATATCTCAATCACTACCTGTGAGGGATTTAAAAATTCATGGATAGAGCTCATCAATAAGTTTTCAGTAAAATTAACAAAACCAGGTTTACCTTTCGTTACCTCTTCAAAACCAATTGAAAGAAATGAGTTCACAAGTACATCAATCGTTGCTGCATCTGAATCGACCAGTGGAAAGGCATTTACATTTTTGCTACGGTATAACAATTCATATGCAATGACTTGCTCATGAAGATTAAATATAGGCTGTCTGCCAATGAATACTTCCATTCCATTGCCCCCCATTTCTCCATTTTCTAGTAATTTATAGTATAACATTTTTTACGACCTGATGCTTATACTTCAAGCTAACTTAACAGGCCAACTTGGCTTTTTCAGCCAATAAAAAAGAAAGGACAGTCCCCGTGATAATAATCACTTAAGGACTGTCCATATTATTTACCTACTTTGGATTTTATTGCACCAATCACTGCAGGCACAACAGATATAATGATAATCAAAATTAGTACAACTGAGAAGTTATCTTTAATAATTGGAATATTCCCAAAGAAGTAACCTAATAATGTACAACTGAATACCCATAAAATTGCACCAAAAATATTATAAAATAAGAAATAACTATATTTCATTTTACTTGCACCCGCCACAAACGGGATAAATGTACGAATAAATGGCATGAAACGTGCGATTACGATCGTTTTCCCACCATGTGTATTAAAGAATTTTTCAGCTGCTTCCATACGCTCTTTTTTAACAACTCTACCGAGGAGGCTCTTTGGCGGAATAGATGTCCCTACCTTATGTCCAATATGATAGTTCATCGTATCTCCCAAAATAGCTGCAGCTAAAAATACAGGGATTAAAATCCACATATCGAATGCGCCCATTGCCGCAGCTAATGTTCCACTTGCAAATAACAAGGAATCACCAGGTAAGAATGGGAAAATAACAACTCCTGTTTCTACAAAAACAATCGCAAATAAAATAAGATAGCTCCAATTGCCAAAATCACGAATAATTTCTTCTAAATGCACATCGATATGCACAATAAAACTTATTAACTCCTTAATGAGTTCTAACATGTTTTTGTATGCTCTCTTTCAATAGTATTTTTACCTAAAAGCTTTGACGTGGCTTCACCTCAAAGGGTTCCAGTTTTGTACGTCTTTTTACATTACTTCCTCACTATATGACAAGCTCTTGAAAAGTATGTAGAAGATTTCACAAGTTTGATTTTATCACTTACAGTCATCTACTCTCAACTGATTTTACTATTATACGAATAATGTACAAAAAAAGAGCTACCATTTTTCAATAGTAGCTTTTCTCGTTTAAACTTTTTCTTTTAATGAACGTCTTAATATTTTTCCTGTTGTGTTTTTTGGTAGTTCATCCAGTATTTCAATTACTTTCGGAACCTTATACTTCACCATATGTTTAGCACAATAGGATAGTAGATCATCTGTTGTAGTAGCAGCTACTTCTTTCAGCACAACATAGGCATGTACTGCTTCCCCTAAGTTAGGGTCTGGGAAGCCTACCACTGCTGCTTCTACAATATTATTATGGGCAAACAGCACTTCCTCCACTTCACGAGGATAAACATTAAAGCCCCCTACAATAATCATATCCTTTTTACGATCGACAATGTAAAAATACCCTTCTTCATCTACCTTTGCTAAATCTCCTGTATAGAGCCAGCCGTCACGAATCGCCATCGCCGTTTCTTCAGGCATTTTATAGTATCCCTTCATCACGTTTGGACCACGTACAATTAGCTCTCCAACTTCGCCCACAGGTACTTCCTGACCATTAACATCGACAACTCTATTCTCGACATTACTAATGGATGTTCCAATAGAACCAGCTTTACGATCACGATCTAATGGGTTAAAACATGTAACTGGTGAAGCTTCGGATAAGCCATAGCCCTCTGACACACGCACATTAAATTTCTGTTCGAAATTATGTAATAGCGCAACAGGCAAGGAGGCACCACCTGAAATAGCTAAGCGAATTGTTGAGAAATCCTCTGGATTGCCTTCAGGTAATTGGTACAAGAAATTATACATAGTAGGAACACCAGCAAATACCGTTGCTTTTTGCTCTCGTGCTAAAGCGAAAATTTCGCTAGGGCTAAAGCGTGGGGCAAGTAAAACTGTTGCTCCACTTAATAAAGGCGCATTCACCACTACCGTTAAGGCAAATACATGGAAAACAGGTAGTGTCGCAATAACACGGTCCTCTGCATTAATGCCTAAATAATGCGCAACATCACGTGCATTTGAGTACACATTGCCATGTGTCAGCATAGCTCCCTTTGGACTACCTGTAGTTCCTGAAGTATATAAAATAATAGCATTGTCATCCTCTGCAACTTCAACAGGTTGTAAAGATTGAGTGGTTTTGGCGATTACATGTGTAAATAAATGTGTTTTTTCTTGTGCTTGTGGTGATAAAGTTGCCACTTTTTCTGCTATATCTGGTGTGGTTTCACAAACTATAAATGTTTTTACCTGTGGAAATGCTTGTACACCTTTTTCAACCAATGGTAGCAACATATCTAGAGCAATGACTGCTTTTACATCTCCATTATGCAAAATGTAAGAAATTTCATCCGGTGTATAGATTGGATTAACAGGTATTGCTGTTGCCCCTAAGCGCATTGTTGCATAGAGAGCGATTAAGTAGTGTGGCGTGTTGCCGAGTAAAAACGCCACATGATCCCCTTTTTCAACGCCTAAATCTTGTAATCCCTTTGCAAAGCGGCCAACTGTATGCTCAAATTCCCCGTAAGTCGTATCTTTCCCCATAAAATGATACGCCACTTTTTCAGGTTGTTCTGCTGCCTGTTGACGAACACGTGAAACTAAATTCAATTACACCATCCCCTTATCGTATAAAATGAATCGTTATTCAGTAATATTATATAAGAAATATATCTAAAAAACAATGAAACTTTTTATCTCATGTCATAAATTACGTTAAATAATTCATTTTTTTCTCCTTTAAACCATTACCTCATGAGCGAATATGGGAGATATAGCGCCATCGAATTAAATAAAAATAAACCACTTGTATTAATACAAAAAAGCCAAAAGCAAAGAATACTTCTTTTACAATCGATATATTCGCAATGTCCCTTAAAATACCTTGAACCATTAGAAAAGCAAAGGCACTATGCATCATCGCAACACCCCAAGGTAAGAAGAATTGGGGAAACAAATGGCGATTAACTAGCTTTTTTAACTCCGTATCTGTTAAACCCATACGTTTTAATACATCAAATTTACGCTTTTCACGTTCGAGGGATGTATGCAATTTAAAATAGATAAAGCTTCCAGCCGCAAGTAAAAATACAGTGGCTACTAAAACACCCACTAATGTAAATAATGAGTAGGTAGCTAGTATATAAGAATAATTTAATCCTGCATTTTCAAAGTAAAAAGGGCTAAACTTATCCTTTTTAATAAAATATAAATTGGATTCTAGATAATCGATATCCTTACCGATTTCCTTCGTTTCCATCCATTGGGGAATAACAAATGTGAACAGATGATAGCTTGGTTGAATAATGTCTTGCTCGGAAATTGGATGAATAAGCTTTGCGAAATCTTCATCACTAATGACAATCGAATTGACACTGACAATAGAGCCTGGAAACACTATTTTTGGATAGACACTATCAATAGTGAGCGGTATATTATTTTCTTCTAAAACAGTATGCACAACTCGATCTTTTAATTTTTTTAGGGAATCCTCCGAATAAGGAATAAATACTGCCTCACCTGCTTCCAGATTCAGTAATGGATAACTGTAGGAAGAAAGCAGAACATTCATATCGGACTCTCGAAAAACCTCCACTTCATTTCGAGTGAAAGAGGAGGTTTGCTTCACAACAATAAAACGGGATAGCTGATAAGATAAACCTTTCTCCTCTAATTGCAACCTTAAAGAATTGATATGCTCCCGTTCATATGGATTATCGACATCCCCTTTATAAACCAGCCCTAGTGGATTTAATCGATCATATTGCGTTGTATAGGAGGACATCGTTGCTAAAACACCAACAGATAAAAATGCAAGCGTCGATACCATCGTCACAACGAAAAACATTTTCACGTTATCCATCATTATATGCGTTTGTTCTGCTAGCGATAGTAGACGGTAGCGTTGCCAATGATATTTGCGTTTCCCACGTGCTAAATCTAAAAAACAAGGCACAGAATCACTGAAAAAATAATAGGTGCCAAATGTTGCGGAAAATGGTATTAACAGCGTTAGCCCGATTAGTGATGTATGTCCGACAACAAACGCGAGAATATACGTCGTTACAATTAAAGCAATACCATAGAAAGCTCGTATTTTGGAATACGTTGTTAAGCTATTTAAATAATCACTGCCTTTTATAAGATCTCGTAATTTTCTCTCTCGTGTAAAATACACACTAATAAAGGAAATGACGAAAAATGCACTTGTGAAAACACCAATCGTTAATAAAAATGGCTCCCATGAAATATAGAGTGGTAAATCTTCTAAATGTAAAATTTCCCGAACAATCATAAAAAAGAATTTTGAAAAGGAGAAACCAAAGACAATCCCTACAATAATGGAGCCTGTTCCAATAATCATTGTCTCTAAAAAGACAAGTTTATTCATCTGACGTTTTTCCATTCCCAAGTGCAATAAAATAGCAAATTCATGTGATCTGGCCTCTAAAAAGGCACTCATGGAATAATATAAAAAGAATAATGTAAACAGGACGAGAACAATTTCAGCCCCCACCATCCCAATGAGAGACATCTCCCCTAATATCCCACGTTCAATATCAGGGTGAAACATCAGCATGGAATAGATAAAAAATACAGCCACAGAAAAAAAGCTTGCCATGAAGAAGGCGCCATATATCCGGCTGTTCCGCACGACATTACGGTAAGCGAATTGTCGAAAGGTCACCTACTTGCCCTCCTCCTAGTAAGCTTAAAACATTTAAAATACGTTGGAAAAACATCTGACGGCGGTCATCTCGATAAATTTCATTAAAAAATTCACCATCTTTAATGAATAACACTCGATCACAATAGCTTGCTGCAATTGGATCATGCGTGACCATCACGATTGTCGTTTGTTTATCCTGATTCACCTTTGTCAATAGTTCAAGCACATCACGTGAAGAATTTGAATCTAAATTACCTGTAGGTTCGTCCGCTAAAATGAGACTAGGATTATGAATAAGCGCACGACCAATTGCTGTTCTTTGTGCCTGTCCCCCAGATATTTCATTTGGACGTTTATGAAGGAAGGAAGTTAAATCTAGCTTTTCTACAATGCTTGCCAGACGCTCCTCCATTACCTCTAGCGGCTGTTGATCTAACGTTAAGGGCAACACAATATTTTCCTCGACGGTCAGCATATGCAAAAGATTGAAATCCTGAAACACAAAGCCAAGCTGTCTTCTTCTAAAATAGGCAAGCTCTGTTGCATTCAATTTATGTGGATTCATTCCATCTAAAATAATTTCCCCACTAGTTGGTTCATCGATGGTCGAAATAATATTCAGTAATGTCGTTTTACCGCTTCCTGAGGGGCCCATAACAGCTAAAAACTCGCCTTCTTCCACGTCAAAGCTCAATTGATTTAATGCACGATGTGTTACTTTACCTTCGTACACTTTAGTCACATCTTTAATTTGTAAAATAGGCATACTTCATTCACCTTATTTCTTCATTAATTCTAAGGATTGAGGTAAAAGCCACTGTAAAACGACCTCAAAACCAATATGAAAATGAGGCTCTGTTAAAGCCAGTATTGACTCTTCCTCTACTAAACTAAAGCAATGCTCCCCAATAATCACATCCCAAGCATCCATTTCTCCCTCTACAATTTCCCCACATACAGTATAATATCCACTATACATAATCTGTTGACCGTCTACAGGAAAAGCATTCAATAATGTTGGTTGCTGTAAGTTTAACCCAAGGCTCTTTGAAAAATGCAGTAGTTCTTCATCTAACTTTTCATGTGCCAGGATAAAATTTTGATAGGCTAATGGATCTCCCGCTTGCAGATGTGTCATATAAAGCGCATTTGTTTTCTCCTTATCAATCGTTAGTTTCCAATTTTCTATACGTACCTCTACCATCCTAATGCCCCCTAATTTGTAAATGTTACTGTCACAATCGTCCCTTTTCCTACCTCTGATGTAATAGCCAGCTCATGGCCTAGCTTTTCACAGATTTCTTTGGCTAAATAAAGGCCCATTCCAGTTGATTCCCCTGTTTTCCGCCCATTTTCACCAGTAAAAAAGGCTTTCGTAACACGTGAAAGATCGGAAGCTGGAATCCCAATACCCTCATCACAAATCGCAAGTTGTACATAGTCATCCTTTTCAATGGCAGAAATAACAATTTTTTTATTGGCTTCAAACGTGTATTTCACTGCATTGGTGATAAATTGTCCAAGAATGAAACGAAGCCATTTTGAATCACTGGCAACAATTAGATCGTCCTCAATATGAATTTCCGGAAAAACTCTTTTCGTAATAAATAAACGTTTATTTTCATTAACAGTTGCAGTTACAATACCTTTTAGTGCAACTCGCTCTACTTGCATATCATCCTCAAAATTTTCTAGGCGTGCATTAACAAGTACCATGTCCAATCCTCTTCGCAAGCGATCGATTTCCTCCTGAACATTCTTTTTATCAAGAGGTCGGTCATCTTGTAATAATAATTCAATCACTGAAATAGGTGTTTTCATTTGATGGACCCACTGGTTCATAAATTGATCATGCCTTTTTTGACTTGCATATAAAGCATGCAGCTCATGTTGATAAAGTCGATACAATTCATGCATATACTTCTCGGTTTGCATAGCTTCTGGCGTTTTTGCGTTTTTTTGTAGCACATCCTCCATTGCTGTTGGAAGCTGAGTTATCTTCAATAAGTAGCGTTGCCGCATTAAATAGCGAACAAGTAAAAAGGATGCTAATAGCACAAGGCTAATACAAAAGGAATAAATAGCCGTATCAATATTTCGAAAACCGTCTAGTGCATAGATAACCATGATGAAGCCAACTAATAAAAGCTGGAACACAATAAATGATGCATAATCACGTAAAAAAAGCTTCCAGCCCACTATAGCTCACCTGCACTTAAAATGAATCGATAGCCTGCACCACGTACCGTTTCGATTGTTGACGATATATGATAATCCGCTAACTTTTTTCGAACTCTGGTCATATTCACATTCAAAGTGTTTTCATCGACAAATGCTTGATCGTCCCAAAGTTCCTCTAACAACTGCTCACGTGAAACTACTTTTGGTGCATTGCCCATCAGTAGCTCTAAGATGATACATTCTTTTTTCTGAAGTGGAATTTCTAAATCATTTTTATGTAGCTCCATTCTTTCTAAATGAAGTACAAGCTGTCCTTGCTTGATTGTCCGTTCTTCTTGCCTTGCTGCATATTCACCATATGTACGGCGTAGATGACTACGGATTTTAGCCAACACAATTTCGTAGTTAAAAGGCTTGGTAATAAAATCGTCGCCCCCATTTTCAAGTGCAAAGATTTGGTCCATTTCTCCTGAGCGTGCAGAAATGAAAATTATCGGACATGTTGTATGCTGACGTAGCTGGCGACACCAATAATAGCCATCGTAAGCGGGTAAATTTATATCAAGCAGCACCATATGTGGATTAAATGCTGTAAATTCTTCTATAAGATGATCAAATTCTTGAATTGTTGCAACTTCGTATTGATATTTTCTAAGCGTTTCCGCTAGTAATGATGCAATCTTGACATCATCTTCAACTATGAATATTCGATGCTTTTCCATATCAACACTCCTTTCTTTCTATATTGTATCAAAAAAAGGTTCGACGACATAATTGTCAGCGAACCTTTAGGCTAAAACATTACATGAAACCGTATTTTCCTTAATAAATTAATTGTAAAAAGTCCTCAGTTGAAATGCCACCAAAATATGTAGGGATATCAATGTCTGCTAATGCCTTAGCAATAGCCGCTCTGTCATAGTTTGTCCCAACTAAGCGCTGTTCTATATCAGCCATATCACCGACGCCAAAGAAATCTCCAAAAATATGCGCTTCTTCCATCACACCATGATTTACTTCTAGGCGAATATCAATGCCTCCTGTTGGAAATCGATGTGTTTTTTGAATATTAAAGCGTGGTGATTTTCCAAAATTCCACTCCCATGTTTGATAGCGTTCCTCTGATAGCTTGTGGATATTTGCCCAATCATCTTCAGTTAGCTCATAATAACGAATATTTTCTTCCCCGCCAAAAATGGATTTCAAAATTTCAAGACGGAATTCCTCAACTGTCATTTGCTCTTTTAAAAACTCTGAAATGTTTGCTACTCGTGAGCGAATCGATTTAATACCTTTTGATTCGATTTTATCCTTTTTGACCTTTAAGGCAGAGACAACCGCATCAATTTCTGTATCAAACATCAATGTACCATGGCTGAACATACGTCCTTTTGTAGAGAACTGAGCATTTCCTGAAACTTTACGTCCCTCTGCTAGTATATCATTGCGTCCTGAGAGCTCTGCATTCACACCCATTTTTGCTAGAGCGTCAACGACTGGTTGCGTGAATTTTTTATAATTCATAAAGCTATCGCCATCATCATTTGTAATAAAGCTGAAGTTAAGATTGCCTAAATCATGATAAACAGCACCACCACCTGAAAGACGGCGCACAACAATAATGCCATTGTCCTCTACATAGTCTGTATTGATTTCTTCAATCGTATTTTGGTTTTTACCGATGATAATAGACGGTTGATTAATGTAGAAAAGGAGCACTGGCTCTTTCTCAACGTCCATTGTTTTTAACAAATACTCCTCAATAGCAAGATTAATGCGTGGATCATGGATCCCTTTATTATCAACGAAAATCATAGTTCACGTTTCCTCCTTCACAAAATATCCATATTTATTTTACCGTAAATTAGGCATTTTGTGTTGACGAAAAGCATCTGTTATAATACACTAGAAAATATCAAAACAGTAATAGTACAGATGAACTTAAAGGAGGAGTCCACAATGTTAGAAAACGTAGTTGAATTTTTCAAGAATTTACCTGCTAAGCAATGTACTGAGTGCGGTGAAAAAATGGAAGAACAAAGCGAATGCTACAGCAACACTTGTGAAAAATGTAACCACCTATAAGCATTTGCCTATTCTGATATAGTCATATACGTGCCCCACACGTAGCAATCATGACACCCTTCATCATATTTTGATGAACCCTTAATTAAATCTCTTACACTTACAAAAAACAACAGCTGATACGCTCATATCAGCTGTTGTTTTTATGTTTTTGAAAAAGACAATCACTAGCAGAGAAAGACCTTTTGGCAAGGAAAGGGGGATTTCCGTTCTGCCAGCGTCCAGAGGGAGCAGCTCGCCTACTTAAAAACAAATGGCCGCAATGGAATCATACTCTTTTTCATAAAATTTCTATAGATTGCTTTGTTTTTATTTATGTCATTTGAGGCTGAAGAATTATTACATAACCCCAATGAACAACAAAGCACTCACCGTACATTCGGTGAGTGCTTCATGATTAGTTCTCTTCAGCTACTTTAGAGTAACGTTTATTGTGCAGTAGCATGAAGTAGCCAAATGTGATTGCTAAGAATGCTACTAAGAAACCAGCTAGAACACCATAGTTTTGCATTAAGAATGTCGTATCACCAGTAGAAATACTTGATTTAAATGCTTGAACTGTATATGTCATCGGTAATAGCTTGTTAAATACTTGTAATGGTGAAGGTATTAATTCTAATGGGAATGTACCTGCACTTGTTGTTAATTGTAAAATTAGTACAACTATTGCCATGAAACGACCAGGGTCACCAAAGATCGAAACAAGCATTTGAATTAAGGCTAAAAATACATAGCTTGTTAATAAGGCTGTTAAAATAAAGTAGCTCATGTTATTCACTTCGAGTCCTAGACCCCATTTGACAATAACTACTGTTAGTAATGTTTGCACTAAACCTACGACTGCTAGTACAGTCACTTTACTTGTAAACCAAGATGCCCCGTTTTTAGGACGAATAGCAGGTTCAACAAGTGGGAACACAATTGAAATTAATAATGCTCCTACGAATAAACCTAGAGAAATAAAGTACGGTGCAAAACCTGTACCATAGTTAGGAACATGGTTTACAGACTCTTTTTCAACTTCAACTGGACTACCTACCATATCGTAAGTGTCTTGATTTGCTTTGACTTCATTTGCTTTTTCACTTGCCTCACCTAATTTGCCTGATAATGTAGACGTACCGTCAGCAAGTTCTGTAGAACCATCTGCAAGTGTTGCTGAACCTTGTGCTAGCTCACCAGATTTTGAAGCAAGGATAGATGTCCCTTGATTTAATGTCGTTGTACCATTCGCTAATTCATTTAAACCAGATGCCAATGTTTTAGAGCCTGTTACAGCTGTATTCACACCTGCATTTAGTTCCCCTAATTTTGCAGCTAATGTAGCATTACCTGCTTGTAGACCTTTTGCACCTTCCAATAAAGCATTACTTTTAGCTGTTAATGCATTCGCACCAGCTAGCACTTCTGCTTGACCTGCTGCAATTTGAGTTGCACCAGAGCTTACTTGATTGGCACCAGCTTGTAATTTTTCTGTACCAGCTGATAAAGATGTTAAACCGTTATGCACACTAGCACTACCTGCCTGTAGTTCCGCTAATGTTTGTGTCAACGCTGCTGCTTGTTCTTCAGGCATTGAAGCCATCATCGTTTGTAATTGATTTGATAGGGCTGTAATACCTGCCTCTACTTTTGCAGATCCCGCTGTTAATTGGGTTGCTGCACCATTCAATGCACCGGCGTTCTCAGCAATAGATGCTGCACCTGTACTAATTTGCTGTTGTTTGTCGTTTAAAGTGGTTAAACCAGCTCCAACTTTTGCAACACCCTGTGTATATTGTGATAACCCCTGTTCAAGGCTCGTTGCTCCATTTGCAGCTTGCTGTGCACCCTGTTGTAATTGAACTGTACCATCTTGTAGTTTGACTAAACCACTAGATAAGTCATTCGCGCCTTTTGCCGCATCTCCCGCACCTTTTGTTAATTTATCAGTACCATTTGATAGTTCAACTGTGCTCGATGCTAGTTGCTCCAGATATCCTTTTAAATCTTTTGCACCATTCGCTACTTTTTGTGCACCCTCATCTAGCTTATTTGAGCCATCTGCTGCTTCTGTAAAGCCATCTCCAAGTGTTGCAATGGAATCAAATAATTTTTCTGCATACGTCGCTGATACTTGAGAATTTACTTCAGCGCGTACACGATCCATTGCTGTCTCACCAATCTGAGCACCAAGGAAGTTCAATCCCTCGTTTGGAATGTAGTTCATTACTAATTTTGATGGTTTGTCATCTAATAGTGTTGTTGCATGTTCAGAGAAATTTGTTGGAATTTCCAAAATCATATAATAATCACGACTATTTAAGCCTTTTTCAGCTTCATCTTTTGAAACTTCTATAAAGTTAAATTGCTCGCTATCTATCAATTTATCGACCAAGGTATCCCCTAAGTCTAATTTAACGCCATCCATCTCAGCACCAGTATCCTCATTAACAACTGCTACTGGAAGATTAGGAAGCCCCGCATACGGATCCCAAAACGCCCATAAAAACATACCCGCATACATTACTGGAATAAATAATACAGCAATGATTGAAACAAGCATTTTTCTTGTTTTAAAGATCTTTAGCCACTCAGCTTTAATCATATAATATCCTCACTCCTAAACTATTTGACCGAAAACGTCATTTGGTCATTTTCATTCAAAAAAAATAATCAACCTCGACAATATTGCAAAAAGAGTACTTGATTCGATACTTATACTGCTGTATTTTTTCGAATCAAGTTAGAATCAAACCTCGAAAGATAGTTTCCTTAAAAAGATTAAGAATCTTTTCTTCAGGGATTACATCACCATGTAACTCATGCCAATCGACAACAAAAGCAAGATATGCCTTCAGCAATAAGTAACTAACTAGCTCCGCATCACACTCTCTAATTTCACCTTTATTAATACGTCGTTGTATTAACTCTGCGACATACGATAAGATTTCAGTCTCGATACGTAGTAGCACCTGTTTAACTGCTGGTGTTCGTAATTCTTTTTCTTCCTCGATTAGCTTTGCAAATAAAAGATGTTTTTCTCGGAACTGTAGCATTTTCATTAAAGCATTATGCGCATTATCCATAAAGCTTGCTGATGCATCCAACACTGCATCTGCTTCCGCTTTCATCTCTCGTACAAGTGACATTGCGATCTCTTGAAATAAAATTTCTTTATTTGCAAAGAATGTATAAATCGTACCTTTACCTACATTGGCAATTTTCGCCACTTGCTCCATTGTTGTTGCCTTGTAGCCAAACAATGTAAAAGATTTTGCAGCTGCTTCAAGAATTTCCTGCCTACGATCCATTAGTAACATCCTTTCTAGTTAGGTTATGTACATCTCTCGTACACTTTAATAAAAATGACCAGAAAACCATTTCGGTCATCTGGTCATTATCATATTCCTATTTCAAAAAAATTGCAAGCCTTTAATGATGATTTTTTTCATCTTTTTTCTCTTCCTCATGATCCATATCATTTGAAGTGTCATTATTATGGTCCATCATGTTATTATCCATGCTGTTATTGGCTTTTTCATCCTCTGGGGCAACCTTTGTCATATCAGGGCTTCCAGCAATAATTTGTTGCTTTGGCATATTATGAACACCGTTAGCTGTTGTATGTGCATACATATAATACACACCATCATGATCAAAAGTAGTCGTTGCTTTATATACACCGTCTTGCTCTAATTTCCCATCAATCATTTGTCCTTCATCGCGTTTTCCTGATTCCCAAACTTCGAATTCTACTACAGCATCATCGACATTTTTTCCACCTTGTTCAACATGTGCTGCCAGCTCAATCGTTTCATTGAGTGCTACTTCTTTTGGTGTTAAAATTTCCACTTCTGGGATCTGTGGTACTTCTGGTTCTGGCAATGCCTCTTTTTTTTCTCCACATCCTACTAATAATGTAGGGACTGCAATTAGCGCAAATAACCACTTTTTCATCTTTTAATCCTCCATTAATGGCAACCGTATCTTTACGGATGTGCCTTTTTCAAAAACACTTTCAATTTCTAACGTTCCCTGTAACTGTTTTAATAACTGTTCAACAATCGATAAACCGAGTCCACTACCACCGTCTGCACGACTTCGAGCTTTGTTAACACGATAAAATCGTTCAGTGACATGGGTTAAATCCTCGGCAGGAATACCAATTCCATAATCCCTAATGGTAATTTGTGCACTACCAGCCTTTTCAGCAGCAACAATTTCCACCTTAGAATTTTCATGCGAGTAATTAATCGCATTTTCAATAATGTTAATAAAAATTTGTTTTAGTTTTACTTCATCCGCTTCAATAATTAGGGCATCATCTACATCTAAATATAAAGTTATGTTCTTTTTATTTGCTTGATGCGTTAAGATTTTTTGAACCTCTCGTAATGTTTCACCTAACGGAATTGGATATAAATCAATTTCGGTTTGTTCATTTTCTGTTCTTGCCAGCTGAAGTAATTCGTTTGTTAAGCGTTCCATGCGATTGGCCTCACGTACGATTAGCTGAATAGTTTCTTCTTTTTGGCCTTCTGTGATGATGCCATTTTGCATGGCTTCGCTATAGCCCTTTACATAGCTAATCGGTGTTCGTAATTCATGCGATACTGTTGCCAAGAATGTTTTTTGGGCTTCATCCTCTTGCTGAATGGCCTCTGCCATTTTATTAAAGGTACTAGATAATTTACCGATTTCATCCCGTGAATTGACAGGTACACGAGTCTCATAATTCCCATAGGACATCTGCTCCACTGCAAGCTGTAAATCGTTTAATGGTCGCATAATATGTCGAATCCCTTTATAAATTAAATAGCTAACAACTACTAAAAATATGAAGGCACTAATAAACAATAAAATAACGCCACTATTTGCCAATTCACTAATTTTGGCCAGTGGGAAATAAATATAAATAATACCTTCTAATCGATTTTGATCAACAAGTGGTACAACCACCGAAATAAGTTGTCGATCAAAACGAGGCTCGTACCCAATTTTTTGCACATACTTTCCTGCCAATAATTTTTGTCTTTCCTCAGGACCAATCAATGTCTCATAATCGATATCAAATGGAACACAGGCACTTAATTCACGAGGATTCCTTACCGCAAATATATTCAAGTTGGAATAATCATTAAATTCTTCAATATCTGCAATAAATTCATCCGTTACCTTGCCATTGTCATACATTGTCTGTAGCTTCAATCCAACTTCGACCATTGTATCTTCTGTATCTTGTACATATAAACGTTGATATAAAAAATTTGTGAGAACATACATAAAGACGACGGTAATAATTAAAAAGGCGAAAATTAACAACCAAATGCGCGTGGCAATTTTTTTCATTCGCCAGGATCAAAGCGGTAGCCCACACCCCAAACGGTTTGGATATGTGAAGCCGCATCCTTTCCAAGCTTTATTCGTAAAGTTTTAATATGTGTATCTACCGTGCGTGTTCCACCTACATAATCAATATCCCAAATGCGTTCTAATAATTGCTCTCTCGAATAGGCATTTCCTGGATTTTTCATAAATAAGTGTAAGAGTTCAAATTCCTTTAAAGTAAGTGGAATACTCTTTCCATCAACAGATACTTTTCGTGCTATTTCATCTATTTTAATAGAGCCAAAAATTACATACTTTTGCTGTAGTTCTGTAATATTTGCACCACTTCGTCTTAATACAGCATAAATTCTGGCTACGAGTTCATCATGTGTAAATGGCTTAACAATATAATCATCTCCGCCAAGTGTAAGACCTTTCACTTTATCCTCATTCGCATCACGTGCAGTTAAAAAAATAATCGGCACATTGGACATAGCCCGAATACTTTGACAAACAACAAAACCATCCTCATGTGGCATCATAACATCAAGTAAGACTAAATCTATATTTTCACGCACTATTACATCGTAAGCCTCAGTTCCACTAGCGGCAGTATATGTCTCTATATCAGAGTTATTGAGCATCATTTCAATTAAATTACGCATATCCTGCTCATCATCAACTATTAATACAGTTGTCATCATTGTTCCTCCCTTACTAACAGCTGAAAAGCACCTTTCCCTACATCAACTGTTTTTTCCTTCTGGCCATCTTTTATAAAATACAATGTATGATCATCATAGCCAGCGACAACAATATAATCTTTAAATTGATCCACTACAAATGGATTTGCCCCAACCTCTTGTTGCCATTTGATATGGCCATCAAAGTCAGCCACATATAACTCGTTGTGACCATGACTTACAACAAGAACAGCATCTTTGGTCTTTTTTAATCCTACTGGCATCAAAGGCATGTCAATCTCTCCATGCAGTTGACCTGTAGTCAAATCATATTTTTTAACAGAACTATTTGGCTTACTTCCTTCCCCATGACCGCCTACCCATAGCTCATGTGTTTCTTCTAGAACAGCTATTCCATGTGCAGATTTTTGAATCGGCCACTCTTGCTCAATTTTTAAATCCTTCATATTTAACACAGATAACTTTGTATCTTTAAAATTAATAACATATAGTTTATCCCTATACGATGTCATTGACATGGGATAATTGCCAAGTTGTTGTGAAGCTAGCTGATTGCCTTCTTGATCAAAGCTTGTCACTGTATTGGTTTTACTATTCGTGATAAAAAATTGCTTGATGTTGTCATCGTAGTATACATTGGTCGTACCAATCTCTACTTTTTTTGAATAGAGCTTTTCTCCAGTGGATATTGTATAGACGTCGATGTTATTTAATTGGTGTCCATATAATAAAACTTGGTCATTTCCTAATAGGATGGCCCCTGAATAAGCCTTATCAAATAACCATGTCGCAAGTATATTCCCATCCTCATCAATAAAATCTAATGATGGCTCTTGTATATTTAATGAAGCTATAAAACTTCGTTCCTTTTCAATGGGTTCATATGACTTTTCAGCGCAACCCGCTAACCATATAATTTGTAGTAACGAAAAAATGAAGAATGCCCATTTTTTCAACTTTATCACCTCTGCCCCTTTACTATACTTCACAATTGTGAAATTCGGGTGAAACTTGGAAGGTAAATTTATGACAAACCATGAAAATACATTTCACATATCAGGCGCGCAATTCTTCTAACAGTTCAATCATCCAACCAATATTTCCGTCCTTACATATATTACAAAGATAATGGTAAGGAGGAATAGAGTATGATATCCATTAGCTTATGTATGATTGTAAAAAATGAAGAAGATGTTATTGGTCGATGTCTTGACTCTGTCAAAGATATAGTAGACGAAATTAATATTGTTGATACGGGATCAACAGATAGTACAAAGCAAGTGGTTGCACAATATACAGACCGAATTTTTGATTTTACATGGATACATCACTTTGCAGCAGCACGAAACTTTTCGTTTCAACAAGCAACAAAAGAATACATCCTCTGGCTTGATGCTGACGATGTTTTTTTAGACGAAGACCGCCAAAAATTAAAGGCACTCAAAGCATCTCTTACTTCCGATATTGATGCTGTTTCTATGAATTATCATTTAAGTTTCGATCATGAGGGAAATGCAGATACCTTAATAAGAAGATATCGCCTTGTCAGGAGGGAAAAGCAATTTCAATGGATTGGTGCAGTTCATGAATATTTAGAAGTTTGTGGTATGTTGTTTGATAGTGATGTTGCTGTCAGCCATTTACCGTTAACCCATGATCACTCCCGCAATATTACGATTTATAGACAACTGATTGAAACGGGAGAAACACTATCACCACGTGATACATTTTATTTTGCTAATGAATTAGTAGATCATGGCCTGTTTGAGGAAGCTATTTATTATTATGAATTATTTTTAACGTCCAAATTAGGGTGGATTGAAGATAACATACGTGCCTGCTTAAAATTAGCTGATTGCTATTCCCATTTAAACGATAAAGGAAACAATTTCAGCGCTATACTACGAAGCTTTGAATACGATATCCCCCGACCAGAAGCCTGCTGTCGCCTAGGTTATCACTTTATGGAACAATCTAGAAATTACGAAGCTATATTTTGGTATGAGCAAGCTCTAGTGATTAAACAGAAGCCAAATGCGCCCTTTCAAAACAAAAGCTTTTCTACATGGCTACCCCACTTACAGCTCTGTGTTCTTTACGATCGCTTACAACAATATGAACTAGCCAATGCCCATAATGAATTAGCGGGCTCGTTTATTCCGAATGACCCAAAAATTCTACACAATAAAGAATATTTCAAGCGTATTTTAACAATCAATCAAAATGACTCTTAAAAAATATCAATCACCATCTAAAAAGTTTCGTCTTCTATTCACAGGATAAACATCCAATTATCTTAAATACAATTGCAACGAATCTATAAATAACTCTCTATTTACAAGTAATTAATAGTTATGTGTCTACCTCTCCTCTCCTTCCTCAGAATACGATATTTGAGAGAGGAGGTGAGATTATGCATTTTGGAAATTTTATAGATAGAGTTTGCAGTAAGTGTCATTCATTTCCCTGTTGTTGTAAAACTGGTCCTATTCCAAGTTGTCCAATTTGGCCAGTGAAACCTACAGGACCAACCGGGGGGATAACTGGACCTACAGGTAGTACAGGTGTGACTGGCGTTACCGGGGCTACTGGTGTTACTGGCGCTACTGGGGCTACTGGGGCTACTGGGGCTACCGGCGTTACTGGCGCTACCGGCGCTACTGGCGCTACTGGGGCTACTGGGGCTACCGGCGCTACTGGCGTTACTGGCGCTACCGGCGCTACTGGCTTGACTGGCGCTACAGGCGTTACTGGCGCAATCGGACCTACTGGCGCTACCGGCGTTGCTGGGGCTACGGGTGAAACCGGCGCTACTGGGGTTACTGGTTCTACGGGTGTAACCGGGGCTACTGGGGTAACTGGGGCTACCGGCGTTACTGGAGTAACCGGGGCTACTGGCGTTACCGGTGCAATCGGACCTACTGGGGTAACTGGCGCTACCGGCGTTACTGGAGTAACCGGGGCTACTGGCATTACCGGTGCAATCGGACCTACTGGCGCTACTGGGGTAACTGGCGCTACCGGGGTAACTGGGGCTATCGGCGTTACTGGCGCTACCGGTGCTACTGGGGCTGCGTTTACTGAAGGATTCTCTGCCTTTAAAAACACGTTGGCTGTTAGTGGATCTACTTCAATCACTAACTGGAGTGTTGCTTCACCATACTTTACAACACCTGCTTTCAATCCAACAACTGGGATATTCACTGTACCAACTACAGGTAGGTATTCCTTTGAAGCAACCATTAACTACTCCACTGCTGCGGCTATTACCGTTACTTTAGGAGCAGGAATAAACCCTTCATTTGCAATTAGACAAAATGCTACTACAAATTTAATTAGTGGCTTGTTCCCTGTACTAAACGTCAATGTGGCGCTTGTATTAACTTTACGCGCAGTTCTTGGAAATGGCACTATCACTTTAGCAGGAGAAGTGAATTTAAATGCTGGAGATACGATTGATTTGTTCTATGAAGCAAATGGATTGACTATCTCTCTTACACTAGGCGGCGCTAACTCTGGTGGTATTGTTTGGTCATGTCATCGAATTTCTTAGCGTTAGGACATTAATCAGCAATACAGCTCTTAGTAGAAATAGCAAACCACTATTTTGTGGTTTGCTATTTCTTTTTCATGTAACAATATAAAAAAATAGTACAAACATTGATAATAAATGTTTGTACTATCTGATTTGCATTACTTGAACATTTCCATTAATACTTCATTCGCAACCTGTTTACCTTGTTGTACACATTCTGGAATTGATATTCCTTCAAACGAGCTTCCTGCAAGCTTTACAGTTGGAAAATGTTGTTGTAATTCTTGCTTGATACGAAGGACTTTCGCCTCGTGCCCAACTGTATATTGTGGCATCGCATTTTTCCAACGTGTTACAACAGTTGTGATCGGTGCTCCATCGATACCAATCGTTTTCTTTAAATCCTGTAGCACGGTTTTTTCGATCTCCGTATCCGATAACGCCACAATTGCTTCGTCACCCACTCGACCAATATAACTACGTAATAATACATAATCCTCTGGTGAAGTACCTGGCCATTTTCGATTCATCCAAGTGCAGGAAGTAATTGAAAAATCACTATTTCGAGAGACATAAAAAGAAAGTGCATCTAAATCACCGAGTTGTTCCTTTTTAAAGGCCATTGTAACGGTTGCAATAGTTGCAGCCTTCATAGTGCCCAATTCATGTAATAGACTTAACTTACTAAACATTTTTTCAGCCATATTAAAGGGGGTAGCAATAATAACAGCATCTGCTTTAATATGCGAAAAATTATTGAGCATCACCTGAACTGAACCATCCTTACCATGCTCAATTTCCTCTACTTTGACACCCTTCATCACTGTCCCCGGAAGTAGGGATTCTTCAATACTTTCGATAAGTGTTTCAAGGCCATTGCTAAAGGTTTGAAAGATACCTTTATTTTCAGCTATGTGATGATTGCTTAAGAAATTCGTGCCTGACTTCTTCATACCAATCAGCAAACTACGATATTGTTGTTCTAAACTATAAAGCTGCGGGAAGGTTGAACTCATACTTAATTGCTCAATATCCCCTGCAAATGTACCCGCTAGTAGGGGCTCTACTAGATTTTCCACAATCTCTGCACCAAATCTTCTTCTAAAAAAAGCGCCTAATGGTTGATCGTCATCCTGTGTAGAACGAGGAATGAAAAAGTCCCCCGCCGCACGAACTTTACCACTAAGTGAGAACAGGCCAGAAGTTATGAATGAAGAGATATGTGGTGTCTCTCCAGATAGGAGATGACTAGGTATTGGATATAACTGACTACCAACAGCAACATAGTTTGGACCCGCATTACTTGTTAATAGTTTCTGTTCGATCCCGAGATCCTTCGCTAAAGCATTGACATAGTTTTCACGATCAAAAAAAGATTCTGGCCCACGCTCAATAATGAATCCATCTTTTCTTAGAGTTTGAATTTTTCCGCCAAGACGTAATGACGACTCGACAAGTACGATATCTAATGGCAATTCTTTTGCGCTTGCTTCTTTTTGCATATAGAACGCAGCTGTAAGGCCTGTAATGCCACCGCCTATGACAACTACCTTTCGTCTTTTCTGAGTCACCAACATCATCACTTTCTTTTCGCTTAGCTTAATTTTTTATGAATCGCCTCTACCATCGCATCAATAAATAAAGGATGTGTATTTGGCATCGCTGGACGATAGTATTTTGCACCAAGTTCATCACAAACAACTTTACATTCGTAATCGTTGTCATACAACACTTCTAAATGCTCTGTTACGAAACCTACTGGTGTATAAACAAATGAACGGAAGCCTTTTTCTTCGAATAGCTCACGTGTTAAGTCTTGAACATCTGGACCAATCCAAGGCTCTGGGGTTTGGCCTGCTGATTGCCAGCCAACCTCTACATTTTTTAAACCAGTCGCAGCTTGAATAAGACGAGCTGTTTCAATTAGTTGATCTTCATATGGATCACCTAAGTTTTTAATTTTTTCAGGCAATGAATGTGCTGATACAACTAGACAAGCTGTCTCACGTTCTTCTTCTGACATTGCATTGAATGTCTCATTCACTTGTTGTTTCCAGTATTCTATGAATTTTGGCTCGTCATACCAAGATTCCACAGAAGTTATCTTTAAGCGACCTCCTGCAGCCTCTTCAGCACGACCATTATAAGACTTAATTGAGAAAGTAGAGAAATGAGGAGCTAAAACAATAGAAACCGCTTCTTTTATGCCCTCCTCCACCATTTGCTCTACTGCATCTTCTATAAATGGATGAATATGTTTTAAACCAATAAACAATTTATATTCTACAGCATCCTGTACTTCGTTCAAACGTGTACATAATGCTTCAGCTTGTGCTTGTGTTGCCGCAGCTAATGGGGATAAACCACCGATTGCTTCATAGCGGCTACGTAAATCTTCTAAATGCTCTGCAGAAGGTTTACGTCCATGACGAATATGCGTATAGTAAGGTTCAATATCTTCTTCTTTATAAGGTGTGCCGTATGCCATTACTAATAAGCCTTTAACTTCTTTCATTACCCTTTTCACCTCTAAAATTGTTTTATGTTTTCATACATTATGTGATAAAAAGAAGCTGCCCAATCTGGCTTGTTGGACAGCCCCTTTTCTACATTGAAATAAAAATTTCCTATATAGAAAAGGTCATATTATTCACGCCTGATTGTCTTCTATTAAGAACGAGCTTGAATTTGTTGAGCACTATATTCATGAATAAGCGTTGTAAGACGTTTTAAGACATCTGGGTCAACCTCTGGGAAAACACCATGACCAAGATTAAAGATATGACCTGGCATTTCTAGACCTTGATCAATAATATCTTTCGTTCGTTTCTCAATCACTGACCAATCTGCAAGTAATAGAGATGGATCTAAGTTTCCTTGTACAGGCTTGGTAATACCATTGGCACGTGCGTCTTTAATCGGTAAACGCCAATCTAAGCCCACAACATCTATCGGTAAATCATTCCATTCCCTTGCTAAATGGCTAGCACCCACTCCAAATTGAATTAATGGTACATTTTCTTTTTGCAACTCTGCAAAAATACGAGTCATAATCGGTTTAATAAATACACGGTAATCCTCTACATTTAGGGCTCCAACCCATGAATCGAATACTTGGATAGCTTTTGCACCAGCTTTAATTTGAGCCGTTACATCTGCAATAATCATGTCAGCAAGTTTATCCATTAAAGCAAACCAAGCTTGAGGTTCTGATACCATAAATGATTTTGTTTTATTATAGTTTCTTGAAGGTCCACCTTCAATCATGTAGCTTGCAAGTGTGAATGGGGCTCCAGCAAAACCGATTAGAGGTACATTTAATTGCTCTTCTGCAAGTAATTTGATTGTCTCTAATACAAATGGTGTATGCTCTTTAGCATTGAATTCACCTAGTTTTTCTACATCCGCTACTGAACGAATAGGATTTGAAATAACAGGACCAACACCTGCCTTGATTTTCACATCTATCCCAATTCCAGGGAGAGGTGTGACAATATCTTTATATAAAATAGCAGCATCTACATTGTAATTTTCTACAGGTAGACGAGTGACATACGCACATAGCTCAGGTTGATGTGTAATTTCCTCTAAGGAATACTTTTCTTTAATGGCACGGTATTCTGGCTGAGAACGTCCTGCCTGACGCATATACCAAACTGGTGTATGAGCGGTCCTTTCTCCACGTGCAGCACGTAGAAGTGTATCATTAAAAGTTGTCATGAATAGTTCCTTCCCCTCAATAAATTCTTACTATAAAAAATCGCATGTTTATTCCTTTATTATTGATATCCGTTTCCAATAGTAAACGCTTCCTCTGTTATTGTATAGTTTTCCTAGTGAAATGTCATAAAATTGTTCTTTCTAGGCATATTCTTTTTGAACGGAGCGTTAGACTTACGCCAGAAAGGGTATAATCACGCTATATTAGTAAGATTCATAAGGAGGATAAATTCATGTATATTTATTTAACTTCTGGTACTGGCGATTTTTTGGAACAGGTAAAAAATAAGTATCCTAATGAACATATGATTTTAATTCATGGCGAAGGTAACTCTGTACTGATACATGAAACAGAAGGAAAAACAGTATTTGCGACACCCCGTAAATTTGAAGTGCTAGATTCAGTAAATGATTTAGAGGAACATGGTTTCTTTGTTTTCAATAATATTCCTGTAACAGATGAAGGAAGACCAGTTTTCGAGCATCGCTTTTTAGAACGTTCACGCGCTATTGAAAACGAGCCTGGCTTTGTTGCCTTCCGTTTATTAAGGCCTATCAAGAGTGATACTTACATTGTCATGACTCAATGGCATGGACCCCATTCATTTGAGGCATGGAAGAGTTCTAAAGCCTATGAAAATGCCCATGCTAGAAGAGATGATTCAACTGGGATACGCCAGCAAAATATCTTCTCATCAGCTTCTTATGTAACTACCTATAGTGCTATACCGAAAGAAGAAGATTCATAATAAGTTTAAATAATTAAAAGCTCATTTATCCAACAATATCATTGGTAAATGAGCTTTTTATTATTTTATTCTACTTTGAAACCTTCGACGTTAATTCACTAATCATCATAACAATGATGAAGGCAATATAAAACATTGGTTGTGTCATAGCACATAAGCCCACAACAATAGCTTGTGTAATCATGGCTAAACGCACAATTTGCTTCACAGCTAGTTGACGAGCATGATCTGGTAACGGATAGAGCATGTCCATTCGAAATTCGCCACTGGCTAACAGAGCTTGTTTTAACTGAATAGTTGTCGCAAAGCTGAGTGCACCCGCTACAATCCATGTAACGACAGGAATATCTACAAATGCCGCAATGATTGCTGATATAGCAGTAAGGCGTACCCATAAATAGAAATGGTCATCTGTCCGAATAAAGGTACGAAATACCAGGTACTTTTGAGCATTTCCCTGACCGTATGGTACAAATTTATAGAGCCAGTCCATCCAGCTTCGACGTCGAATGCTACCGTGTAAATGAGGTACGTCTGTAAAATAATTTGCAAAACGATAGAAGCTCATCATACGATTCTGTTCAAGCTTGACAAAATGCTCATACGGCACTGGTTCGCCAACTGATTTTTTACTAAAGACCATCAAATAAACAACACTAATAACTGTCGCGATTACTGCTAATAACAACTGCGCATGAAGCCCCATATAAACAGCAGCCGCAAAAATGACAGCTCGGATAAACCTATCTACCCAACCCATCTGCCCTCGTTCACTATAACGATAGCTGAATTCTCCTCGAACACTTAGATATTTCAACACAATAGTAAGTAAAAATATTGTCCATATTTCGACCGTTGTTAATTCAGTCACGGCTTTTAATAAAGGGATACTAACAATATAGACAATCGCTACAATCCACACTTGAGACCAAAACGTCCAAGCCAACGCCTTGCTGAAGTACAAAGACATCTTTGATTCTAAAGGTAATAAGTATACTTGATCTGGCTCTCTCAACAATGTAGTCGGACGGCTAAAGGCCAATAAAATCCCTATGATAACAGCTATCAGGACTTCTGCTGGAAAGTCTGTTTGAACAACTTTCAGCCATTCGCTATATTGATAGCCCCCTGCTCCTATTAGAAATACAAGTACGATGGCTATATGCCCTGTAAAAATAAATTGCATATATTTTTGTACTTCTCCTATATAATGCATGAAGCGAGAGGACCATACATCACGCAAGTTCTTCATGGTCCCGCTCCTTTGTCATAGCAATATAGAGGTCATCTAATGTCGCATTCGGCATAGCAAATGATTGACGTAAATCAGCCATTGTTCCTTGTGCTCGAACTTTTCCTTCATGCAATAAGATAATGCGATCACAATACTTTTCAGCTGTCGATAGAATATGTGTAGACATTAATATAGAAGCGCCTTCTTTTTTCTTTTCATCCATTTGGTCTAATAACGATTGAATACCTAGTGGATCCAATCCCACAAAAGGTTCATCAATAATATATAGACTTGGATTCACTAAAAAGGCACACATAATCATAACTTTTTGACGCATTCCCTTCGAAAAATGTGAAGGGAACCAATTTAATCTTTTCTCCATTCGAAACTCTTTTAACAGTACCTCAGAACGAGCATCCAGTGTTGCTTTGTCAATACCGTAAGCCATTGCTGTTAATTCTAAATGCTCTCTTAATGTTAGCTCATCGTACAATACAGGGGTTTCAGGAATATAAGAAAAAGCTGTACGATACTTGTCCGTATCTTCCTTTAATGTTACACCATTTAGACGAATGTCACCTTCCTTTGGCAACATTGTTCCTATAATATGTTTAATCGTTGTACTTTTACCAGCTCCATTTAAGCCAATTAAGCCAACTAGTTCACCTTTTCCAATCGTAAAAGATAGATCTTTAATAACAGGTTTTCTTGTATAACCACCTGTTACACGCTGTACCTCTAATACTGACATATTCTCACTCCTCTTCTTGTATTATATATTATCAAAAATTAGCAAATGATACAGGTTTGAGTATGATAGAATGTACTTACATATACGTTAAGGGGGAAATTCTTATGAGCGATTGCCTATTTTGCAAAATTATCGATGGTTCTATTCCAAGTACAAAAATTTACGAAGACGATCATGTCTATGCATTCACAGACATTTCACCTGTTGCAAAGGGCCATACACTATTAATTCCAAAACATCACTGCCAAGATCTATTTGAAATGCCAGAGGAAGTGGCGCGTAATCTATATGCTGTAGCGCCAAAAATTGCAAATGCTATTAAAGCAACATTTCAGCCCATTGGTTTGAATACCATTAATAACAACGGTGCTGCTGCTGGACAAACTGTTTTCCACTATCACTTACATTTTATTCCGCGTTACGATGAAAAAGAAGGGCTAGGCTTAATTTGGCAAACACAAAAGTACTCACCAGAGCAGTTGACAGAAGTAGCAGAAAGTATTAAAGCCAATCTATAAGCCATTTGTAATATTTTAACATCTGAATGTTCAGAATACTGTATTGCAAATTTTAAAAATTTAGCGTACAATCACAAATAAGTTTCGCTAGCGGTCAAGAGGACACGTTAGGAGACAAATAGATTAGCATAGTCGAGGAGAGATTCAAATGAATACAAAGAATTTAGTATTAATGGCACTATTAGTTGGTGTCGGTGCTGCACTTTATGTGGTTACACCAGGAATGGTGAATGGGATGAAGCCTGATTTTATGTTAACCATGATGTTTATTGGTATTCTGTTATTCCCAACAGTGAAAGAAACGTTCCTACTTTCTCTTTCAACAGGGGTGCTTTCAGGTTTATTTACAACATTCCCAGCAGGTCTAGTTCCAAATATTATTGATAAAGCTGTTACTGGTTTTGTATTTTTAGCTGCTTTAATCATTCTCAAAAAACTGGCAGGTCATTTCGCCGTATCTGCTGTATTAGTTGGCTTGGGAACAATTCTTTCAGGAACTGTTTTCTTAGCAGTAGCGCTTTTTGTATTTAATGCAAATGTTGGCGCGACGTTTGCGATGCTATTTATTGGCGTTGTCCTTCCAGCTGTCGTATTTAACGTTGTTGCGTTTGCCGTTATTTACCCAATTGTTTCTAAATTAGTGAAGCGCTCTAAATTCAATACAGCTATTTCTCAAATTTCATAAGTAAACATTTTAAATAATCAAAAGAAACTAAACTGTGAAGGTCAAATCATTCGTTTAGTTTCTTTTTTCTTTTTGTATTGGTGCATTTCATGGTTTAATAGTAAATAAACATGACTAGAAATGAGGTATCTAATATGAAAGCAAAACCATTTTTACTTGGACTAACTACAGGAATTATCGGGGGGACAATCGCTGTGCTTTTCTCCACGCCACAATCTGGGCAACAGCTACGTGCTTCTGTTAAACAAAATGTTGACCAAACAAAGGGTATGCTCCTTGATGTAAAACAACAAGTAGGAACTGTTAAACAATCTGTTAATACATTAACAATTGAAGTAAAAAATAATATCCCACAAATAATAAATGATTTAAAGCAAACAATTACGACTTTTACTGAAGAAATCGAACCAACGAAAAATAATTTACAACAAGAATTAGATGCTTTACAGAATTCGATAAGCGAAATCGAGAAAAACATTGCACAAATTACAGAAAATAAGAAAAAACCTCAAGAAAAAGTTAGCGACTAAAGTCCTTATCGATAGTTAGATAATCTGTATTTTTATCAAAAACTATTGCTATAATATTATTTTTTAGCCACTTTTCAATTTTTTAATTTTTCTAACTTTAAACTTTTTTCCTTTACTGCTATAATATTTTTAAAAATGTGAAAGAAAGCAGTAGGTGATGGCTTTGTCAGAGGAATTATATACACAAAAAGAAGCGATGCTTTATAGTCAAAGAATCGCACAGTTATCAAAAGCGCTGTGGAAAGCGGTTGAAAAGGATTGGCAACAATGGATTAAACCTTATGATTTAAATATTAATGAACACCATATTTTATGGATTTCATACCATTTAAAAGGCGCTTCCATTTCTGATGTTGCGAAATTTGGCGTGATGCATGTTTCTACAGCATTTAATTTCTCCAAAAAATTAGAAGAGCGTGGCTTTCTCAAGTTTTCCAAGCGTGATGACGATAAACGTAATACGTATGTTGAACTTACAGAAGCTGGCACAGAGCTCATTATAGAGATGAATAAAAACTACCATAATACGTATCATTCCGTACTGGAAGGATCATTAGCATTAAAAGATTTATATGGCCGTTTCCCTGATTTTTTAGATGTAATGGCTGTTATTCGTAATATCTATGGTGAAGATTTCATCGATATTTTCGAACGCTCTTTCCAACATTTCCGTGATTCCTTTGACACACTAGAAGAACGCACACCTGTAAAAGGATAAGACGAAGCTTCAAACTGCACATAATTTTTCCTGCAATTATTTATAAGTTGAACAAAAATGAGTTATACTACTGTTCATTCAGGAATGAGTCATGTGAAAGGAGGTATTTCAGAAATATTTCTGAAGTACCTCCTTTTTCTTGCATTCTAACATAATTCAATTTACATTAAATAGGACACTTCCTATTCGGAGTTGATAAAAAACCATGCATTGCTGGAAAATTTTAAATTTAGAACATCATTACGGTACTACGCGTATTATTATAATGGGTGTCATTACTTTTTTATTGGTCTTTTCTGTTTCGTATGTAACGTTTAATTTATTTAATGAAGAGCATTATACAGATCGACTATTCTGGCTCTTTGTGATAGCTGTGCTAACACTTTATCCCATTCACAAATTTTTGCACTTTGTGGCCCTATTTGATTTACGCCAACATTTAAAATTACGTGTACGTAGTCAGTTTTATATAATTCCTGTTTTACACATGCGAATTCGAGAGCCATTATCTAAAAATCGATACATCTTAGCATTACTTACGCCTTTTATCGTTCTAAATACTAGTATTATAGTTGGAACATGGCTTTTACCAGCCTATACCCATTATGGGACATTGCTGTTAGCCTATCACTGTAGTCTGTGCCTGATTGATATCCTTTACGTAAAGTATCTCTTGAATTCACCTAAAAATTCACAAATAGAGGAAACACCTAAAGGCTATGAAATTTTAGTTCCACCGACCGTTCACTAAATGGCTTGTACTTGTTTTTTATTGACGTTCTTTGTTATGCTATTACTATTGAAAGAGGGGAGGAATAGACTTGCTATTAATGATTGTAGTTCTATTCTCGGTATTCTATTTATTTCAAATTAACCGCATGACATATGCTCTATGCATGCGACGTGAAATTCCCGAAGAAAACCAACCAAAAATATTCCGAACTATAAATATACTTATTACTATCCTACTTGTCTCATTCTACATTGAAATTTTATATGCAGTTTAACAGAAAAATCCATTACGCCTCGGCGTAATGGAATCTAATTTTTTGGGGCTTTTTTTGAAAAGGCCCTTTTTTAAAAAAGTGCACCATCCGCGCCCGTCCGCACGCTCGAAGATAAGTCGAGCCCCCCATGCAACAACTTTTACTAATCAAATAAATTGTTTAGAACCTAAGGCATGCGGCGCGAATGTCTAACATTGTTAAGAAAAGCTAAGAGTTGATGCTCTTAGCTTTTCGCTGTTTTATTAATTAGTATAGGAACGCTGCACCAACGATAATTAATAAAATAAATAACACAACTAATAAAGCAAAGCCTGAGCCGTAGCCACCGCCACCGTATCCTCCGTTGCCCATAACTTCACCCCCTTTCTTTCTATATCCTATGCGCTTCAAAATTTGAAATATAGGCAATACTCAAGGGGGAACCATTTTGTTTTTAAAACGTTTATGTTATAGTAAAAAATGGACGAAACCATGTTAGGAGAGAATATCCACTATGAAAAAGACAGTTTTATCTTTAACTTTAGCTGCGTCTGTATTAGCGCTTGGTGCTTGTAGCGGCGGAGATAGCAAAGCAATCGTTACTTCTAAAGTGGGCGATATTTCAGTAGCTGATTTTAATGAAAAGGCAAAAGCTTTAACAGGCTCATATGTAATGCAGCAAATGGTGACTGAAAAAGTTTTAGCTGACAAATATGAAGTAACAGATAAAGAAATCAAAGAAGCGTATGACACAACTGCATCACAATTTGGTGATGGCTTTACACAAGCGCTTGCTGAAAGTGGCTTAACAGAACAGGGCTTTAAAGATTCTTTACGTGTTCAACTTCTTCAAGAGAAAGCTTTGAAAGATCAAGCCATTAAAGAAGAAGATGTGAAAAAATACTACGAGCAAATGAAAACAGAATTAAATGGTCGTCATATTTTAGTAGCAGATGAAAAAACAGCAAAAGAAGTAATTGAAAAAATTAAGGGTGGCGCTAAGTTTGAGGACGTTGCAAAAGAGTACTCAACAGATACTGGCTCTGCTCAAAAAGGTGGAGAGCTTGGATGGTTCTCTGTAGGTTCAATGGTAGACGAATTTAACGATGCTGCTTATGCTCTTGAAGTAAATACATTAAGTGAGCCAGTAAAATCTAGCTTTGGTTACCATGTAATTGAAATTACGGACAAGCGTGATGTAAAAGGTGTTGGTTCATTTAAAGACGAAGAAGAAAACATTCGTTCAACTATGTTAAGTAAACTGAACCAAACTGGTGAAGCTCAAACGATTCTCAAAGATATCGTTGCTAAAATGGCTAAAGATGCCGATGTGAAAACATCTGATAAAGATTTAAAAGAACCGCTTAAATTCTTTACAACAACAAGTGAAGAACAAGCAAAAGCAGCTGAAGAAGCAGCTAAAAAAGCTGAAGAAAATGCGCCAAAAGAGGATTCCGAAGATAAAGCAGAAGATACTGACAAGGAATCTAAATAATTAGAGTCTAGTGTAACAAAAAGAGAAGCACCTGATACATCAGATGCTTCTCTTTTTTACTCTATTTTACTTTAAATTGGCTAATTTCAGTTTGCAGGTCATTTGACATTGTTTGAAGAACATTTGCAGCACTTGCTATTTCCTCATTAGAAGCACTTTGTTGCTCGATAGATAAAGCAATATGCTGTATGCCCGAAGATGTGCCATTCGCTATGCCAACGACTTCTTTTACAGCCTCATCTGTTTGACTTGCTTTCTCATTGACACGCAAGACAATATCCTTTACTTCCATTGTACGATGACTTATCTGTTGCAAATATACGACTATATTTTTAAAGGTATCGCCTGTCTGTTCAACTGATTCACGACCTTCCTCCACAAATTGCGTCCCACTATTAATAGCATAAACAGCACTGGAGGTTTGGTTTAAGATATCATCCACCAATGATCGAATATTATGTGCAGCCTTCCCAGATTCCTCTGCTAGCTTTCTTACTTCATCTGCTACTACTGCAAAGCCTTTTCCAGCCTCTCCTGCACGAGCTGCTTCAATAGATGCATTTAATGCAAGCAAGTTTGTTTGATCTGTAATACTTGTAATCAACGCTACAATCGTACTGATTTCCTTTGATTTTTCACCTAAAGCATTCACAACTGCGGTTGACTGATGAACAGATTCATTTATGGTATTCATTTTTTCAATCGTTTGTTCAATTAACTGTAATCCTAAATCAGCCTTTTGGTTTGTTTCATTTGCTATTGAGGCCATTTCCTGTACAGCAGAGGATGCATGATCCATATCTTTAGTAATTAAATGTTGTGATTCAGATAATAAATCCATTTGCCTTAGTTGTCCTTCTGCACTGGAGGCAATTTCCCCAATGGCACTAGAAATAGTTTCAACTGTTTGACTACTTTGCTCGGTAATCGTTGTAAATTCCTTTGTAAAGGTAGATACATCTGTCGATGCTTTATTCGCCTTTTCAATGACCGTCCCAATTTGTTCTAGCATATGATTAAATTCAGTTGATAATTGACCAATTTCATCTTTTAATCGATCGTCAATGCGAACAGTTAAATCGCCATCAGCAGCTTGGGTCATAGCATTTAACACACGCTTTACACGCCTTAAGACAATATACCTTGTACATAACGAAATAATTACCGTGCCAATAAATAACGAAATAAATGTATTAATGGCAACTCCAGCACTTCCATTCAAATGCACTACCTTCTCGAATTGACGACTAACAAATTCTGAAATATGGGAGCTAATAAATAAACTTATGCCGATAGCTAGTATCATTTTGAAAATTAAACTTTTCCAAAACTTAATTTTTCGTGAAAAAAGTCCCTTTGTATCCATTACTTTTCCCCATTCCTATAATTTCTCTCTCTATTCTAAATTAAATATTCCCATTGGTACAATAGTTAGGCACTACAATTGAATTTATGAATATTTAGACTCAGAGAAATTAATAACGAATAGCTAGACAGTAACGTCAGTTTAAGGGCTGATTGATACTGCTGTTTAAATAGTAGGCTTATAGAATGAACGATTATCAAGAGGGAAGAGTCTCTCTGTAAATTCCCCTGGTGTTGTTTTACCTAACGCCCTTGTTAACATATTCATCTTTGCATCAATGTTATCGATATAATGCAAAATTTCCGCTTCCTGAATCATAGGTTTTTTTGGGCTACCCCACTCTTCTTTCCCATGGTGAGACAATACCATATGTTGTAACAGCATGACTTCCTCACCTTCAATTTCAAGCTCACTAGCAATCTTAGCAATTTCATTTACCATAATCGTAATATGACCTAATAAATTGCCCTCCACTGTATACATTGTGGCAACTGGGCCTGATAACTCTACAACCTTGCCTACATCATGTAAAATAATCCCAGCATATAATAAGTCACGATTTAATGTTGGATATAGATCAGCAATGGCTTTACCTAGTTTGAGCATGGAGACCATATGATCTAATAAACCTGACGCATAGTCATGATGATTTTTAGTCGCTGCTGGAAAAACTAAAATAGCCTCTTGATGTTTTTTAATTGCTGCTCTTGTAATTCGTGAGATATTAGGGTTTTTAATGTCAAAGAAAAATTGCGTTAATTCTTCATATAGTTGTTCTTTTGGTGTTGCAGAGGAAGGCACTAAATCATGAATAGCAATTCCTTCCTCTGGCTTTGCAACACGGATAGATTTAATACGCAATTGATTCTTTCCTCTATAGTCATGAATCTCTCCGCCAACACGTACAATGGCTTCCGCATGGTACATCTTTTCATGATCCTCATTCGTGTCCCATAGCTTTGCCTCTATATCCCCACTCTTATCTTGTAATATTAGCGACATAAATGGCTTTCCAACGGTTGTAACCCCTTTTGTCGCTTGTTTTATTAATAAAAATTGATCAACTACTTCTCCAACTTGGAGCGTCGTAATCCCTTTCATGTTGACGCCACTCCCCTTTCATTTGCTAATGCTCCTATATCGACAATCTGCTCTTTCTTCCAATAGTTGAGCATTGTGTCATGACAAGTAAAATACAAAATTTGACGTTCATACCCTACTTCTTTCATTAATTGTACCATTTTGTCTGTGCGGTTTCGATCAAAATGGACAAAAGGATCGTCCATAATCATTGGAAATGGAGCAGCACTCACTAGGGTTTTTGCTAGAGCCATTCGCAATGCAATATAAGCTTGCTCTTTGGTAGCCTGTGACAACTCCACCATTTGATAACGTATTCCTGCAGCATCCTGTGCTACAAAGTAACCATCCTCATGAATCGAAAGTTTGTCATAGTTTCCTCCTGTTAGTAAACGGAATACAGCATTTACCTCTTCAAGGACATGAGGTAATTTTTCTTCACGAAGACGGAATAGGGTTTCATGAATAGCTGTCGCCACCGCTTTTCTAGTTGCCCACTGCTCAATTAACTGCTGCAATTCTGTTTTCTCCTGCTCAAACTGTTGAAGTAATTGACCATACTTTTCATCATTTAATAGCTGTTCTTTTTCCATAAGCAAAGCAGCACGTTGTTCCAGACATTGATCAATTTCTAGTTGCAATGATTGCTGCTCTTGTTCCAAAGCAAATATGCGTTCGCTAACAGAGTCCTCAATCAGATTTTCCTTCTGTTGAAGATCGAGTGAAGATAATTGAGCCTGGACGGTTTGCAATTCTGTCTCAATTTTTCTTCTCTGTTCAAATTGCTCATGCATTTCATAATAAGCCTGTTCATTTTGGATCTTTGCTTCTTTGAATAGCTCGTACATTTCAGCAGTATAACGATCCATTCTTGATTGTCCACCTTCTATTTTTATTTGGACGCTGGCTAGCTGATCTTTTGCATGCTGTGCTTGCTGCTGTTGCTGTTGTGCTTCAAGGTAGGCTGTTCGTAAATGCATATAAATTTCATGTTCATCATAGGCTCCATCTAAAACCCGCTGAAGCTGCTCATAAATGCTGTTCTTTTCTACCTGCGTTTCTTGCAACAGACTTGAGGTACTGTTTCTTTTAGCTGCTAATTCTTGTACACCACGAATACGCATAAATAATTCGGGCATTAGCGATCTGGCTATCGTTCCTTGTAAGCGATAACGCTTTAAAAAATGCTGGAGTGTTTGAGTGGCTTCTTCACTCTCCACCTCCGTTAGTTGAATTTTATATTCAAGAGAAGTATATTGCTGCTCCTTCTCTTTCTGCTGTTCCTTGATGTGTAACAAGCGATCTTCATATCTTTGCTTCTTTATAAGAACTGCTTGTACTGTCAATTCCTCTTGCTCTAACTCCCGTAGGAGGATGCTGTGCTCTTTATTAGTAGGTTCATCTGCTTGCTTAACATATCGAATAAACAAAAAGGTTAGCAATGATAAAACTGCTCCAATTAGGATTACAATTATGTTTTTTTCAAATACACCATAAGCAAATGACATGAAGCCAATCAGTAGTACAAGCCAGATAAAGTCATGAGGCTTCTTCTGCTTACTTCGTTGCGATTTGGCAGCACGTAATTGCTCAAGCCTTCGCTTTTGTTGAGGCCATTGTGCTAAAATATGTTCTTCCTCACTTGTTAATGACTCATCCATTAGCTGTTGTTTCTGTTTGGCTATTGCATCTAATTCTAGGTGTACTTGCTCTAGTGAACGTAGATGAAATTTTAGCTCTTCCTCCGCCTCCTCTAATTTACTTAATTGAAGCTGAAATTGTTGCTCCTGTTGGAGTGAAACTGTTTCGTTCAAAAGATTTTCTTGTGCTTCTTTCTCTGTTACACCTAGTAAACGAAACTGTGCTTCAATTTCTTGTTCGAGCAAAAATAGATCATCCTGAAGATTTTGCTCTTTCACTATTAGCTGATGCCATGTTGCTTCCTTTTGCATAAGGTAAGCCATTTCATTAACCTTTTGCTCATCCACTGTAGCAAGTATTTTCTCCTGCAATGTTTGATGCTGCTCCTTTAATTGCATCAGTTGTTGGCTTTCATGTAACAGACGATCCTTTACTTGCTCATATCGTCTGATACCCTCTGAAGGAAACTGAACATGTTGAAAATTGGTCATTGTCTGTTGCAACGTCTGTTGCTGCTTGAGAAGAGGGAGTGCTTGCTTTTGAACAGTTAATTGCTGCCATCGTTGCTGTTGCCGTTTTTGCGTACCAAATAGCTGTTCCAACTTTTGCTCAAGTAATTGTAATTGCTGTAATTTATCCTCAAAGGTTTGAATCTTCCCCTGTTCCTGTTTAATCGTCCGCTCAAGTTGCTTTAATTGTTCAATTTTTTGATTAATCAATGGCACTTTACCTGTCTTTTTAAACAGCTCACTAGCCTCTTTATCCATTTTCTTTTCAAGGTTGGATAGATACTGAATACCTGTTGTACCAGAGGCAAGTAGCAAATGGGTTAGCTCCTCTTCAGACATTTTTTCAATACCTTGTAGTTCATGCAATGAAAAAGAAAAAATGGCTTCAAAGGATGCCCTAGAATAACCATATAAAAGCTTTACTAACAACGCCTCATGCCCCGTTGTTCCATCCTCTAGGTAGACAGTAACATCACCAGCAGCCTTTCCTTTCACACGTTCAACTGTACATTGCCCATAAACTGGGTGCAAAAGTGTCAGCTGACCTCCATATTTCGTTGAAATTTTCGGCTCATATTTGCGCTGTATCTGCTGCCTTGTTGGGAAACCAAAAAGCATTTGTAGTATAAACTGCTGAATCGTCGTTTTTCCTGCTTCATTTAATCCATAAAAAATAGTGACACCATCATTTAACGAAATGGAGATATTTTCATGCTTACCAAAGCCATATATTTGGATTTTCTGTATTGTCAGCATGTAATCACGCCCTTTGAATTTCTTCAGCTAATAATGTCTGTGCACGATTGGTTAAGTTCTCAATTTCCTTTTCACTAAGTGGCTCTATTAACCTCGCACCACCAGCATACTGGTACAAATCCTTTAGAATATCCTTCCATTCATTGCTGTCCCATTGCTCCATCAAGCTCACAACGGATTGAGTTGTTGCTGTATGCTCAAAAAATCTCGATGTCTTTTGCAACACCATTTTTTGTACCCAACACATTGGCTCAATACCTTCCTCTGCCTCTCGAATAGTCTCTAACCAAGCATCTACTGTTGCATGCTCAAATAAAGCTTCCGTTTGTTCGTCAATATGTTGCAAATGAAGCTCTACTACCGATGCGCCATATTTCTTCCTATTGGCTGTAATAGCTTCTGCACATCTCTTCAATAATTCATTGGCGTGTACCACATTCGTACAATCCACCTCAATGGTGCTATAAACAACAGCAGAGGTAGAGATAAAATCAAGCTCAGTCGATGTTTTGGATAGCGTCACATCATAAAAGCCTTTCATTCCTTGTTCTTTACGATGTCGACTTTGAATATTGCCTGGATAAACAATTGGAGGGTTTTGATGTAAAAGCTGTCGTTTATGAATATGGCCAAGCGCCCAATAATGATAGTTCTTTTCAAGTAGCTGTTGTTTTGTAAAAGGGGCATACACATCATGTGTTGTATTGCCTGCCTCACTGCCATGAAGCATACCAATATGAATGGCATGCTGATCATGTGCAATTGGATAGCTTTCAATAACGGATTCCTTTAAATGACGTTCAGGATAGCTAAAACCATAAATATTCACTTGTTGACCCCGTATTTTTAATTGAACTACACTCGTTTCAGCGGGTAATTCATAGACATTACTTGGTAAAGAAAAGCGTGTCCATGTGCCATTTAAATGATCATGATTTCCGTAGCTTACAATGACAGGAATATTGTGTTGAAAAAGCTTCTCCATTGCATCTTGAAATCTTCGTTGTGCTTGCAAGCTACGATTTTCACCATCATAAATATCCCCAACAATTAGTAAAAAATCAGGTTTTTCCTGAATCGCTTTAAGGATAATTTTATCAAACGCTTCAAAAGTGCTTGACCGTATTTTCTTTAAAATGGGTTCGGGGAGACCAAATAAGCCCTTAAATGGACTATCTAAATGTAAATCTGCCATATGGAAAAAACGAATTGCTGACATCCAATCACCTCAAATAGTAGATAATTCTCTCTTTAGTGCAAAACCAAAGTAATAATATGCTGATTAATCAAAACCGAATATTTGTTCTATTTTATCATAATTCATGTATGATGAAAAATGCTATTACGCAAAAAAACAACATTGCCTTACTTTTTCCACAATTTTCGTAATTTATCAATAAATTCACTAGTTTTACCGTGAAGTTTATAAATCTTCTATGTATAATAGAAATATATTCAAGTAAAAGGGTGGGGTCTGTATGGAGAATTATCGTTTTACAGCTTTTGAAAAAACAGGGGAAACATTGTTTGATGAAACTTGGACTTTTGAAAATGATGAGGCTGCTAAACTAAATGGACAACAACAAATTGAGGAAAAAGGTGTTGCCGATAAAACTCATCGTCTTGTAAACGCTTCTGGTAAATTAATTTTATTCCATGTTTAGTGGCTAATAAAAGGCACGTAGTCAATGGTTTGCTACGCGCCTTTTATTATTTTTATTTACCTACAAAGACAGGCGTTCTTTTCTCTACAAATGCATGAATGCCCTCGACATGATCTGTTGTTTTACGCATTGCAGACTGGCCCTCAGCCTCTAATGCTAAGATATTTTCTAGCTGTGGTATATTTTGTGCATGTAAAATTTTTTTCGTTGTAATCATGGAAGAAATCGGGGATGCAAGCATTTTCCCCACCACCTGATCTGCCATTGCAAATACAGTGCCCTCTGGTGCAATATAATCAATTAACCCTGCATCTAATGCTTCTTTTGCTGTTAATACCTTTCCCTCCCATATCATTTGTTTCGCTTTAACAGTACCTACACGCTCCTTCATGAAGAAATGACCGCCCCCATCTGGAATCAGTCCAATTCCAATGAAATTCATAGCAAGTTTACTATTTTCACAGGCTACAATAATATCTGCCCCTAGTGTTAGACTAAATCCTAAACCTGCTGATGCACCATGAACCGCTGCAATCACAATCATTGGTAGCTGATAATATGCCTTCACGATACGTGTCAGATAAACCATTGCCTCATCAATATTCAGTGGTTTGCTTTCATCTAGCATTGCTTTTATATCACCACCCGCAGAAAAGACCTTTCCTTCCCCACGAATAACAAGCACCTGAATATCTTTTTCCTGTTGTAGTGCCTCGAAGCATTCTGCAAGTTCACGCATCATGACATCATCCATTGCATTCATCGCCTGTGGACGATTCAACGTTAACGTTGCACGACGCTCTAATTTTTCTAAAGTAATCGTTGAAAATTCCATTTCTATAACCCCCAAATATGAATAGTCATTCACTATGTATAATTCGTGTTTTTTTAGAAAACTCCTTCTCTCTGAGCAAAATTGCTCCTGTTATGCTATATTAAAGGACGAATATCGAGATAAGGTGGTAATGTATTTTGACAAAAAAAGACTATCGTGTATTACTTTATTATAAATATATTACGATTGAAGATCCTGAAGCGTTCGCAGAAGAACATTTAGCATTGTGTAAAGAGATAGGGCTTCTTGGTCGTATTTTAGTAGGTTACGAAGGTATTAACGGAACTGTATCAGGTACTATTGAGCAAACAGATGCTTATATGAACCATATGAAGGCAGATGCTCGTTTTAGCGATATGATGTGGAAAATTGATGAGGCTGAAGGGCATACCTTTAGAAAAATGCATGTACGTCCTCGTCGAGAAATTGTTCACCTCGGTTTAGAACAAGATATCAATCCGTTAGAAATCACAGGTGATTATTTAACACCTAAAGAATTTATGGAACAGATGCAAGATGACAACACAGTAATCATCGATGCCCGTAATGACTATGAATATGATCTCGGTCATTTCCGAGGTGCTGTTCGACCAGATATCGAAAACTTCCGCGACCTACCTGCTTGGATGGAGGCACATAAAGGAGATTTTGCAGATAAAAAAATCTTAACTTATTGTACAGGTGGTATTCGCTGTGAAAAATTCTCTGGTTGGCTAAAACGCGAGGGCTTTGGTAAGAGCGTAGGTCAATTACACGGCGGTATTGCTACATATGCGAAAGATCCTGAAGTGAAAGGTCAATTATGGGATGGTCAAATGTTTGTTTTTGACCGTCGTCGAAGTGTACCGATTAATCAGGTGGAACATGTCATTGTTGGGAAGGATTATTTCACTGGTAAGCCTTCTGAACGATATACAAATTGTGCAAATCCAGCGTGTCATAAATTAATGCTTTGTGAAGAAAAACATGAGGCTTTTTACATGCGAAGCTGTTCAGATGATTGTCGCCGTGCCGAACGCAACTTTTTCGTGGGGGAAAACAATTGGACAAAGGAACAGGTTGAAGAACAAATTGCTAAGATTGCAGAGGTCCAACAATCAAATTGCTAATCTATTCCATAATTTAATCAAGGTGAGCATCGCTGTTGGATTTCTGCTCAAAACTTCAGCATAGTGATCCACTTCAGCATTATCAATCCATTTAAAAAGAGCATCGTTCATCAAGACGATGCTCTTCATTATGCACCTTATCCTTGTCCTAAATAGCGTCCTACCTGACGTCCACTAAATAAACAACCACCAACAAATGTCCCTTCTAAAGCGCGGTAACCATGGACGCCACCGCCACCGAAACCACTTACTTCACCCGCTGCATATAACCCAGGAATTGGCTGACCGTCCATGCCCAAAACAGCGCCATTTAAATTTGTTTGTAAGCCACCTAAAGTTTTCCTTGTTAGAATGTTTAAGCGAACAGCAATTAAAGGCCAATTTTTGGTATCTAAAATTTTATGTGGCTTGGCAACACGCACCCATTTATCCCCAATATAATTTCTTGCTCCATGAATAGCGTTTACTTGCAAATCCTTGGTAAACTTATTGTCCATTTCCCGATCTCTTGCCAAGATTTGCTCTTTAATCTTCATGAAATCAAGTAGCTCATTCCCAGCAAGTTTATTCATTCCATCTACAAGTTCCTTTAGATCATGTGCAATCACAAAATCCTCTCCGTGATTTTTAAAAGCTTGGATAGGAGCAGGTGGGCCTGGTAAAATGCGTTTTAGAACATCGCCAATGCTTTTGTTTGTTAAATCTGGGTTTTGCTCCGAGCCAGATAAAGCAAATTCTTTCTCAATAATTTTCTCCGTTAAAATAAACCAGGAATAGTCATAACCTGTTTTTTGAATCGCCTCTAACGTACTGAGTGTATCAAACCCTGGAAAGTTGGGTGCATGAAAACGATTCCCCTCTGCGTCAAACCACAGGGAGGAGGGACCAGGCAATATCCGAATTCCATGGTTGGGCCATATTGGATCCCAATTTCTTAAACCCTCTGTGTAATGCCACATGCGATCACGGTTTACAATGCGACCCCCAGCATGTTCCGTGATCTCTAGCATTCTTCCGTCAACGTAAGCTGGTACACCACATACCATATTTTTTGGAGGGATTCCTAATCGAGCAGGCCAATTTTTTCTCACTAAATCAAAATTTGCCCCAATACCACCACTTGCCACAATCACAGCTTTCGCTTCGTAGGAAAATTCACCGATTCCTAATCTCGAACTTTTTTCACCTCGATTAATAAAGGTTTCAGCTAGCACCGTTCCGCTAACTCCTATAATCTTCCCTTCTTGCTGCACAAATTCATCCACACGATGCCTTGGCTTGAAGTCAATGAATCCTTCTCTCATAGCCTGTTTTACTTTATCTACAAATGGTTTTACAATGCCAGGGCCTGTTCCCCAGACAATATGAAATCTAGGTACTGAATTGCCATGCCCTCCTGCCAACGAACCTCCCCGCTCTGCCCATCCAACAACAGGGAAAAACTTTATACCTTTTGACTTTAACCAGTCGTATTTTTCACCTGCAGCAAAATCGACATATGCTCTTGCCCATTTATATGCCCAAGAATCCTCATCTTCTAAACGATCAAAGCCTGCAGTTCCTTGCCAATCCTGCCAAGCAAGCTCCTTACTATCTTTAATTCCAAGCCTTCGTTGCTCTGGAGAATTTACTAAAAATATTCCTCCAAAAGACCAATAAGCCTGTCCTCCGATTGAATTTTCAGGCTCTTGATCTACTAAAAGCACTTTTTTCTTTGCATCTATTAATTCACAAGCTGCGACTAATCCTGCAAGACCAGCACCGACTATTGCAACATCGTACTTCATTCTTACACCCCCAAATCAATCATCCTTAACTAACATTCTTCTCTCACAGTCTGTTTACCTTCTACTTTTTATATTTTTGTCTAAAATGTGACAAACAAAAACGTTCGCTTTCTTAGAACAAATCCGTGGATAATTAGCATAAACCCTCTATTTTATTCCATTTAATTCCCATATAATTTTTCATGCTAAAACTACACAGAAACCTGATACTATCGGACTTTTCAAATATCGTTAGCGCTTTCATTGTACTCCCCAAAAAGACGAACTATATAACAAAAATATATACAAAATATTCGTTTTTAGTTATTTTTCAGAGTTTTGAAGTCAACATTTTTAAAGTTTTTAAGAAATATCGTTGACAAAGGTGAACAATAGGGATTATGATGTTAACAAATTTAATCACAAAAAATATAACGACGGAGACACACTAGTCGCAAGAAAATCCAAAGAGAGCTGATGGTTGGTGCAAATCAGTGATTTCTACGATAATAGTTCCACTCCTGAATAGATAGGCTGAACAACTTAAAAGTAAGCTTATCCGTCTCATGCACGTTACGCATATAGCTAAGACTGCCAGAATAAATTTTCCAGCAGTGATTAAGGGTGGTACCGCGAACCAAAGTTTATACAGCCTTTCGCCCCTTACAACACACTAACTGTGTTTGTAAGGCGTGGAAGGCTTTTTATATTGTCTTCGATTTAGAAAGGAGATTGTTTGTATGCTGTAAGATGTTCGAATTTTACAAATTTCAGACTATCGTAAATAAAGCCATAGCCAATAATGATAAAAAAGGAGCTAATTATAATGACTACTGCAACAAAAACAAGAACTATTAACGTATTTATCGCTGATCCACTAAGTGAGGATGGTATTTTCCCATTACGCCAGGAACAAGATTTAGATTTAAACATTATTGTAGACACAGGTTTAGCACCAGAAGAATTAATCGCTAAAATTGCTGATGTAGATGTATTACTTGTTCGTTCTCAAACAACGGTAACACGTGAAGTAATTGAAGCAGCTAAAAGCCTAAAATTAATTGGTCGTGCTGGTGTTGGTGTCGATAATATTGACCTTGCTGCTGCTACAGAACACGGCATTATCGTGGTAAACGCACCAGATGGTAATACTAACTCAGCTGCCGAACATACAATTGCGATGATGACTTCACTTGCCCGTCATATTCCACAAGCTTTTAATACATTAAAAAATGGCAAATGGGATCGCAAATCTTATGTTGGCGTGGAGCTAAAAAATAAAACTTTAGGTGTTGTAGGTTTTGGTCGAATTGGTGTTGAAGTAGCTTATCGTGCTAAGGGTCAACGTATGAGTGTTATGGCATATGATCCTTTCCTAACAGATGAACGTGCCAAAGAATTAGGTGTAACAAAAGCAACGGTTGAAGAAATTTGTGTAGCTGCTGATTTCATTACAGTTCATACACCACTTCTACCTGAAACTCGCAACCTAATTAATAAAGATAAATTTGCGATGATGAAAGATGGCGTACGTATTATAAACTGTGCACGTGGCGGTATCATCAATGAAGACGATTTATATGATGCAATCGTAGCAGGAAAAGTGGCTGGAGCTGCTCTTGACGTATTTGTTTCTGAACCAGCAACAGATCATAAGCTGCTGACTTTACCACAAGTTATCGCAACGCCTCACTTAGGAGCATCTACAATCGAGGCACAAGAATCTGTAGCGGTTGACGTGTCAAATGACATCATTAAATTTTACAAAACAGGGACTGTAACAAATCCAGTAAATATGCCATCTATACCTAAAGAGCTTCTTGCACAAGTTGAGCCTTTCTTTGAATTAGCTGAAAAACTTGGTTCATTCCTATCACAAGTGACAACAGAGCCAGTCAAAGAAATCAACCTATCTTATGCTGGAGAAGTAGCAAACTATGATGTTCGTCCATTAACTTCAAATGCGTTAAAAGGTTTACTGTCTAAAAATCATGGTAATCATGTCAATGATGTGAATGCTCGTTACTTATCTGAACGTATTGGTATGAAAATTAATGAGCACAAAACAACAACAGCAAAAGGCTTTACTAGCTTAATTACGATTGAAATTATTACTGCTAACGAAACACATACTGTAGCGGGTACACTATTAAACGGTTTAGGTGCACGTATTGTAAAAGTAGAGGACTATGTTGTAGATGTCATTCCACAAGGCCACCTTCTTTACATTAAAAACACTGACAAACCAGGTGCAATTGGCCGTGTAGCAACAAAGCTTGCAGAAAAAGAAATCAATATTGCAACAATGCAGGTTGGTCGTGCACAGGTTGGTGGTACAGCGGTTATGATGTTAACGGTTGATAATGTTGTAACAGAAGAAGATTTAGTTTTTGTGGCACAGCTTGAAAACATTGATGAGGTAAAAGCCATTAACCTATAATTAATAATAGCAAGAAGCAGGGAGTCTCTACTCTCTGCTTTTTATTTTGGGAAAATGATACTTTTCTATGAGTTCTTCGTCCTTATAGAAAAGGAGGTGCACAGCTTGAACATTGAAGAAATATTTTACTTACATAATCACACCATTTTTAAATACTTATATTACTTACTAAATGACGAAAAATTAGCAGAGGATTATACACAGGAAACCTTTGTCCGTTATTTGAACCATCATCAAACAATAAAAAAAGGAGCTGATCTTGCTTGGTTACGCTGTACTGCGCGTAACCTTGCCTATGATCATTATCGTCGAAAAAGGATCATTCAGTTTGTTCCTTTTTTACAACAGCATGAAGAACAAGTATCACCTTCTCCTCATCAATGGCTGATGCAACAAGAAGATGCCAAGATACTATATCTTGCCATTCGGAAACTAAAAATTACCTATCGCGATGTGATTATTCTGCGCAAAATAGAGGGACTGTCCATCGAAGAAACCTCCAATATCCTTGGTTGGAATGAGGGGAAAGTAAAAAACACATTAAAACGAGCACTCGTCGCATTAAAAAAACAGCTAGGAGGTGAAATGGATGAAGAATGATAAGAAGACATGGCAACACTTAGATGATTTAACATTATCTAATCAGCAGGAGAAAAAAATATTACGCAATATGACAGAGCCTTCAGTAATTAATAAACAACAATCAAAAAATAAATGGAAAATCCCATCTGTAACATTACTATTTATAGTAGTTCTTTCTTTATTAATTTTATCTTTTGTTCAACGTCCGATTGATTCTCCTACGACAATGGATTCCTCCAAAGCAATCCAACGAGTCTACTTAAAGGAGAATCTGAACAAGGAAACCTTTATAGCAAAGGACTCTTGCCTTTATGTTCCTCAGCAATGCTATGCTCATACAAAGGCTATCACACAGCTACAACAGAATTGGGACAACGCTTCTCCTATAACAATATCCGCTAGTCAATGGAAAAGTGGTACTAGCTATGATATTTTGATTCTCTATAATGACCGTACACAAGAGAAATGGAAGGTACTCAATAACAAGATTTTCTTCAATGTTGAAACCCAGCAAGCCTTTCTGATTGAAGAATCAATTGACTCTTTACGCTATTTTTATGATGAGAAGCGGTCGACGAAACTGATTTTAGGGAACTTTTTCATCCTACTTATGCATTTCATCCTATGGATTGCTAAAAAAAGAATGCCTTATACAGAACGTCGCTTTTTCGCTGCGACAGTAGAGCATGCTATTGCCAATGCCATTATGCTCGTGTTGTTTGGAGGTATTTCATTTGGTATCTATCTTGTCCACCATACTATTCATGCAACAATTATTTATGGCCTTTTCTCACTCTACTCCTTTATGCAAATCTATTATCGTAAAAAGGCTGGCGAACCACAGGGTTACTTAATTGCTAGCGCTCTTGTTCAGCTTTGTATAGGGATAGCTTTTACATGTTTATACCTTGGACTGAATGTCTATTTTTAATAAAAAAATGTACTGTCTCCACGAAGGATCAGTACATTTTTTATACTATAGCTTATTTACAAGCTCCAACAACGCTGTCAAAGAGTCCACCTCATAGGTAGGTGTCACAGCCCCGTTGGCGATATTGCTTTCACGATTAATCCATACATTACGCATTCCCACACGAGATGATCCTAAAATATCAGTATTAAGATTGTCGCCAACCATAATTGCCTCGTCGGCTATAATACCTGCTTTTTCCATCACATACTCAAAAATAGATGCGTCGGGCTTCCCTTTACCAAAGTCACCTGAAATAATAATATGATCAAAATATGGGGCAATTTCTGGTGTGATTTCTAGCTTTAAATTTTGCAAACTTGGTGCGCCATTTGTAAGCAATACAAGCTGATATTTTCCTTTTAATTCATCTAACACTGCAAAAGTATCTTCGTATAAAAATGGCGCTACTTTACGCTCGGCTACAAAGCGCTCTCCTAGCTCCGCTCCAAATGCTGTATCTTCAATACCAAGAGCAGCTAACCCTTTTGTCCAAGCCGCTGCACGATAGCTAGGCACAATTTCCTTCATTTTCTGGAAGGAATCCGTCGAGTCGTCAAACGTTCCCCAAAGTCCTTCAAAGGGATTGATACCAATTAATACCGTATAATCATATATTTCATAACTCTCATATAAAGCACGTGCCTCTCGGCGAACAGCTTCCTCTAGCTCAGTAGGATTCACATTATGTACTGTTGCTGCATAGTCACATGTTTTTTCAAATGCAGTTTTGACTGATTTCTTATCCCATAGCAGTGTATCATCTAAATCAAAAATAATTGTATTTATCGACATTTTTGTCCGCTCCTAGCTCCCGATTAATACTACTATTTTAGCATATTTTCAAAATAGTTAGGATAACAAATTATGTACAATTCCTTTATCTAAAAACAAGCTGTGCGTCAAATCTTCACAGCTTGTCATACATTAATTATGTTTATTACGCAAACGGTTCATTAAACTTTGAATGTCAGCTCTTTTTTGCTGTGTTTCTTCTTGTAAAATTTCAATATAGTAAATGCCATCTTTTTCTTCTATCTGAACACGATCACCTACTTGCACAGGCTTGTTCATAGCTGACTGAGAAATAATGAGTTGTTCCTCTTCTGCTGGAAACTTTAAGAAAACCGCATAGCCATTTTCAATACGGTCCAATGTGTATTTACTCAAGCTCACTTACAAGTTCCCCTTTCTCATTGCGTAATTGCGCTGCATCTCCATCATTTAACCAAATTTGTTTAGTTGTCCATTTCAAATAATTTTGCCCTTCTTGCGCATTGGTTCCACTAGTAATAAATATTGTTTTCCCTGGCTGTAAAGAAAGGTTAGGGAAATTAAAAACTTGATGCCCTTCAATTGAAATAAGCTGCCAATCTTTTAAAGATACTGCGTGTTGTCCACTATTTTTAATTCCTACAGTTTCAGTAACTAAATCCTTGCTAACGATTTCAATAGCTGTTGTCGGTTCTTCTCCTTTAGATGGTATATTACCAGTTTCTTCACTAGAAGTTTCCTTACCGTTCACCGTATAGTTTACCCCATCTGTAGACACCGTAATCGTTCCTAAATCCGCGGTAGCATAGATTTTACTACCAATAGCCTGCAAACGATCCACAACTTCTGCATGTGGATGACCATACTTATTATCCTCCCCATAACTTAATATCGCGACCTTTGGCTTTACAGCCTGAATGAATTCCTCTGAGCTACTTGTGTTAGAGCCATGATGTCCTGCTTTTAAAACTGTTGCTTTCACATCATACTGCAACATTTCCTTTTCTAATGCCACTCCCGCATCTCCTGTCAATAAAAAAGAGACATTCCCATAAGTCATTTTTAAGACAATGGAGGCATCGTTATTGTCTGTAGCCTGATCATTGGCATTTAAAACTTTCACATTTACATCCTTATCAAATTCGATATCATCGCCGATTTTTGGCACATGATAAGGAATATTTTTTTCATCGATACGTGTCAGCATCTCTTCAAAGGTTTGCGATGTATGTACTTTTCCCGAATCATAAAATTGCTCAATCGTCATGTTATCTAATACAGGAATAAGCCCTCCAATATGATCAGCATCTGGGTGTGTTGCTACTACAATATCAAGCTTATTTATCCCAAGTTCTTTTAAATAAGAGACAATCTGTTGCCCTGCGCCCTTCACTCCCCCATCTATAAGCATCGTTTTACCACTTGGTGATTCGATCAGTATAGAATCCCCTTGTCCTACATCAATAAAATGAACCTGCATTTCATGACCAGCTGTTACAGGAATTTTCTCTGTCTTGACTGCCTCGGTACAGCCGGCTAATAAAAAAAGACAAAGGAGTAATACCTTTATTATTTTTTTCATCTACTAACTTCCTTTCTATTTTCCTATTATACAAAAAGAGAGCTAGCCATGGGCTGCTCTCCTTTTACTTTAAACAAATATCCACCATAAAATCATCGTAATAATAATCGTCACAAGACCCTGTAACAACGTGGCCACCGTTTGGGCTTTATAGGCTTGTGTTACTTCCATACCACTATACTGCGTAATCACCCAAAAGAAGCTATCATTCACATGGCTAACTGTCATTGCTCCTGCACCTATTGCCATCACCACTAATGCTAATGGTACCGCTCCATCAATTCCCAATGTCACAAGCATTGGGGCTACTAAAGTAGATGTAATCACAAGAGCTGTTGTAGAAGAACCTTGAGCCGTTTTCAACGCTGCTGCTACTATAAACGGCACAAGAAGGAATAATGTACCTGAGGCAAACATACCTAAATCCATTTCTTGAAGCATTTCTCCAACACCAGCATTTTTTATAACAGTTCCAAACGAACCACCAGCCCCTGTTATAAGTAAAATTGGTGCTGCTTCTTTTAGACTTTCGCCAATCCAACCTGTTAATGTCGTTTCATTGATTTCAGGTAATAATAAAAAGGCTGCTGCTACACCTAAAAATAAGGCCACTGTTGGAGAACCTAAGAATTTAAAGATGGTATTGAAAGTCGCTTCCGTATCACCAACTAATGCTGCTATAGAACCCAAACCAATTAACACAATCGGCAGAACGATTGGTAAAAATGCTTTAAATGTTGAGGGCATTTTACCAAAGGATTTAATGACTTCCTCATAATCTAATGCCTCTACCTCATCTTCAGGAACGCGAATTTTTGTCGCAACTTTTACTGACCATAGATAACCTACGAATGTCGCTGGTATCGCGACTAATAAACCAATGACAATGACTGTTCCTAAATAATCTGCTGCGCCAATATTTCCTGCTGCTGCAATAGGACCTGGAGTTGGTGGTACTAATACATGCGTCGCAAATAAGCCAGTTGCTAAAGCTACTGCCATAGATGCAATCGTAACATTGGCTCGCTTTGCTAATGATTTTTGCAAGCTGGATAAAATAATAAAGCCAGAATCACAAAATACTGGTATGGATACGATATAGCCAATTAAAGACATCGCTAATTGTGGACGTTTAGGTCCTACAATTCTTAACACTACTTCTGCCATTCGATAAGCAGCACCTGATTTTTCTAATATTAAGCCTATAATAGTACCAGCAATAATGACTAAACCAATACTTGTCATTAAGCCTCCAAATCCAGTATTAATGCTTTCCACTACTGTCAATAATGGCATACCTGAAGCAATTCCAACGAAGAAAGCGCTGATTAATAAAGCTAAAAACGGATGAAGCTTTAACTTAGCCGTTCCTAAGACAACAAATAATACCCCTATAAATATAATAATGAACAACATCTAGTCATCCCCCTTTTGTAAGTAACGCTCTAGCATTCTTTTTGTTTTTAATCGGATAAAGTGAGCAGGTTCTTGCATTGCCTGCTGCACACCAATCTCCTCATCTACCAATGACTCAACAACTGTAAAATACGCTTGTAATGCTGCATTTGCCTTGGTATCAATTCCTCCTGACAGCAGCATCGCCTCTACATTCGCTTGCTTTGCAGCCTTTGCTACACCTAATGGTGCCTTACCATGTAATGTTTGAAGATCTGATTTTCCTTCACCCGTTATCACTAACTGTGCTTCTGCTAAATGAGCCTGAAGCTGTACAGCGTCCAGCACAAGGTCAATTCCTGCATGGAAGGTTCCTTTTAAAAAGGCGATTAATGCGCCCCCCATTCCCCCAGCGGCTCCAGCACCTTTATAGTCATGTAATCGTATAGCAAATTTAGCTTCAACAATATCTGCAAAATGCTTTAAACAACGATCAAATTCAGCGACCTGGTGTTTTTGAACACCCTTTTGTGGACCAAAGATGGCAGTGGCTCCTCGTTCACCAATAAGCGGATTATCCACATCACAGGCAATCGTAAATGTTGCTTCTGCTAATCTAGTATCTAGTAGACTCATATCTATGACATCTAATTGCATAAGGTTAGAAACACCAGCCTTAAGTTCCACCCCTTCTGCTGATAATAACCGCACACCTAATGCTTGTAACATACCAGTACCCGCATCATTTGTAGCACTCCCACCAATGCCAATAATAAATTTTCTAAAACCTTGATCAAGTGCGGCTTTAATTAATTGTCCTGTGCCATAAGATGTAGCAAGTTCAGGATTTTTCTCATTTTCTTGTAACAGCATAATACCAGATGCTTGAGCCATCTCTATTACACAGGTTACTTGATCGCCCAGTACACCATATTGAGCCTGGATAGCTCTTCCCAATGGATCAAGCACAGTTGCTGAGCAATATCGACCATCTGTAGAGGCAATAAGTGAGTGCAGTGTACCTTCACCACCATCTGCCACTGGTAGTATAATTGTTTCAATTGAATGATCCACATCTAGGATTCCTTTTTGCATTGCCTTTGCTACTTCAACTGCTGACAGAGTACCCTTGTAGGAATCTGGACTAATGATAACTTTCATGTTATACCTCCACTTATGTCGTCCATTGACATTTACGTAAATTTTCATATCCCTAAGTTAAGCGCTTACAATTTATTATAATGACAATAAATTCAGAAAACATTATAATAAGTGTACAATTTATCTGTCATATAACAGGCTGTTTTTTATGCGAGGTGTATAAACATGTTGACAAAAAAGTTAGCAGAAGACATCGTCCATCAAACGATGCTGCGCTTGCGTCACAATATTAATGTTATCAGCCCAAGTGGGGTCATTTTAGCTTCTGGAGATAAAATGAGGGTGGAAAATATTCATGAAGGTGCACTATATGTAGCACAGACAAAAGAGACTCTAATTATAAATGAGGAAAATATAGCACTTTATCCAAACACAAAACCAGGCATCAATATGCCAATTATGTATCAAGATGAGGTTGTAGGTGTTATAGGTATTACAGGAGATTCAGACGATATGCTTGAAATTGCTAATCTCGTTCAACTCACAACAGAGATTATGGCCCATCAAGCGATTGTTGAATCTAAAAGCGAATGGCAACGAAAGAATAACGATTACATATTTGAAGCACTCGTTCATGGAAGTAAGCTAGACGGAGCCTTAAATGAACGGATTCAGAAATTACCATTTGCTCTTTCGGGCCCTTTTCAGGTGATTTTAGTGAGCTTAAATGAAGCATCCTACGCAGAAAATACAATACCCTTCTTTTTTGAGGATCTATTTTACAAACAGCCTGTTCTTGCTGGTCATAGCCAATTACAGGAATACTATATCCTACTAACAAATTGCGGGGAGCAAAATTGCCGTCCTATTATAAAAGCACTGCGTAAGCAGAAGCAGAAACTTCCCTCCCTTCAAATTGGTGTAGGGCCTGTGGTTCAGCATTTATCTCAGCTTCCCTATAGCTACCAAGGTGCCAGAACAGCTCTAAAATTTGCTACAATCCATAATGAATTGACTTTTTTTGAAGATGTCGAGTTATTTTCCCTTTTTAAACCTCGTGAATCGGAGGAGGTTCAAGCATTTTACCATCGTATACTCAAAAATTTAGACGCTAAACAATTGGAAACATTACAATCGTTTTTTGACTGTAATTTACAGCTAAAGCATTGTGCTCAGCAATTGAATATTCATCGACATACACTTACTTATCGTTTAAATAAAATAAGGGAATTAACAGGCTATGATCCGCAATACTTTGAGGATGCTGTTCTGCTAAAAATGGCCTGTACCTTGCGAACACTGCAAACAATGAAGGCAATCTGAACAGATCAGATTGCCTTTATCATTAAGCCTTATATAATTCATTTAAAAATTCAATTTTCTTCCCAATAGCCTCTTCAAAGGTCATGATATAGGCAGCAGGATCTTTCGGATTATGGAATTGTGTAATTCTCCCTGTTTCGGGATGAACAAATTTTGAGGATGCCCCACAGCCAATTCCTAAGATTGTCTGCACTTCTTCCATAATAACGATATTATAAATACTTTCTTCTCCCGCTTTACTATAGCCGACATTTTCTAAATTACCTAAAATATTTTTCTGACGATATAAATAGTATGGAACATAATCATTTTCTTTTGTCCAAATTTGGGCCATTTCCATCATTTCAGCTACCGTATCACGGTCGGCTACTTTGTATTTATCCTTATTACGCGTCATCTCTGATGCACGTTTAAATGATAGCGTATGAACAGTTAAAGACTCTGGCTGCATCTTTGCCGATTCCTCTAATGAATGTTGGAATTCTTCAATCCCTTCATTCGGTAGCCCAATTATAAGATCCATATTAATATTATTCATACCTGATGCTCTTGCAAGCCAAAACTTATCAATGGTTTCCTGAACCGTGTGATGACGACCAATTGCTTTTAATGTTTCATCAGTATAAGATTGTGGATTTACACTAATACGATCAATACCCCATTTTTTTAGTACTTCTAATTTTTCTGGTGTGATGGTATCAGGTCTTCCTGCTTCAACTGTCACCTCTCGAATTGTTTCAGGGTTAGGGAATGATTCAAACATCGTTTGATATAAGGCATCCATTTCATCGGCCTCAATTGAAGTCGGTGTACCACCACCCCAATAAATGGAGGTGATTTTCATATCATTGTCCTTCAGCCATTTGCCCATTTCGCGCAATTCAATATGCAAGCCATCTAAAAAAGTCGTAACACGCCCCTGCTTACGATTGCTACCAATCGCATAGGCTGGGAAAGTGCAATATGCACATTTGGTAGGGCAGAATGGAATACCAATATAAACACTGATTTCTTCTCCAATGGCATCAAGATCAGGAATGGTCACTAGTTGTCGGTCCACAATTTCCTTTAATAGTCCAACTTTTTCCTTTGATAAGCGGAAATCTCGAATTAATAGATCAGCAATTTCTTGCTCACTTTTACCTTCTTTTCTAAATTTATGATACAGCTTTGTTGGGCGTACACCCGTTAAAATCCCCCATTGCTGATGCACTCCAGTATGCTGTTCAAGAACATCTAAAAATACATGTGACAATGCACGTTTTATGCGAATATTTAGCTCACGATCTGTTGCTGGGGAATCATATTGAATACTGTACTCATTCGTGTATTGCTTACCATCTACAATCAAGTTTGCTTTTGTAGAAATGGAAAAATCGTCTCCAGTCTGATAGTCAAATGAAGCAGACATATCTGCTCCCATTGGTTCAACCTTCAGCTTGGAATCCTCAAAAAATAAATTCGCAATATGATTTAATACGCGAATCCAATCTTCAGGATATTTTTGATCTATATGAATAATTTTCATTTCGTTTCGCTCTCTTCTTTTATATATTGCAGATTTAAGTTTAACAAATTTCTATGACTATAAGCAAAATAACAATTAGAATCTATAAAATAACAGAATATTCAGTTTAAATATAGACAAACTATTTTTTTGTCATTATAATTTTCAGAAAAGGTGGTGTCGAGAATGTTTATTTTAAAAAATGACAATTATACATCTGTTTCGAGCTTTATTCATCAAGTAGAAGTAGCATTCCACCATTTTGATTTAGAGCGCTGTGACGAAAAAACATTATATGTCACGGTAAAACTTAATTACGGCACACATAAAGTACTTTGTGATTTTATTTATATTATTGATCAACAAGAAATCTATGGCGCTATTTCAATTAACAAGCATTATGAAAAGACAAGGGTATTTATTCAACAGCATTTTCAGCAATTTTTATTGTATTCAGATGAAATGGTATTAGCTAAAAACTTCATGAGTACAATATCCTTTAAACAATGTCTCCAACAATTTGCGAAAAAGTATCCAGCCTTTATTTCCTCAAAGAACCATTACGATCTAGCAATGGCTGAGTAACCACAAATAAAAATAGTATGCCAAGCATTGTTGGCATACTATTTTCTTAATTATTTTAAATATTCATCCACAAATTCAACAGGTACATATGTCTTTGTATCTTTTAAGGTCGGTGCGACTGTTAGTGTACGTAATGCCTTATTATAGCCAAATGTTTTTTCACCGCGAGTAATTGTGTAAGATATATTCCCTTTTGAAAGGATTGCCCCCTTGCCTGTAGAATCCACTTTGAAGCCAAGCTTTTCAGCGATCACACGTAATGGCACCATTTTTGTACCAGCTACTTCATAAGAATCTGATGCGATAATATTATCAATTTCTTCATTTATTGGATTCTTAGTAGTTGAGGAATCATCGTTCAGTACAATTACTTTAGATGGTGTTGTTTGAGCTGGGATACTTTTAGTAGAGGCCGTATAGAAAACAATCAGATGCTTCTCTGCTAAATCTTTAGCGTCCACCTTTTCACCTTTTTCATTGAATAGCTCTGTTTCTTTCCCAATATTTAATTTTAAAATATCATACGTATTAGTTAAATCTTCAAAGAAATAATCCACTTCTACAAAACCAACTTCTTCTGTTTCAACGATGACAACCTCTGGATTGAATTGTGGTGGATAAATATATTTTTGCGGTTTGTTAGCAAAGGTATAAGCTAATACTTTATCACCCTTTTGTAGCTCCACTTTCTTCCCAGTATTGTCGAACACGAGAGTATCTTTAGTAATTTCTAATACATTTGTTTGCTCGCCTTCTTTTACTGTGTAATATGTAATATTTTCCCCAACACGAACATCTTCCACAGTACCACGAGTATCATTAAAAATGTGTACGGGATCAATTTGTATTTGTGGTACCTCCGCTTCTGTAGATTGCTGCTCATTTGCTGAAGCTACTGGTACAAGGGCACTTCCAAATAATAATGCAGACATAGCTGCAGGTGCTATTTTTTTCATGTTCATAAAATCTCTCCTTATTGTTTGGATTCATAGTAGTAGTAGTTTTAAAATGGAAAAAGTTTCAGTGCAAACCGAGGATTTTATGAGAAAGAGGTGGCAGTATCTACTGCCACCTCTTATTCCTATTCTTTAACAATCTCGCTCAAACCAGTAATATCGATGCCATTTAAAGCTTGAGTAGCAAGGCGATCCGCTTCCGAATTATCCTTACGTGAAACAAGCTGATATTCGGCTTGAATGTGAAGTTGCTCCAGCTTAGCATCAATTTTATCTGCCCAGCTTGCTAGTTCTTTTTCCAATGCTGGCCATTCCCCATTCAGCTGATTGATGACCACTTGTGAATCTCCTATAATACGCACAGGCAAATGGTGGACATTTAAAAGTTCTAGCTCTACTAAGGCTAAATAAAGCGCTGCATACTCTGCCTCGTTATTTGATTTCAATTCAGACGAAAAGGCATTCCTTCTCAATCGTAAAGGTTTACCATTTTGTTCGTAATAAATGGCGCAGCCTAGTCCTGCTTGCCTTGTCCCACGATCAAAACCTCCATCAAAATAGAGCGTAATATTATGAGGCTCTGTATCAATTTCCTTTAAATATGCTTTTAGCTCTTTAAGTGACCAATTTGTATCTTGCCGATCAACACAATGTAGCGATTTTACCCTTCCCGTTCTTTCCATATCCTCTGCAAGTAAAAATGCTTGAGCTGCAGGCATTTCAGCTGAACGTAAAACTGTTGTTGCTCCTTTTGGTGTTTTATAGGTCCATTCAATGATGACATGCATATTCATAACCTCCCATACTCTTTAACTGGTACATAAAGCAAAAACGTGTACCGACCAATAGCGGATACACGTTTTCCTCTCACTTGTTATATGTGCAATTCCTAGAAAAATTATTCCTTTTTAAATTGCGCTTATCACCTATTATTGAATTCCTTCATATAAACCTTGGATAGGTTTTATTAAAATGCGATTTACTTCTTCGATTACTTTACTTACCTTCATTTCTGCCTCAAGCATCGTTGAAATTTTTTCATTTTGCTGTGCAAGCTGTGCCGCTTTTTGTGCATAGACAAGCTCATCTTCCAAAATATCCTCACCAGCTAATTGCTTTTTCTGTAATTCGATTTGGATTTTACGGAAGTTTTTAAAGACATTTAATGCCTCTTCATCATTTTTAACAACTTCAACAGCAGCTTTTAACGCTTCAAATTCTGGAATCTTACGGAAAGTTGCTTCTAGCGCATTAATGTCATTATAAATATTAATCATTCATACAATCTCCTTTTAAATAAAGTAAACAATCAAGCCTTGCACAATCCCAATCAATCCACCAAGCACTGCACCTAATACAGTAATCATTTTAAACTCACGTTTTGAAATACCTAATACAAGCTCCTCTAATTTCTCTACTGGGAATGAGTCAACCTGCTCTCGCACGACCTCTTGTAAGTTTAAACGTTTTAGTACATCCTCAAGTTTTTCCTCTGCCTTCACAAAAGCTTTTTCTATAGCTTGTGGAATCACGGTATACTTCGCCCAGTCATTTCCTTGTGGCCAATAATAAGAAATCGGTTGATTTAAACGTTCAGAGATTGCTAATTGTTCTTTCACGTACACTTGTAATTTCGATAAAATGGGGTCAAATTGAACATCTTGCAAAAAGTCCATAGCTGGTCGATCTTTAAGTTTTTCCCATTCCTGCGAAAATATTTTTGTTAGTAAGGTTGTTGTTCCTGGTGCTTGTAAAAACTTCACAAGCTCACGTTGAACTTTCCCAACTAATGAAGAGGAATCACCTAAGAACATATTGATCATGCCGCCTAGAGACCCTTTTGATGATAAAAAGTCATCAATCATTGCCTTAATCGTCATTTCACCTTCTGGTGATAAAAAATAATCCTCGCCTTTTTCTAAAATGTGCTGAACTGCTACTGGAATTTTAGCATCAATTGTATTTTGGATATCATCTGATAGCAGCGTACGAATTGATTTTGTTGATAGTGTATTCTTTACTGACGAAAATTGTCCCTCAACAATTGCTTCAACCTTCTGTTCAATGGTAGTAGGTAGATGAGCAAACCCAGCTAAGTTTAGCCAATCCTGAATTGTTTTGTCGTTTGTAAAGATTGTTTCTTCAACTTTTGTTTGCACAAAGTGTTCTACTTTGTCTTGAATATCCTTAGAGAAAAACTTTTTTCTAAATGTTTCAGGTGTTAGTAAATAATTAACTACTGTAAGACCCAGCTGTTTAGCTAATTCATCACGTCGTTTGGGTATAAGGCCTGGTGTAAACGGTACACGCCAATTTTTAATATATATCGCTTTATATGGACGAAAAAGCATTTTAATGGCTAAGTGATTTGTAACGCCCCCAATTGCAGCCCCAATGATAGCCATAAAAAGTAATGTCACTATAAAATTATCCATTAGTATCCTCTCATTTCAATTGTATTCAAGATTGGCGTATTTTGTCGCCTTCTGCACTCATTATAGCAGAGCAATGATTTTCAACGAAAGAAATACCCCTTTAGAATTTCAATCTCATCCTATTTACTTCTATGAAAAGTGAATAGTTGCAAAAATACCTTTATACTTGAATAATATGACTACATACTATAAGAAGCGAGGTTTGATGATGATTCAACATTTCAGTTTTAAACCACTATTTGAAAACACGCAACTACCTGGGTGGTCTATTTCGTTTTTTTATCAACGAGAACGATACCAAGGGGAATATTTAAAGGACGGTACGATTGAGTGGATAGGAGCCATTCCATCAGACGAGGAGGTTGTTAAAAAAATGATACATGAACTTATGCTGTTTCATGTATACGATTGAATTTGATAGTCAATTTTTCGTTGTGATCCCGTATAAAAATACCTATATTTACTATTAATAGCACGCCATTTAAGCTAATTATGTTGAATCCTGTTGAAATTTGTATATTTTTCTTATACATTTATGATATCAGCTTAATAGTAAATGTTTTTTATGCAGGGGGCCATTTCAATGAGTAAAGTCACACTTTCGGATGACTTAAATAGCTATAATTCAAAAGCGTTAATTCGTGTAAAAGTAAAAGAATTTTTTTCAGAATTTTCCGCTAAAATATTCGAATTAGTGGATGAAGCGGGTGCTGTTAATAGTAAGAAATTCGAGGAACTTTCTGGCTATAAAAGCGACTTTTACAATGAGTATTGCAGTCAACTAAAGGGCTTCTTTGATTCTTCTACTAGCTCTTTCGGCAAGAAATCGATTAAAACGTTCTATTTAACGTATAATAATAAGAACTATGTTTTAACACAGCAAGGCATAACGGAAAAAGCACCTGTATCTATCGCTCCGCTTACAGGTGAAATACCTTTAAAAGAAACGGTTCATGACGTTGAAAAAGCGTGTTTAAAATTACGCTTCCAGCAAGAATAAATAGGTCAAACATTTAGAAAGGGGGAGTCTCAAATGATGATTGAGACTCCCCCCTTTCTATAAAAAATAATTCATTTAAAAAAATCCGCAAGCTAAAGCACTCTTGAGATTTTTGACGTGTCGTATTATATGAGATGCAAAATGCTTCTTTCCCTAAACAAACTATCTTTGATCTTTCTAAAGTTAGCATATAGCCATGGTAATTACAATCTTTTGGTATTTGAATCTAGTTGCATTTTTACAAAAGATCCATGAAAAACAAGTGAAAAAGTTGTTGTCAATATTTGTGTTTTTCTTTTAAATAATTTATGATTGAAACATCCAACAATTTTTTAAATCATAGGAGGTGTACACTTTGTTTACTTCCCTCATTCGGGCGGGAACAAAGGAATTATTTGGACGGAGACATATTGGAGATAACCATTAGGTTGGCGGCATTCGCCCTACTAATTATAATGACTGGATTTTTCGTTGCAACTGAATTTGCAATCGTAAAAGTGAGATCTACCCGCATTGATCAATTGCTCGCGGAAGGGCATAAAAAAGCGAAAAATGCAAAACGTGTTGTTTCAGATTTAGATGAGTACTTATCTGCATGCCAGCTAGGTATTACCATCACTGCACTTGGTTTAGGTTGGTTAGGTGAACCTACATTTGAAATCATTTTACACCCAGTGTTTGAATTTCTAAATTTGAATGGTAGTATTACATCTATCCTTTCATTCATACTTGCATTCTCAATCGTTACGTTTATGCATGTTGTTATTGGGGAATTGGCGCCAAAAACATTAGCCATCCAAAAAGCAGAATTTGTCACATTAAATTTTTCTGGTCCATTAATCATCTTCCACAATATTACGTATCCCATCATTAAGCTATTAAATGGCTCTGCTCGTGGTTTAACAGGTCTTTTCGGCTTAAAAATGATGTCAGAATCAGAAGTGGCTCATACAGAGGAAGAGCTGCGTATGATTTTGTCGGATAGTTTAAAAGGTGGAGAAATTAATAACTCAGAATATGAATATGTTAACAGTATTTTCGAGTTCTCTGATCGTCTTGCAAAAGAAATTATGGTTCCTCGAACTGAAATTGTCGGCATAGAAAAAGAGCTAACAATTAAAGAAGTGTTTGATTTAATGGGTGTTGAGCAATATACTCGTTATCCAATTCTGGATGGAGATAAAGATCATATTATTGGATTAGTTAACATGAAGCATTTATTAACCGCTTACATTAAAGATCCTAAAAATGGTGATAAGCCAGTCATTGATTATATGCAACCTATTATTCGAGTGATGGAAACAACGCAAATTAACGATCTATTACTAAAAATTCAACGTGAACGTATTCATATGGCCATTTTAATGGATGAATATGGCGGAACATCTGGTTTAGTGACGATTGAAGATATTATTGAGGAAATTGTCGGCGATATTCAAGATGAATTTGATGAAGACGAAATCCCGGAAGTACAAGAAATTGCAGAAAATCATTTTATTTTAGATGCTAAGATGCTTCTTGAAAATGTAAATGATATGCTTGGTACTGACATAGAAGATGATGATATTGATACTATCGGTGGTTGGTTCATGACGAAGCGTTTTGATGCGGTCGAAGGTGACAGTATTGAAGAGCAAGGTTTTGAATTTATCGCAAAAGAATTAGATGGTCACCATATTTTATACTTAGAAGTTCTGAAATTACCTAACAGTGATTTATCAAATGAATATGACGCAGTCATTGACTAAAATTGAATTGATTTGCCATACTTGTCGTGGTACTATTAGAAGCACGCTTGTATAATCTAGGCTATAAATATGGTCTTTTCTTCACACCTTATATAGGTGGGAGCAACGACTGTAATAAATAGATGAAACGACTCCCTTTTTAAAAGGGGGTCGTTTTCTAATGTTCGAAAGTTTTGCGAGGAGGAAACAAAATGGAGCTCTATACAAATTTACGTCAAGGGGAAAAAGGTGCATGGCTATCCATTGGTACATATCTTATCCTAAGCTCTGCTAAGCTTACAATAGGCTACATTGGTACATCTGAGGCTCTAAAAGCTGATGGTTTAAACAACACCACTGATATCATTGCTTCCATCGCGGTACTGGTTGGTTTACGCATTGCCCAAAGACCACCTGATTCCAACCATCAATACGGACATTTACGAGCTGAGACGGTTGCCTCTTTAGTCGCATCGTTCATTATGCTTGTTGTCGGTCTCCAAGTATTAGTTAGTTCCCTAAAAAGCTTGTGGGAGCCCACTGGAACAACACCTTCACTGTTAACTGCCTATGTCGCAATAGGTAGTGCAGTTGTCATGTATGTGGTTTACCGCTATAATTTGGCACTATCTAAAAAAATTAAAAGCGCCGCTGTTAAAGCAGCTGCCTTTGACAATCGCTCCGATGCACTTGTCAGCATCGGTACAGCCATTGGTATTTTCGGAGCCATTTTCGGCTTTCCGATCATTGATTCACTTACAGCTCTCATTGTTGCCCTTTTAATTATTAAAACAGCAGTAGAAATTTTTTGGGAAGCTGTTCAAAGTCTTACAGATGCCTTTGATATTGATGAAGTTGAAACGTTATCGGTCTTAATCCGTAACGTGGATGGGGTAATGGAGCTTTTAGACTTTAAAGGACGTGCCCATGGGAATATGTACTTTATCGACGTAACTGTCACAGTAGACCCTTATTTAAATGTCTTTGAAAGTCATCGTATAACCGAAGAAATCGAACATACCATTATGCGTGAAAATCGCTTTTGTCAGGTTCTTGTGCATATTGAGCCACATATCATTCCTCCACAAAACGAAGAAAAGTCTCCTACCAATTGATTGGTAGGAGACTTTTTTTATTTAATAGCTATATAAATAGCCACTTGTGAATCATGTGGATTAGCACATCGTTCATCATACAGTTCAAAGTCGCCTGTATATGTTCGTTCAACTTTAGAATTTGCAAACCATGTCCAAATCTCTTGCCAAGTTTGAATGACAACTTCAGGCATCACGCCTTTATCTGATGTAAAAACTAGATACTTAGCTGCTGGAATCGTTTTTACTACTAAATCAGTTTGAATGTCATCATTATCTACCTCTACTCCTAGTGTAAGAGTATAATTACCATTCACATCCGTCTCATAGTCTGAATACAAACCATAGACATGACCATTTTTTCGCTCGGCTATTTGATCCGTAATATTTTGCTGATAAAAGTGATCCCATAATTGCGGAATTTTAGCTTGCTCTGTTATTTCATTGGCATTACTTGTTTGAGTTGAAATACCCACGATGTTAAATGCATTTAATTCAACTACTTTTGGTTCTCGCCACTCACTTTTTCTCCATCGCTTTAAATTTGGCAAAAAGGAAGTCAGCATATTACGTGCTTCATTTTCTGGCATACCACCTTCCATAAGATGCGGTACACAAATTTCAATCATTTCGTCTACTGTTAACTGGGGTTGTTTAAACTCGCCCCCCTCGTAACAATATGTACAATAATCCTGACTTTTTCCCCCTTCTTTTTCAGTACCCAATAATGCCTCTTCTACTAAAGGCATACCGCAGCTTTGACAATAGCTTTGCATCGTCATTCCACCTTTCGCTTTATTTGTACTTACTATAGCAAAGGAAACCTGACAACTGTCTGTCATCAATTATCTAGATTTTTATATAATTGAACAATTTCTAAAGCTCGTTTTTGAATGATATCTCTTATATAAGGTGGTTCCATAATTTTAATGCGATGGCCAAAGCTTAGCAAGAAACCATAAAGCCATTCATCTTCAGGTATAGATATATGAATCATAGATTGTTCATGGTCTATATGTTCTGCACCAAAGGATTCTTCCACCAATGTTGTAATGTCTTTATCAAAAGAAATGACCAAATCGACTACGTTTTGCGGTCGATGCCATTCTTTACCCCAAGGGAGTTCACTTAAATTCACTTCCTTACGATCAAAGGTAGAATTAGCTTGAAGCAAATGTTTCATTCTCGCAAGCTTAAATAAACGAAAGTCCTTTCTTAATGTACAATAGCCATACAAATACCATATCTTCCCTTTTTGAACAATTGTATGTGGTTCGACTATTCGGCTTGTTTGTTCACCATAAGTAGTAGAATAATGAAAGCTTATGCAACGATTATTCTCTATAGCTGTCTTGAGCGTCGTAATATGCTCTTTAAAGAGAGCGTTTGGTCCCCATGGACTAAGATCAACAAACAGATGGTCCATCGATTGTTTTACATGATCATCAGCAATACTCGTTATTTTCTCGAGCACGGCTTCAGCGTGGGAATCTTCATAGGTAGTCAACGCACTTTTAATCGCAATAGAAAGTGACGTGAGCTCATCCTTCGTCAACACTTGCTTATCAACACGATACCCATCGATTAAACTAATACCACCATTTACACCTTGCTGACTAATAACAGGTACACCAGCACAGCTCAGTGTTTCAATATCTCGATAGATGGTACGAATCGAAACATTAAATAACTCTGCTAATTCCTGTGCCTTAACCTTTTTACGGTTGATTAATATCATCGTCATGGTTAGAAGTCTTTCTAATTTCATGGTAAAATCTCCTTTCTTGCCATCCCATTATTCCTATATATACTTCTATTTTAATTAACAAACTATCTTTTTAAGTATTTTTTAAGTACTTTTTGAGTATTTTTTAAGACAAATGTACTATAATAACGCCTAATTATTGTTATAACAATTATACTATTTTAACAATAAAAGAAAAAACAAGGCTAATGCCCGTATGCAACTTTCATTAACAATACTATGTTGTTTCATTTTTGTATAAGAATAGTTTGATTTTAACGCCTAAACAATTATTTCAATTCTCTTAACACAACATAAAAAACTTCTATCTTCTATATAATGAACGGCGATATTTTCTTTGAATGGATTTGACGCGATGTGACAAACACATCGGGATTCATTGACTCTCACCCGTGAAAGAACTACAACATAAATTGCTTTTTCTAGCATCAAATTTTTAATAGAAAAGTTGAGTGAGTTTCACTTTTCTTGCCCTTCACTATATAGTAGGAAGCCTTTTCACCCAAAATGAACTAGAGTTTAATGTTTTTAATTTAATTGTATAAAGGAGAGTTTGATGTGATTCGAGCCGTTTTAATAGACAATGAACCTTTAGCTTTACACTATTTTCAAAATAAACTACATGCCTTTCAACAAATACAGGTGATTCAAACCTTTACTAGCGTAGAAGTATTTCTGAATGAACTACCCACTATGGAATTTGAAGCTATCTTTTTAGAAGTAAAACTTCAAGAATTATCAGGACTTGAAGTTGCTGATATTATCAAAACGGAACGTCCACAAGTCAGTGTAATTTTCATTACCTCCTATCATGAATTTGCATTACAAGCCTATGAAATTGGCAGTCTCGACTATGTATTAAAGCCTATCAGTCATGCCCGTTTAGAAAAAACTGTAGCCCGTATTGAACATGAATTCTCAATTCAGCAAATGCTTCAACAAGCTACACAAACTGTATTAAATGTACAATGCTTCGATCAATTTGCCGTCTATAGTAACAATAGTTTAGTGGCATTTAAAACAGAAAAGACAAAAGAAATGTTTGCTTATTTTATTTTGCATCCAAATATACCGATTCATCGAGATTATCTAATTGAAATTCTATGGCCAGATTTAGATTATGTAAGAGCCAAATCAAATCTTCATACAGCTCTATCTTATTTAAGGAAAACTCTAAATACAATTGGCTATGAAAACTGTATTGTCTTTTCAAATAAATACTATATCTTCGAAAAGCCAAATATCGTATGTGATTTATACGATTTTCAAAAACTTCATGAAGATTTTGCAAAACTTGAATTTCCTTCTATTTCTTTGATTGATCAATGTCTTTCTATTTATAAGAATGGCTTATTTGTTTTTGATGATTATGAATGGTCAACTGCCTATAAAGATAAATTAATGAAATCATACATAGAGCTATTAGAAAAAGGGTTTCAAACAACAGTCTTTTCAGACACTGAAAGAGCTATGGAATTTTTACATGCATTAATAGAGTATGATCCCTATAATGAACAAAAAATTGAGCACTATTTATATACGTTAATACAGGCAGGGCTTCATGATCAGGCACTCAAAATTTTCCAAACATATACGCAAAAACTAGTGGAAGATTTAGCACTAACACCAAGCTCTACATTATTAGAGATATCCAAAAAATTATTTGTTCAACATAAATAATGTAAAAAACGGCGAGTGCTTCTATGTGAGTAGAAGCTCGCCGTTTATTTACATCCCACTACCTTCAGTTAGCCCGTGCTTAACAGCATACAGCGCTGCCTGTGTACGGTCTTGTACTTGTAGCTTTGTAAAAATATTTGAAATATGGGTTTTCACTGTTTTTTCTGTGACAAAGAGTGAAGATGCAATTTCCCGATTACTCTTTCCTTTTGTAAGCTCTGCTAGCACATCCTGCTCACGAGGTGTCAGCGGATTTAATAAATGGGGTGCATTCTGTGATTCCTGGCGATCCATTTCAAGCGTTGTCGTTGCTTCAGGATGTAAAGTGTTTTCACCACGCATAATACGACGAATGGATAAGACCAATTCATCTGGCTCAATATCTTTTAACTGATAGCCTGCCGCTCCAGCCTCCATTGCTGGCACCACATGGTCTCGATCAGAAAAGCTAGTAAGCATTAAAATTTCTATTTGTGGAAATTTCGCTTTGATGCGTTTAGTCGCCTGAATGCCATCCATTTCAGGCATGACTAAATCCATTAAGATAATATCTGGTTGAATGCTTTCTGCTAATGCAACCGCTTCGTGCCCATTTTTTGCCTCTCCAACAACCTCAATATCCTTTTGTGTCTTTAAGAAAAACAGTAGTCCTCTACGCACCACGTGATGATCGTCTGCAATTAATACACGTATCATGTCCTCTCCCCCTTAATATGGCAAGCGGATTAGCAGCTCCGTACCTTTGCCAATTTCACTTACCCAGTCGGCAGTTCCACCTACTGATTTTGCACGATCCTTGATAGATTGTAAGCCCATCGAAAGCAACTTTGTATTGTTGTCAATGACAAAGCCTCGTCCCTCATCACGAATAACCAACAAAATATCTGTTGATGTAACAGTAATATACAATGCTGCCTCTAATACACCTGCATGGCGACGTACATTATTTAACGCCTCTTGGGCTACGCGAAATAATGTTTCTTCAATACGTGAGGGAAATTGCAATACGCCTGAAACTGTAACATGTAGTTTTAAGCCAAGCATTTCAGCGTATACTTTCATGGCCTCAAGTAAACCATTTTCCAATCCTTTAGGTCGCAATTGCCAAATTAACGCACGCATCTCTGTAAGTGCGTCTTGTGTTAAATGCTGAATCTCTTTAAATGTTTCTTTCACTTCGCAATCATCCGTCATTTCAATACCAGCCCTAGCTGTTAACGTGACCGAGAATAGTAGTTGATTGACTGAATCGTGTAAATCGCGGGCTAGACGATTACGTTCCTTCACAAGTGCCATTTCCTGCTCCTGTTTTGTCAGTAAAATTCGCTTAATAGCTGAACCCATCTGAAAGGCAACTGATTCTAATAAAGCAAGCTCCTCCTCTGAAAAGCGCACTGTATCCTTAGATGCGACATTTAATACGCCAAAACGTTCTTGTCCAGATTGAAGGGGTACTGTCGCATGATGCGTGATTCCTTCATGATCCCCAACATTTGCGGCAATGGCACTTTCAATACGCTGACACTCAATAATATTGGAGGCTTTTTTTAGCTCTTCATTACGATAACGGGATACACACCAACAACCGCCCTTTTTTAAATAATGGCAATTGTTATATTCCAATGCCTCTGGTAGATTTTCATGGACAACAAGTTCTGAACGCCCCTTTGCATCAATAAAAAAAATCCAGCCTGTTTCAAAATTGGTGCCATTTAAAAATTTGATGAGCGCACCTTTTAGCATTGTGACAATTTCAGTTTCTTCATTTAATAGTTCAGCAATTTCTTTTAAAATACTGATATTGGAATGCTCATTCTCTCTCACGAAAACACCCCTTCTTTAGCATTACTATTGTTAATGATACCATTAAGCTATTGAAAGCGTCTGCTTCCACCGTTCATACTTTAGACTGAAATTCATCACATACCTTATTTTGTGTAAGTTGATTTACATATAAAACTAGAACCACTATAATCGAACAAGGACATGGTTTTATGAAGGGAAGATTGAATATGTCTAAAAAAGAAGAAAATGGCTTATTATTTATTTGGATTGTTTCTGCTATAGCAACGCTAGGTTCGTTATATTTTTCTGAGATTCGTCATTATGAACCTTGTAAATTATGTTGGATTCAACGTATTTTTATGTACCCAATTGTTATTATGACGACAGTAGCCTTTATACAAAAAAATGCGCGTATTGCTGTCACAACAGCTGTATTTTCTTTGATTGGCGGCTGTATTTCACTTTACCATTATGGAATTCAAAAGCTTAGCTATTTAGCTGAAAATGCTCCTTCCTGTGGCGCAGTTTCTTGTACAGGACAATATATTAATTGGTTAGGCTTTATTACTATTCCGTTTTTAGCATTAACTGCATTTATTTTAATCGCAGGGGCAAGCTTTTATTTAATAAAAGCTTCTAAAGCTGCAAAATAATCGGAAGACCGTGTTCTACCTTTGGAATACGGTTTTTTCTACGGAGGAAGATCTATGTTTCATTATGAAATTGCTGAAGATAACTTAAGTGTGGAAGAATTGCTACGTAATCATTGGCGACTCGGTAAAAAACTCGTTCATGAATTGCGTATGGCCAAAGCCATCACATTGGCAAATGATGAGCTGATTCAATGGAATACACCTTTACAAACTGGAACAATAATCAAATTTACGTTTCCTGTTCCAACTTCTAGCTACAAACCAACACCTGTATGTGCTATTGATGTAGTCTATGAGGATGACCATTGTTTAATCGTATCAAAGCCAAAAGGGATGGCAACACATCCTAATGATGCTCGTGATACACATACATGTATGAACCATGTCATGGCACATATCAAAGAACAGGGTGGCATTTATGCTGAACATGTTCATCGTCTTGATAAAGGGACACAGGGCTTATTACTAGTAGCAAAGCACCCTTTAGCAAAGTCCATTTTCGATCGAATGATTGAGGAAAAAACCATTATTCGTACGTATGCAGCAGAGGTGCAAGGTAATTTACGAACATCTTCTGGAACGATTGCAGAACCAATTGGCAAAGACCGACACCATGCCACAAGACGTGTTGTGTCTAAAACTGGACAGCATGCGGTAACTCATTATGAAGTGGTGGCGCGTTACAAAAATTCCTGTGTCGTTCATCTCATACTTGAGACTGGACGCACACATCAGATCCGTGTGCATTTAGCCTATATTGGCCATCCAATTATTGGGGATACAATGTATGGTGCACGAGAAACAGTAAGTGATGATTACGAACTACATGCCATTCAATTAGAATTTGACCATCCTTTTTTAAATCAACGTATTATTGTCAAGGACGAGCAATAAGAAAAATCCCGCCTCTATAGGAGTGCGGGATTTATTCTTTTTTAAAAATCAAATTTAAAATGATCAGGATCTTGTCCAAATCGTTGGTTACGATTTAATGTTGCCATTTTCTCCATTTGATCTTGGGTTAATTCAAAATCAAAAATCTGTGCGTTTTCCTCAATTCGGCTCGGTGTTACGGATTTGGGTATAACGAGTGTATCATTTTGTAAATGCCAACGTAGTACTACCTGAGCAGGGGTTTTGTCGATCTCTTTCCCAATCTCAATAATGGTAGGATCAGCAAGTACACCACCACGTCCTAGTGGAGACCATGCAGTAACAGCAATTTGGTGTTTATTACAAAATGCGCTTAATGGCTGCTGTTGTAAATATGGATGTACCTCCACTTGATTCACCATTGGTGCAGTATTTGCCTTAGCCAATATTTTTTCTAAATGATGCTCATGATGATTTGATACACCTGTTGCGCGAATTAATTTTTCATCGTAAAGACGCTCAATAGCTCGATATGTTTCTTCAAATGTTTCAGGGACAGCCCAATGTGTTAAATATAAATCTAGGTAATCCATATTTAAATTCTTTAGCGAAACCTCAAAAGCACGTAATGTTGCATCGTATCCTTGGTCATTATTCCATACTTTTGTTGTAACAAAAATATCTTCACGACGAATGCCTGAATGACGAATTGCTTCTCCTACTTCTACCTCATTCCCATATAGGGATGCTGTATCAATAGCTCGATAACCGTATTGAAGTGCTTTATCAATAGCCTGTAATGTTTCCTCGCGTTCTGTCATTTTGTAAACACCTAAGCCAAAACGAGGCATTTCTACACCATTTGTTAATGTTTTCGTTGATTGTAAATTCAAAAAGCACAACCCCTTTCTTATCCTAGTACCATTATACAAAAAATTGGATTTAAGAAAAATAAAGCGGCTTTTTTATAATACACTACTTTTTCTTTTGTTCAACATCTTCCAATTGAATTGGATCAGCGATTCGCTCATCCTCCGCAAGCTCTAGACCATCACGTAAATGCTCCATCTGCTTGCCTAAATCTTTTAATTCTTTCATATCTCTCACCATTGTCCCATTTTCAATATTTGGCACCTTTTTTTCCATATTGATCACCTCACTTTTAGTTTTCCCGATATCAAGCTGTTTGAACCATTTCTGACATATTTTATTCTGCTATGTCGTTTCATTTTTAAAGTAGATAGGCTATACTAAAAAGAGATTTCTTTATAACATGAGGAGGGTTACTTCCATGAAATTATTATTAATCATTGGTGTAACAGTTGCTTTCTTAACAGCTATTTTCACTGCTGGATATGAAGGCGACTACAAAGCTGACAAATAATATCTCAAGAAAATCACTAAGCTTTTAGAAAAGCTTAGTGATTTTCTTTTTTTGTGGAACAATAGAAATACTTGACTTTCCTTTATTTTTAAAATAAACTAACTTACATAAAGTAACTTAATGAAAAAAGATAACTATTCGGAGGTATTCTAAATGCATTTTCATGAAAAACCTAACACATATGTAACAAATGTTGAAATAAAAGTGAGTGATTTACATCGCTCTTTAACCTTTTATCAAGAAATTATTGGCTTTAAAGTGTTACAACAAGATTCACATAAAGCTATGTTAACTGCCGATGGAGAAACAGCTCTATTAACTCTTGTTCAGCCTAAAACTGTAGAAGATAAGCTTAGCATGACGACAGGACTTTATCACTTCGCCCTATTATTACCTAGTCGACGTGACTTAGCTAATGTTATTTCTCATTTTCACGAAAAAGGTGTGTACCTTGGGGCTTCTGATCATGCTGTAAGTGAAGCACTCTATTTAAATGATCCTGATCATAATGGAATCGAGATTTATGCAGATCGTCCTGAAAGTGAATGGACATGGCATAACAATCAGGTGCATATGGTGACAGAACCACTCAATATTCGTTCTATTTTAGAAGAGGGCGATGGCAACTGGCTTGGTCTGCCTGCTGGCACAGTAATGGGCCATATTCATTTATCGGTCTCTAACTTGGCTGAAGCCGAGCAATTTTATACAAAGGGATTAGGTTATGATATTGTCACACGCTACGGGTCCCAAGCATTATTTATTTCTACAGGCCGTTACCATCATCATATCGGCTTAAATACGTGGCACTCAGAGAATGCACCAAAGCTTGGAAAAAATCAAGTTGGCTTAAAAACGTTCTCATTGCGTTTAGATAACGAAGAACAAGCGGCAACTATGAAAGATAATCTTCATGGTATAGGTGCACCCGTTACGGAAATCGTCGGAGGGTTCCAAACAGAGGATCCTGCGGGGAATGTTGTGTTATTAAAGTTTTAATATTAAAAAGCAGTTCTCACAAGCGGAGAACTGCTTTTTAATGTAACCCTGGATATCCTTGTTGACGTAATGCCTCATAAATAACAATTGCAGCCGTATTGGACAAATTAAGTGATCGCACATGATCACTTTGTGGAATACGTAAACACATATCTCGGCGTTCATAAGCAAAGTCCTTCGGCAAACCTGTAGTTTCTTTTCCGAACATAAAATAAATATCTCGGTCTTGATCACTAAAATCATTTTTCGTAAACGGCTCATCACTGTATGTTTCGATTAAATAAACATCTCCATTTTTAGAGTACTCTATAAAATCCTCAAGTGAATCATGATAGACAATATTTACACTATGCCAATAATCTAAGCCCGCCCGTTTCAGCATTTTATCATCCGTTGAAAAACCTAGCGGACGAATTAAATGGAGTGATGTATTAGTACCCGCACAGGTACGTGCAATATTCCCCGTATTGGCTGGTATTTCTGGTTGATATAAAACGATATGCAATGGCATAACGACACACTTCCTTATTAAAAAATTCTTTAAGATAGCTCTTTAAAAAGTTAAACGAAGTCTTACTCTTTTGGAGCGACTCTTCTCACAATTAGAGCGGATCCGCTCTCAATCATAGGAACTCCAAGCAATTGATTTCATCCCTACATTAAACTGTAGTTAGTCAATGCTTCTACATCCAATACTACTTAAAAAACTGCAACCCTTTATAAATTTCACTTCGCACTTCTTCGTCCTGCTCCGTAGCTTCTGCTTCATGTAAGGCAGTTTGTGCTGTATCCCCGCCAATCTTACCCAATGCCCATGCGGCTGTGCCTCGAATGACAGGACGGTCATCTTTATGAAGTAGAGCAATCAAATCTGGTATGGCGGCTTCCTCTTTAAAATGAGCAAGTGCCAAGATGGCATTTCGCTGAATAGGCTTTTTTCCACGCCATGAGCCTGAAACATGACCAAATTTCCCCTTAAATTCTCGATTGGAAATCGTTAAAAGCGGTGTCAATAATGGTTTGGCTAGCTCTGGATCTGGCATAAATTCTTCATGTATCCAATTAATTTTCCCTTTATTTTTAGGACATACTGTCTGGCATGTATCACAGCCATAGAGTCGATTACCGATATGACTACGAAACTCATCTGGTAATGTTCCCTTCGTTTGAGTCAAAAAAGCAATACAGCGCTGTGCATCCAATTGTCCACCTTGTATTAAGGCTCCCGTTGGACAAACATCCAAGCACAGGCGACAATCTCCGCATTCATCCTCCATTGGCTTATCTGGCGCAAATGGAATATTTGTAATGAGCTCTCCTAAATACACATAGGAACCAAATTCAGGCGTGATAATCGAGCAATTTTTTCCGCTCCACCCAATGCCTGCACGTTCAGCTACCGCCCGATCTACGAGGGCTCCTGTATCAACCATTGATTCAATACGTACACCTTTGACATGTTCCTCAAGCCAAGTGGATAATAGCTTTAAACGCTCACGTAATGCTGTATGATAATCGACACCCCATGAAGCACGGCAGAAAATTCCACGTCGCGCACCCTTTTTACCAACTGGAGCATTTTGCATACGTGAAGGGTAAGCCACAGCTATTGCTATAATACTCTCTGCTTCATCTAGTAATTGAAGGGGTTCTGTACGTTTTTGAATATCACTTTCTTCAAATCCAGACTGATAGCCAAGCTCCTGCTGGCGACGCAATCTGTTTTTTAATTCTGTAAAGGGAGCTGCTGTTGTAAAACCTATTTTATCAACACCAATGGACATCGCATATGCCACAAAATCACGTTGTAGGTCGTGTATGTTCATTTTATTTCCAACTCCTTACATGGTACAATATTAGAAATAGATAAAGTAGGTGATGTTCATTGGAAATTTCCATTAACCCAACTCTATTAACACAACATCCCGAGCTAAAAATCGGCATTATTCATTATACCAAAATTGTTGTAGCAGAATCCCCTCAAATGATTAAAGGGCGTATGCAATTGTATCAGGAAAATCTTTTTCTTGAAATGCAGGAACTTCCTGTAACACAGCGTGAGGGGATCGCAGAATGGCGACAAATCTGGAAAAAGCTTGGTGCTGATCCAAACCGCTATCGTCACTCAGCAGAAAGCCTTATGCGTCGAATTAGTAAGCAAAACTATTTAACGCCAATTCATTCAGGTGTTGATTTAAATAATTTCTTTTCACTTCAATATGAAATGCCAATTGGGCTATATGATGTTGCTCAAATCAAAGGGTTTGTAGCAATTGAGCTTGGTCATGACGAGATTGGTTATGAAGGTTTGAATGGGCGCTTTAACACATTAGAAAATATTCTGTATAGTCGTGATGAGGTAGGAGCATTTGGCTCACCTTTTGTTGATTCTAAACGCACAGCTGTCACAGAGGAAACAACTGATGCGTTACATATTTTTTATTTCCGCCCTTCCTTAACAAATGACGCAGCGAATGAACTGCTAGCGTCAGCTGGGAAAATGTTTAATCAAATTCATGGCGGACATTATAAAATCGCAATTATATCAAATGATGTACCATCTATAACACTATAAAAAGGACGTGTTTTCGTGATTAATCTTGCAGAAGCTGTTAAACTAAAAAGTATTTTAGGAAAGAAAACTCAAGAGCTAGTAAACGAACTGCATCGCAGTGCCTTTGTAACAGTTGAAAAGGGACAAGCCCCTAAAACAAGTAATCGAGCACTCCCCCTTATTGAAGGTGACTTAGCCCAAGTTCGTCTAGATACTCGTACATTAGACCGCCTCGTTTACGAAGCAAACATCCAAAACACCGTAGACTTTAAAGGGCAAAAGCTAGCACTAGTAGAAGCCATCGAACTAGCAACACAACTCCGTGCCGAGGCTGATTTGTGTAAAGATTTCAGTATGCGAGAAAAAGAGAGTGTAAGATTTGGCTATGGCGAAAATACAATGTTATATGAAATCGCTTTGTATGAGCCAGATGAATATCGAGAACGGGCTACAAAGCTAGAAAAAGATGCACATAAACTATCTAATCTTATTAATTCAAAAAATTACAGTATTCAAATTAACTTTGACGATTCCCGTTATTTCTAAACTCGGGACGGTGAGACTCCAACCCGAGTTGGATGTGCTGTTTTCAAATCTAGCTTTTCAGCTAATTAGTTAAAAACCAATAACAAGTTACCTGTTACTGTATGACCGATGACTAATGACCAACTATAAGCAATGGCCATACTCAAAACAACTTGATTCCATTTGAAAACGCCATCCAAGGCTCTCCTACATTTATGTATGGAGAGCTTTTTTAGTAGTTCAAAGGGATAATTTGGATGACTAGTTTGCCCCTTTCAAGGACAAAATGGAAGTATCTATAGGAAAGGGGTCATACTATGACACAGCAAAATGATGCAACACATGAGCAAGATATGACAATGACCAACAGACAGGGACATCCAATTACCAACAATCAAAATTTGCGAACAGTCGGTAATCGAGGTCCTGCAACATTGGAAAATTATGATTTCCTAGAGAAGATGAGTCATTTTGACAGAGAGAGAGTTCCAGAACGAGTTGTGCATGCTCGTGGAGCTGGAGCACATGGGTATTTTGAGACCTATGGTGTTGTTGGCAATGAACCTATTTCTAAGTATACACGTGCAAAAGTCTTTCAGGATAAAGGGAAAAAAACACCTGTATTTGTGCGTTTTTCAACTGTTATACATGGTGGTCACTCCCCAGAAACATTACGTGATCCCCGCGGTTTTGCAGTAAAGTTTTATACAGAGGATGGCAATTGGGATTTAGTGGGCAATAATTTAAAGATCTTCTTTATTCGTGATGCGCTCAAATTTCCAGACATGATTCATGCTTTTAAGCCTGATCCCATTACTAATATTCAAAACGTTGAACGTTTTTTTGATTTTTGTGCTAGCTCACCAGAAACCTTCCATATGGTAACATTCGTTTACTCTCCTTGGGGGATTCCAGCAAATTATCGTATGATGCAGGGCTCTGGGGTTAATACGTACAAGTGGGTGAATAGTGAAGGCAAGGCAGTCCTTGTCAAATATCATTGGGAACCGCTACAAGGTATTAAAAATTTAACACAAAAAGAAGCAGAAGAAATCCAACAGAAAAATTTCAATCATGCTACACAAGATTTATATGATGCTATCGAACGTGGAGACTTCCCCGAATGGGAGCTACATGTTCAAATTATGGAGGATGGTTCACACCCTGAGCTTGATTTTGATCCATTGGATGATACAAAGCTTTGGCCAAACGATCAATTTCCGTGGTATCCAGTTGGCAAAATGGTGCTAAACAAAAACCCTGAAGACTATTTTGCTGAGGTGGAACAGGCTACTTTCGGGACAGGGGTGCTTGTTGATGGCTTAGACTTCTCTGATGATAAAATGTTGCAAGGTCGTACCTTCTCTTATTCTGATACACAACGCCATCGTGTAGGAGCCAACTACTTACAGCTTCCAATTAATGCACCAAAAAAACGTGTAGCGACCAATCAACATGGTGGGCAAATGATGTATAAGCGTGATTTGGCACCTGGACAAAATCCACATATTAACTATGAGCCATCCATGCTGAATGGGTTAAAGGAAGCAACACAAGCTGGTAAAGAATATACACCATACATTGAAGGAAACCTTGTTCGTGAATCGATTGATCGTCAAAGTAATACGAAACAGGCTGGTGAAACTTATCGTAACTTTGAACAGTGGGAACGCGATGAACTTCTTGAAAATTTAATCCGTGATCTATCGGTCTGTCATGAGGATATTCAAAATGCCATGATTGCTTTGGCACAAGAAGCCGACGAAGAATATGGTCGCTTACTCAAGGAAGGTTTGCACAACGCTAAAAAAGATTCCTCTGCATCAAAACCACTTGGCAATATCAAGGGTGACCAAGCACCTCAAGATGCCATGAATAAAGGACACGATGCTGAGCCTTATTAACGAAGCTAAAAAAGACATTACATTTTTTGTAATGTCTTTTACTTTATTGTTCATATGCTTTATACCAATGATAAGGTTGAATTTCCTTTAATGATTTAAATACCAATTCTCCATCTGCATTCGTAATCGCTGCCTTTACATTTTCTCCCCAATAGAAAAGTCTTTCCTGACAGACTCCACAGGGTGTCAGCACTACAAATTTAGATGTTTCATCTTCCCTAGCAACACAAATCGAATGTGTAACTTTTGTATTCAATTTATGTGCCTCTAAAATAGCACCTGTTTCCATACATAATTCAGTAGCAGCATTCATGACCTCGGGTGCGACACTTGTTAAAATTTGTCCATCCGCGGTATATAAGGCTGCAGCTCCTCCCCATCCAGAGGGATATCTTTTTTCTGCTAGTGCAACGGCAGCTTCATACAGTATTTTTTCAATAGCCATATTTCCTCTTTCTATCATACATGCACACCTGGTAATATTTTCAATACCTTTTCCTGTGCGTCTAAAATTGCTTCTGTTCCTAATGGAATCGCTATATTCGTTGTTTCATGTCCGAACTTAAAACCTGCCACAACTGGTATTCCTAAATCTGCAAAATACTCCTTCATTAACGAATGAAGAGCCGCTTCCTCAGATCCTGTCTGTGTAAACGAACCAATGACGACTCCTGCTAATTGCTCAAACTTCCTTGCTTGTTTTAAATGCTGAAGCATTGAATCAATAACTGGAATTGTTTCATTTACATCCTCTATTAATAAAATCCTGCCTTCAGTCCTCACTTCAAATTTGGTACCTAGTGTGCTGACAAGACGATAGAGATTTCCTCCAATCATTTCACCACGTGTGATGCCCCCAGCAATCGTTGTTAACGGAGAAATTGCCTCTGTATATTGAATTTCCATCGGGGAGAATAGCTGTAAAAACATTTTCTTTGATAAATCATCCATCTTATTAGCTGACATCAGCATTGGCCCATGAAATGTCACCATATTGGCATATTCATTAATCGCACAATGTAAATATGTAACATCAGAAAAGCCCCAGAAAATTTTAGGATTTTCTTCTATTAAAGCATAATCAATTTTATCAGCAATTCTGGCAGAGCCATAGCCACCCTTTATACAAAAGATTGCTTTCACTTCTGGGTTTTTTACCATCTCATGAAAATCAGCTAGTCTGATTTCATCACTTCCTGCCAAATATTCATGTTTTGCATGAATCGTATCACCCACAATATAGCGAAGACCCAACTCGTCCAAAAAAGCTACTGCTTCTCCTAGTTTTTCAGGCTCTACAAGACTTGAAAGTGCAACAACACCGACTAAATCTCCCTTTTGTAAACATGGTACGGTACTTTTCACAGTTATTCCTCCTCTTGTTTTCCTTATTTTAGCATAGCAAAACTTCAGGGGCATTGATTATTGCTATACTGACTGCCTATAATTAACTTTACTATTCAATTAATAAAGGGGTTTAAGCATCTTGAAAATTCCACCATATCTATTATTAGTACTCGCAACTCTTTTATGGGGTGGTAATTTTGTTATTGGACGTGCCGTTAGTGAAGATATCCCTCCCCTAACACTTGCCTTTTTACGCTGGTGCGTCGCATTTATCATCTTTTTTCCCATTGCATTTCACCAACTAAAACGTGAATGGCGGATACTGAAAAGACATTGGTTGATTGTCATCATTCTTTCATTAACAGGGGTTACAGCATTTAACACACTTGTTTACATTGGATTACATTACACAACGTCTATTAATGCATCTTTAATGAACTCTTCTACGCCCATAATGATTTACATACTTTCCTTTATTTTTTTGAAGGAAAAACTATCAAAATTTCAGTTAATAGGGACCGTTTTATCACTGAGTGGAGTTGCCTTTATTATAATGGGAGGCTCTTTTACAAGGATTGTCGATTTTACTTTCAATAAAGGGGATTTAATTGTAATCGCAGCAGTATTTTGTTGGAGCATATATTCATTGCTCATTAAACAATATGCAACTCGCTTACCAGGGCAGTCTACCTTTCTAGTGACGATTGGACTTGGGGCTATTGTGTTATTTCCGTTTTCTCTCTATGAAACATTGTCTAGTACAACAGCAATTCATTGGGAATGGTCAACCATTGGTGCTATTTTATATGTTGGTATTTTTGCCTCTATCATTGCTTTTCTCTGCTGGAACAGTGGTGTTATACAGCTTGGAGCGAACAAGGCAAGTATTTATTTAAATTTCATTCCTGTTTTTGCCTCCATTTTTGCTGTTCTTTTTCTACATGAAAGATTGCATTCTTTTCAGCTTATAGGTGGACTAGCCGTTGTAGCAGGGGTTATTTTATCAGGAAAAATAAATAAGCAAAGACTTCAATCCTAAGAAGCCTTTGCTTATTTTTGCTAATTCGTACCACCATAAATTATTGTAACATTAGGATGGTTTAATAATTGGCTTGCTGGGAATTCTTCTGTAATATGACCACTTTTCAATTTTTCAATCGCCGCGAGCTTTTTTTCACCAAAGGCAATGAGAACGATTTCCTTTGCCTTCATGATGGAGTGAATGCCCATTGTAATGGCATGTGTTGGTACTTCAGACGGATCATTAAAATAAATAGCATTTTCTGTTCTTGTTGACTCTGTTAGCTCCACAATATTCGTCTTGGCATCAAACGATGCGCCTGGTTCATTAAAAGCAATGTGTCCATTTACACCAATACCTAGAAGCTGTAAATCAATGCCTCCTGCTTCTTCAATGCGCTTATCATATGCAGCACATTCTTCAGCTAAATTGGCTGCCTGTCCATTTGGCAAATGGACATTTTTCGGCTGTATATCCACAAAATTAAATAAATTCTCATGCATAAATGTAAAGTAGCTTGCTGGACTTGATTGCTCAATGCCTACATACTCATCCAAATTAAAAGTTTGTACTTCCTTAAAAGATAAATGGCCAGCTTGGTGTCGTGCCACTAATTCTTTATACATGCCTACAGGTGATCCACCAGTTGCTAAACCTAAAACACTATCAGGTTTCTCTTGTATTCGTTTTGAGAAAATAGTAGCTGCCACTTCGCTCATTTCCTCATATGTATTCACTTCTATCCATTTCATGCTATATACGATACCTACCTTACCATTTATATTATTAACTAATATGTAAAACATTTCACTTTATAGTAGCTAATATATTAATCTTACTAGTTATTTAGCTATTTTTCTATCATTTCCTACTTCAGTTTATGCGTGTAATCTAAGACTATTTCGGTTATGTTATTAATAAGGAAGTGAGGCGATTTTATGAATGAGCAGATTCAGCACTATTTACAGTATATTCAATTTCAAGGAACGTTAGAGCCATCTATTCAGCTACTTGGACAACTTCAAACTAAACATCTATTAACCATTCCCTATGAAAATTTAGATGTTGCCTTGAACCGGGGTATCTCCTTCGCTATTCCTGATTTATTTCAAAAAATAATTATTGATAAACGTGGTGGCAATTGTTTTGAATTAAATATCTTATTCAGTTGGCTCTTACGAGAGCTTGGCTTTTCTGTTACCAATCGTTATGCCCAGTTTTGGCGCAACATAGCAGAAAATACCCCTCCTGAGGAAATTCCCATGCATCAATTATTGCTAGTGAATGTGAGGGGACAATACTATATCTCGGATGTAGGTGTCGGTGCATTAGCCCCCTGTAAACCAGTGCCACTAATTGCTGGCTATCAACACCGTGAAGGTAAAGAGTTATATAAAATAGATTATGATGAAGCGAATGGTTGGATGCTGTTGGAACAAGCTAAACATAGTTGGCGTTTGCTTTATAGTTTTCACGACGATGCCAATGATGCAAAATTTGCACCACGACTTTCCAAGCAAAAAAATAAAATTGCTATGATTCGAACCATTGGTGGCCGTCATACCATGATGAACAACGAATTTAGAATTTATGAAGGGCAATCCTTAACTACCTATACAACAAACACTGAGAAGGAATGGCTGCAAGCTCTACAGCGTTTTTTTCATATCTCTGTACAACTATAAAGGAAAGCAAGTCCATCGGTGGCTTGCTTTCCTTTCACATTATTTCATTGTCCTATTGAGCAATTCAAACACAACTATGTCATTGTGTAGCTCTTTAACTAAACCTATATCATCTACAAAGTAATAAGTTTTCACTACATCACTAAATTCTGACCTTTTCTCGACTATAACCACGCCCGTATATTGCACATCACCTGCTTGTACCGTACCATCTGTAGATTTTACAGTTACTCGTTCCCCTGCAGAAACCCCTGGATCATCTTCATGTAAAACAACACCTATTCTAAGTGGGAGTTCTATATATAAATCATAATGTGTGTTAGCTTCACTAGCAATGGCTTGTCCGTATGCACGATCATGACCATATAAAAGCTCATCAGAGATAGTTTGTCCTGTACTTACATTTTTGACTGTCCATACATCATTTTTACCGTCGTGTTGCTGATATTGATAGTTTAAAGTATAACGCTTATTGTCACTTAAAGAATAATAGGCATACGTATATTCAAATGCGGGGTCCCTTAGCAAGTTAGGTTTAGAAAGAGTCATTGCTCTCGCTAAAAACGCTGAGAAATGGGCGCGCGTAACAGGATCATTAGGTTTAAACGAACCATTCTCATAGCCCCTTACCAAATGATTATGGGCCAGTGTTAAAATTTCTTTATAACCTGGCGTCTGCTTACTCACATCTGTAAAATAATAAGGATCTGAACCTTTTAATTGAAAGGCCCTATTTAGCACAATCGCCATTTCCCTCCTAGCTAGCGGTGCATCTGGATGAAATTTATGGGCAGTATCAAATATACCTTTATTTTGCACAGCCGCAATTTCTTTATAAAATTTATGAGTGGTTGTTACATCTTGATAGTTTGGATTTTGTACATGGATCGTGTTTAATCCTAAAGCACGTGTTAGCATTACAGCTACCTGTGCTTTCGTAATATAATCATTCGGCTTGAACAAGTTATTCGAATACCCTTTCGCAATATCCTGTTCTACTAAATAATGAATTTCCGTCGTTAATGTATCATCCGTTAGATCGATAAAGCTGGCTGCCTGCACTTCCTTCGGTAATATACCAATCGTTATCAGGATCAAACATACTAGCTTCAATATGTTCTTCACATTATCCCTCCTCCTTCGATTCTATACCCATAAAGACGTATCCATATGCTTAAAATGAGAAAAGCCTCTATTAAAAGAGACTTTATTCGTTATATTGAATTAATCCAATCCCTATTCCAGTCGGATCGACCAAATAAGCTAGATAGAAATCTTCGAACGTCATTTTGTCACGCAAAATAGTAGCACCGTTGTGTTTTGCCTGTGCAATGACTTCGTCAATTGCATCCACTTCAATTTGAATTCTTGTACCATGCGGAAAATCACTTGGTCCTTTACCAATGCCACCATTAATTCCAGCTTTGTCTTTATTCCCAGTCATAACTGCCCAATAATCCCACTTTGGAGTTGCTACCTCCCAGCCAAACACTTTACTATAAAAAGCTGCCGCTTTCTCCGGTTCCTGACTATTTAATTCAAAGCCAATCACTTTTCCCATACATATACCCCCTCATTTTTAGCATAACAAATAATTCAACAATAAATTGGAATTCCCTTCCTGAAGACTTTAGAAATTTGACAATATTCTAAATAAAAAATTATGTATTTAATTAGTTAGAAAATTATGTATAATTAAATTAGAACGATTGTTCAAATCATTAAAGGAGTACAACATTGAGTAAAAGACGCTATGACAGTGACAAGGCAAAGATTGAGATTATCAAACATGCCATCCAATTATTTTCTCAACATGGCTATAATCAGACATCTGTTGGTGATATTTCGAAAGCCTCTGGTTATAGTAAAGGACATATTTATTATCATTTCGAAAATAAAGAAAAGTTATTTGTGCTTTTGGCGCAGCAATCGATGAAAAATTGGCATAACAAATGGTTGCAACAAGAATCTTCATACACCACATCCACAGATAAATTGTATGGTATGGCCATGCATGTCCTCTATGAGTATCAAACACCCTTACTAAAGTCAGGTCAGGAACTGGCATCTAATCCCAAATCAAGTCCTGATTCAATACAACAGTTATACAATTTAGCTATTACGCCAATGAATGCTTATCGAGCAATTCTTCAAGAGGGCATCGACCAAAACGAATTTGTTCATGGAAATGTAGATACATGGACCGTCTTACTTGGCACATGGCTAGGTGGATTATGTCAGCTGACCAATACTCATAACTTGAAATCATTAGAACCACTCTTTCAACAGGCAATAACGATTTTCTTAAAAGAAATTAAAAAAGGTGGGGTTTAAATGAAAGTAGGTTTAATAGGTGATAGCTTAACAGAAGGTCGTCCAGGCGTTTCATTTTATGATCTCTTGAAACATCAATATCCCCATATTTCATTCGATAATCTTGGAAATCCAGGCGAGACGATTAAAAGTTTATTTACTCGCTTGGAAAAAATGCCGCTCCAATCTTCCTATGATCTTCTTATTCTTTGGATAGGCGTCAATGACGTCTATTCAAAATTATTAAAGGTGCAAGCACAGCCTGTGGCGAAGGATCACATTGAATTCGAAGAGTACTGCCTCAAGGTATTAGAGAAAGCACAAGACGCTTCCAAAAATGTTGTATTAGTATCTCCAGCATTAGTAGGAGAAGATCTTCAAAATCCCTCTAACAAAGAAATAACACAATTAACGTCTGTTATGGAGTCTATTTCAATGAAATCTGGCAATGTTTATTTTGTAAATATGCAAAATCTCTTTAAAGAGCATTTAGAACATTTGGAATGCTCAGGCTTTATTAATACGAATGTAATAAGAGTCCTACTGGATGTTTTATTTTACAAAAGTCCTTTACGTATCGATAAATTATCTCAAAAAAGAGGGCTACATGTAACTTTAGATGGTGTTCATTTGAATAGTAAAGGTGCTGATTTAGTGGCACAGCAATATAGCTCTATCATTGAACTTTATAAAGTCGAAGGAGACAAAATCGGGAGGTCCTAAAGATGAGAAAGATTGCTGTTGTTACTGGCGGTGTTTCAGGGATAGGAAAGGCTATTTGCCAAGAATTAATTGCTCGACATATATTTGTCATTATTGCTGATATTCAAGATCATGAGGGTCGTGTGTTAGAAGCAGAGTTAAATAAGGATATCGCCAATGTAAAATTTGTACATTTAAATGTAACCGATTACAAAAATGTAGCTTCTGTCATTCATGATGTATTTGAAGAATTTCACCGTATAGATTATCTGTTTAATAATGCTGGTATCGCTATGTATGGGGAGATGGGTGAAATGACTATTGAGGATTGGAAGGAAATTATGGCCATTAATTTATGGGGTGTCATTTATGGGACTCAAATAGGCTACCCACTTATGAAAAAACAAGGTTTTGGTCATATCGTCAATACCTCCTCTGCTGCAGGGTTAGGACCTTCTCCTTTTTCTGCTGCATACGCTACTACCAAACATGCTGTTATAGGACTAACAACCTCTCTACACTATGAGGCTGAGGAATTCGGGATTAAGGTGAGCACTCTATGTCCAACGTTTGTGGATACACCAATTTTCGATAATGCAAAGGCGATTCATATGGATAAATCCATTATCACCAAACAATTAAAGCAGCAAAAAATGATCTCACCTCAGCGAATTGCAAAGATGGCTATAGAGGGTGTTCATCAAAATAAGCCTATCATTTGTCCAATGCCAATGCGCAAAACACTGGATGTTGTTTTTACTATTTTTCCTTTTTTACACAAAGCGTTAATGAGAATCGTTTGTAAAGTGAGTCGTAATGCACGTTTAACCTAATGTTTCACAAGGCTCCCTTCTAATGGGAGCCTTGCTTATTTTATAATACGACACCATCGCTCATTTTAATAATACGATCTGTATATGCCAACATTTCTTCGTCATGCGTCACTAATAATGTTGTTATATTTAAAGTTTTTGTTAATGTTCTTAATAACACCATAATCTCTTTAGAGCGCTGTGAATCTAAACTAGCCGTTGGTTCATCAGCAAACAATACTTTCGGTTGATGAATAATAGCACGTGCAATTGCTACACGTTGCTTCTCTCCCCCTGACAAGGAGGAAGGATAGGCAGTTTTACGATGTTCCATTCCAACTAACTCCAATAGCCGATTGACTTCATATTTCTGTTCATTCTTTTTTAATGGAGATTCAGCTACATCTAGCATTAATAGCAATTGTTCCTCCACTGTCAAAAATGGAACGAGATGTGCAAATTGAAAAACAAAACCGAATTTACTTGCACGTAATTTTCGTACCTGGTCGGTTTTCATCGTAGTAAGATTCTGCTCTTCAAATAACACTTGCCCATCTGTTGCGGGTTGTAGTCCTGCAGCGATCGTTAATAATGTACTTTTCCCAGAGCCAGAAGCACCTACCAATGCTGTAATCTCTCCTTCATTTAAAGAAAGATTGATGCCCTTTAAGATCTCTTCCTCGACTTCACCATTCTTAAACGTTTTTCGTACTTCATCAATTGTAAATAACGTCATGATTAAGCCTCCCCTTGCTGTATTGCTTGTAACGGTTCAATTTTTTTAATTTGCATTCCTGACAAGGTCGCACCAATAAAGCCTATGAGGAGGAATACAACGGATAACTGTGTTGTAGTGCCTATTGTTAAAGTGAATGGCATCCCCTTAGGAGCAACTATATTAAATAGCTGGCTAAGACTGACAGATACCACAAGTGAAAAGATTGTAATAATAGCCATCTGTGTCCAGATCATTTTAAATAGCTTACTTGTTTTTAATCCAATCGCTTTTAAAATGCCATACAAGCCAATTTTTTGCACATTCATCATATAGAAGAAAATAGCAAACAACATCCCACTAATGACAACTAAGAACCATATAATCATATTTAAAGATAATTGTTCCGCATTATAACTAGGGATAGTATTGAGAAACTCTTTATTGCTATATGCTTGCAATCCCTTAATATCATTTGGCTCACTATTTGGTACAAAAATTAATTGTTTATCAGCTACCCGATACATCTCCTGATAAGCCTCTTCACTAATATAAGCAACGGGAGCATGGCTATATTTTTTTTGCTCTACAAAACCTTTTACAATGAACTTTCCACTGTATTGATTATTCGTTAATATATCTCCAACTTGTATTCCTTTATCTTGTAGTGAGCTATCCAAAAGCACCTCGTCTTGATGCACATTGCTAAAAAGTGTAGATTCCGTTGATGTCACAAAGGCTACACTTTGTTGTTTATCATCCTGATCATTTAAAAAGCCCATCTGGATCGAAAAAGCTACTGCCTCTTTTTCTTTACTCATGACTTTCTGTTGCAGGTCGCTATCGATTCTTGAAAGATTAAACGTGCCATCCGCATCCTCAGCCATATAAAATTGACCCTTCGGTAAATCCTTAATTAAAGCTGCATTATCCTGTGACAGACCATTTGCTAAACCCGAGATAATAAACGTTAAAAAACTAACTAGGAAGATAATGGAGCCCAAGATTAAAAACCGTACTTTATTCTTCTTCATTTCTTTCCAGGCAAGATTCATCACTAACCCCTCCATTTCTTTGATTACTCCTAGCTTAAAATTGTTAAATGAACAGAGCATGAACTAATCGTAAAAAATTAGAGATTATATAAAAAGCCGCTCTATAATATCCCATAGAGTGGCTTCTTTTTTGAATCTTATTTATCTTTACTTGCTAAAATCTTTTTTGCTAACAAAATTTCTCCTACTATAAATGAGTTGATATTTTTAATAACAATTATATATTTTGTAAAACTTATAATAAGGTTTGTTTAACAGATTACATAAATCAAAAGTTATATACACGAAAAATTTCCAAGAATTTCTTTATTTCTACCCTTGTTATTGTCATAGTGTCTATAGTAATTTTGGACGTAATAATCATAGTAATCTATTGGAAGTATGGCTGAAAAAATCGATCAATACTTAAAAAATAAAAAATTTCAAGGTATCGTTCTTATTGCAAAGAAAGGTAAAATTTTATTTACAAAAGGTTACGGTTTGGCAGACACTGATTTACCTAATAGCCCAACCACACTCAGAAACATTCACTGCTGTAGCGATCATGCAACTAGAAGAAAAAGGACTTTTAAACCTAGATAATCCAATTTCACAATACTTTCCAGACTTTCCGAATGGAGGGTCTATTCAAATAAGTCATCTCCTATCTAAGTCGTTTCCGTCATAGCACGGCTCAATGACGAGAAGTTAACAGTGATTGTTCTTAGCAACGAGATGACAGTGAATTCTAAAAGAATCAACCCTCATTTTACTTCCATCGTTCTTCAGCAGCCAATTTGGATATGGGAAGAATAATAGAACTATTTCATTATTATAATACAGTGTTTAATGGTGATTAGAATAGTATCTTTAAACATTTCTTATCCGTAGTAGTATAGATTGAAGCAACAGAGTATATAGCACATTTAACAAAGGTTGTTTCACACATTTATAAGGAACGTCTAAAGCAAAAGGATTGCGAGTTCAGTCATACAAAATAAACTCACAATCCTTGTTATATCGATGAAAAAGTAAGCATAAGTTTTTTTACTAGGTGGATGTCTAACTATTTTAACCCCTTTATAAGTCGTGCAGAGGCAAAGCAAGTTTCACCATTTTTGAAATATACAACTCGTTCCTTATGATCTACAAATTCAATGTTTTGTTTATTCACAATAAAAGCCTTATGACATTGATACATCGATGTATGTGCTTCCTTAAAATCCTTTAAGCGACCATAAAACTCAATATGCTCATTTTCTAAATGTAATATAATTTTATGTAATTTTGGGGATGCCGCAAAAAAGTATATATCCTGAATAGCAATATTCCTTGTATAACCATTTGCTCTTATTTGAATCTGTGAAGGTGATTGTTGTTGGCCAATTTGTATATACTTTTCATATGCAACTTTTAGTGTTGTTAATATTTTTTGCTGTAACATACCTGTGTGATCCTTAATAATAAAATCTAACGCAGCAATTTTATACATAAACGTTAAATAGGTCATTTCTGCATGGGTTGTGACAAATATAATACTGCACAATGGGTCACGTTGGCGAATCATATCCCCTAACATAAGCCCTGTCACCTCATGGTTCAAATCAATATCCAAAAAATAACAATCTGCTTTTTCATATGTAATGACTTCATTAGGGTTTGTAGTTGTAAGTACAATTTCAATCCCGTTCCCTTCCATCATAGCATAGTTTTTAATGGTTTTTTTGATATGCTCTAATTGTACAACATTATCTTCACAAATAATCACTTTCATATTTACACCCCCTCCTCCTCAATAAACAACTCTTGTATAAATAAATTGCCATTTATTTTTGTATTTAAACGAAGTTTTGGAGATGCATCTACCATTTGACGTAATATAGATAAGCCCAAGCCTCGCTCCTCTCCTTTTGTCGAGAAGCCTTCTTTGAAAATTTCATGCACTTTTAACTCATAACTTTTATTGGATGAAAATGTATTCATACATGCAATTAACACAGCTTTTTCCATTCGAATAAATGCTAATCGAATCCAAGGCTCTGTAGCATGTTTACTGGCTTCAAGCGCATTGTCCAATAGTATGCCGCACATACGATTTAATTGAATCTCATCCAATGCTATTCTATCGATTTTTTCGACAATCTCAATGTACATTGGAACGTGAAACGTTTGCGCTTGAATAAGTTTTGTTGTTAAAAGTCCTTTTAAACTAGCTATATTTAAACAGTTAAGCATCGAAAAGGATATTTCATGCGCTTGCTCTTTCTTTTCAGTTTGTAAAATATGTCGATAAAAATAGGTTTCTAGTTCTGAGTAACTTTTAGAATCTATAAAATGACGCATTGATGTTAAAATATTCATATAATCATGTTTAAATTGACGCATATCTCTATTAATTTCTTCAAGCGAAGACACATATGAATTAAATTCTTCTAATTCCATTTCCTTTTGTTTAATATGTATGTTCTTAATAGCTAAGTAAACAAAGAAACCAATAATAATGATAAAGATCATCAAATAAATCACAAAAAAGAACAAATTATGTTGGACACTTTTGATAAACGATGTACCATCCATCAACACAATATCAGTATACATAAAGACAATCGTCATAAGCATCAAGGGAATCATTGCAGGTATAATGTATTGCTTAAACACATACCATCTAACAAAATAATCGAATAACTTTATGTAGACAAGCACCAATATAAATAGGATACTCATCGAAAAAATGAGTTGTACCAATGGAGAAGTGATGATAGCATCCATGCCATTCGATAAATGATACACGACAAGCGAAGAAATATGATCTGCCAAAACAACTAAAACAATCGTAAACAGCACATGGGCCACATTCCGCCAACGCTTTGTTTGCCGGTAGACGAAGAAACTTTCCACTAATAGGATGTACGCCATAGCATAGACACCTATAAAAGCAAACAACACTACTGATGGCGAAACTATTAATAAAGAAATCTTCAATATCATTTTTTTTGTTATTGCAATTTTGCTAAAATATAACGGTAAAATACTTAATATCAAAAATTGATAAATAATCAAAGTTAAATAGGATATACTCCACATACGAATAACATGATCCTTCCAAAATAACATATAATCAATATCTATCTTAGAATATTTATGTATTTTTTTCAAATTTATTGAAATTTAATTCTTGTGGCAACTCCTCTTCTCCTAAAGCTCCCCAACACATATAAACAGAGCTAAAGTCAGCCAATTTAACGAATAAATTATATAAATAATCAATAATATTGTCGATAATAAATTTCATTAATGAGATCCTCCTATTTTTGCAATAACCACTAAAACAATCCCCTTCAAAAATCCTGCTAAGAAAAATACACTTATGGATGTTGGAAAAATAACGAGTAGTCCCCCCAACACAATAAGTCTGCTATACAGTTTTTTAAACAAAAATGTTCGATGAGCTTCACCCTGTACTTTTGTTTTTTTAGAACTCACTGGACCAATAAACAATAAGATGACAGCTCCTAGCAAAAACGCCCCCCAAACAACGAGTGAAGTGATAGGCAATGCTACAGCTAGCCATGTGATGAACGGAAATGAAATACAACTAACAATAAGACACGTTTTAAATGATGAACAATGCGCACCATATGCTACTTGACGCACCAATAGAAATCCAATTTGAACCAGTAACATTCTCCAAAATAAACCGAACGCTATAGCTATACCGTAAATAATCAAAAATTTTTTTAACTCGCTTGTAACAACACGAAATCCATACACTAATTTAATTTTATCTAACTGTGTTAACGGTCTTCTATGTTCAAAAAAATCTACTAGCATTTCCTCTTTTGCAGTAAATTCCATCTCATCACCTCCTTGATCACTAGTATAAAACATGTAACATCAAAATAGTTAAAAATATCCTAAAAAGTATATTTTTAAAGATAATCGCCTATTTTCAATCTTCTCTTTTACATAAACGTTCAAAAAAAGAACGTAAGCGTAAAGTGCCACTTAACGTTCCCTTAAATAAGTTTTTCTGTATATGCTTTATAAACTGCTTCTAAATAATGAGATGTTCCAAAATATGCATTAATATGTCTAATCGATTGCTCTATCTCTGTATTTGTAAATTTTTGAGAGTTACAAAGAAAGTCAATGGAGTGACCCTTTGCCAATTCCATGAGCACACTCATTTCTAACATATTCAATCCGCCCAATCGTCTTGTATCAACTATTTCTATTGAGTCTCCTTCAATGATATGAACTAGTTGTTCTATCGTCATATTTTTATTTATTACCTTACAATTCAAGATATTATTTGTGTAGTAATGAATCTCTCCAATATTTTCATCTGTCATAAAAACAATTTGGCATTTCATTGTTTCGAGGTTTTTTAAATATGGTATATAGTGAACAAAATGCTTATAAGATGTGTCAATTAACACAACATCATATTTTTTATTGGCATTTATCCTTATGACAACCTCACTCAACAAGTTAATGGTATCAACTACCCAAGACGGTCTATACATAGTGAACATATTTTTTAAAAGCTCTTGCATAAGCGTGTAATCTGAATGTACTAAGATATACATTATTCTGTTATCTGACACGAACATTTCTATATAACACTCCGTTTTACAAATCGAGCAATATATAGTCGACAACATACTAAAATAATCATCGCTGTACCTATACTTGAACTAAATATAAATAAGAAATCCCATTCTATTGGCCCATCTGCGTCAATTTGCATGATTAACTTTGTTAAAAACATGCCACTTGTTAATCCAAGTAGTAAACCGATAGTGACAATAAAGAGAACTTCAGACCAAATAACCTGTTTTAATTCTTTTGGGGCAAGCCCGATTAAACGTTGTGTATTGTATTGGTCTCTTCTTTTAAAGATTATATGAAAAATCGTTTGCACTAGACCAGTACAACTCGCTACTACTAAAGCAGTCAAAATGAGCATGAACATTGCCCATCGTTGATAAAACCATTCCGAGGCTTGCTCTAAAAGAACAGCTCGCTCCACAATTTTTAACGTTGGCCAATCATGAATCGTCTGTTGGAGATCGTCTAATGTTGTGCCATTACCTAAAGTTAAATGGATTTTATCAATTGTTACAACATCTTTAATCAAAGGGGAATTCCAATCAACAAAAAGTTGTTTATATTTGTTTTCAGTTGGAACAATTCCAGTAATTCTTAAACGAATGACTTTTTCATTTGACCGTCTATCTAAGTAATCGCCTTCTAAAACATCGCCTATTTTTAAATCATACTTATCAGCTACATCATCTGTAATTTCAACTCTATCTGCTCCACCAAAATCTTTGGCAAAATAATTCAGATTAACACCATTATTAGTGAGAAAAGAACTACCCTTACTATCTAATTGTATTTCTTTTATTGAAATTTTTTTTCGCAATAACTCTATATCATTATAAGAAATATTTTCAAAATAAGGATTATCAATCGCTACTTCATACGGATAGGTTTTTTCAATCGTTGTTTCCTCGGATTGTACAATAGATTTCAAAAATGTACCATTAAACGTAATAATCATAATCAAAATCGCTAATATACAAACAACAGGAACATAGTTACTTAAATTAGGGATGAATTGAATTTTTACATAGTGCGCTTTGTTTCCTAAATAGCGATGAATCCAGGAAGAATATTTTTTCAATGTGTATACTATCATATATGGGAATAAAAAGAATAGACAACCTATGATACATACACTTCCAGTAAAAATGAGAATAATTGATTGAATTGCATCATTTTGCAAAATACCTTGTGCAAGAATAAGTAAGGACATCACACCTACTATAAAAGTAAGTACGGTCTTCCATTTCGTCCAATGATATGATTTAAACTCATAATTTCTTTTCATTGCTAAAGGTAATATTTTAGTTACCCTCGCTACTTGAACAAACACAAACATGTAGAGTAAGAAATAAATAGCAAGTAAAATTGCTGAAAAATAGACAACAGGAATGTTAAAATGGGCTTGTGGTAAGCCAACCATCTCAACCAAAGATGGGACAACGAATTTTAGCAACAAAAGGCTACTGATTGTGCCTGTCCCCACACCTATTAGTAATATGATAGTCGATTGATAGTTGACAATCTTTTTTAGTTGCCCTGTCGTTGCTCCCATTGTTCTTAAAACGAAAAATTGGGCTTGTAAACGACTAAATAATAATGAAAAAGTGGACTTCAATAATAGACCACTAATAATGATAATACTAAACACTAACATCATGATGAAAACGAGTAAGGAATTTAAATTTGCTTGTACCCAGTCCGTTTCTTTCGTTATATCTACACGTATATTTGGGAAAAATTGATGTAATACAGTAGCTGTCTGCCACACATCCGTTGTTTTAATCATGACAAACAAGCCTTTTACATCCGATGGAATACTACTTACAATTTTCAAAGAATCAATGTCCATATAGAGAATAGGCGCATCTTCTCCATATTCATTAGGAGATAGCACTCCTTTTATAAGAAACGGCTTACCATTTACCATAATTGAATCTGAAACAGACTTATTTAATGTTTTTGATAACGAATGTGAAATAATAACTTCATTATCTTTCGGTATGTCGTTCAAATGATAAAATCCTTTTGTTAAATGCCCATTTGTAACACCTAATGTATAGGCTCCTTCAATCTTATCAATAGATGTAAATTGTAGTAAAATCGGTTCCACAAGCTCGACTTCTTCTAAAGTTTTAATCTGATTAAAACTTTCTTTCGTAATCCATTGACTAGACTCTTGACTAGATGAAAGGTTATAACCAGCAGAAATATCCACATCCCCATACAAGTTACGAATATTGTCTTCCATTTCTGTTCGTGCATTTTCAACATAGATCAACATTGTTGCAATTAAACAAACAGCGAGTGCTACAACTTGTATGGCAATGATTACTTGTATTTTAGCAGCTCTACAAAGTTTCCAAGCAATATTCTTTAAATCATACATTGAGATAACTCCTCTGTATGTTTTTAAATTTGTCAAAAATCATCGATAAATTATCGCTATTTACTTGATTGATATAACTATCTACTAATTTCCCTTTATGAAAGAATAGTACACGATCAGCATAAGTCGATACATGTGGATCATGTGTTACCAATATAATTGTTTGATTTGTTAGATTTTTCAATTGAACAAGTGTTGTTAAAATATCATTAGTTGTATTCACATCTAAGGCCCCTGTTGGCTCATCTGCCAGTAATAATAGCGGATTGGCAATAATCGCTCGTGATATAGCCACTCGTTGTTTTTGCCCACCAGATAATTCATGTGGTTTCTTCACAGCTAAATCACTAATTGACATTTTTGTTAAAACATCTTTCACCTTTTGCGCAATTTTTTTAGAGTCCTCATCTAGCAAAATTAAAGGCAGAGCCACATTATCTGATACCGTCAATTCATCTAATAAGTTAAAATTTTGAAATATAAAACCTATATTTCGTTTTCTAAATTCCGATGCTATCGGTTCTTGAAATTGCTCAATCATTGGTACACCTTGAAACATTAATTCCCCATGTGTAGGTTTGTCTAAAGCAGCTAAAATATTAAGTAATGTACTTTTCCCTGAACCACTCGTACCCATTATTGCTACGATTTCGTTTTGGTAAATTTCACAATTGATTGTATCTAGTGCTTGTACAATAAAATCCTTTGACTGAAATTCCTTTGACACATTTTTCATCACTACTAATGGGGTTTCTTTCATATTTTGTGTCTCATGTAGTTTCAACGGTTTCATGAAAATGCTCCTTTCGCTCATACCATTTGGATTGGGCTTGATGCATACGATAAAATAATCCTTTATTATTTATTAATTCATCAAAAGTACCAATTTCTTCAATTTTCCCCTTATCCATTACGATAATCTTATCTGATAATTTCGTGGGTCCGATTCTATGTGTAATCGTAATCGTTGTTTTATCATCTGTCATGCTATCAAATAATTCAAGTGTTTTTAATTCTGAATGAGGATCTAATGACGCTGTAGGTTCATCCAACAAAATCAAACTAACATCCTTCATTAGCGCTCGTCCTAAAGCTATTTTTTGCCATTCTCCCCCAGATAGATCAATTCCGCCATCCATTTCTTTAGATAAATAAGTATCTAAGTCAACATTATGAATTGATAATTTATGTCCCAATCCTACTTTTCTTATGACATCCCATATTTTCTGGTCATTCTCCATGTCATCTACATTGCCAAAACCAATATTTTCTCTTAAGGAATACATATATTTAGGGAATGTTTGAAAAACAACAGCAACTTGTTTATGTAAACTAGATTTATCAATGTCGGTCATATTTTCTCCATTTACTAAAATCGTTCCTTCTGTCAAATTGAATAATCCTACTAAACAATGGGCGAGTGTTGTTTTCCCTGAACCGTTTCCACCTACAATCGAAATTTTTTCTCCTCTTCGTATTGAAAAGTTCAATTTTGAAAAAGCTGAAATATCAGAATAAGGATAGTTGAAAGTGCCATTTTTAATATCAATCGTTTCAATAGAATTAATTTCTTCTCTCTTTTCGTCATCAAAATGTTCTATTTTCAACAACTTGATTAATGCATTATTATAAATAGCTGCTTCAAAAATAGAAGCTATATGTGCACCAATTTGAGCAAAAATGCCCTGTAAAGTAATTATAGCTGCAGTTAACGCCACATAACTCCCTATTGTTAAAGCGTTCTCTACTAGTTGATAAACAAAGAATACAGATACACCTGTATTGATAACTCCTACAAATAGTATCATCACTGCACTATTTTTCAGTTCCCACTTTGTCACTTCAAGTCTCTTGTTCATCGTATAAAAATAAAGTTTTTTCCATTTTTCCAGTAAATAATCACTCAATGTATACACTTTAATTTCCTTTAAATAGCTTTTGTCAAAAAAAAGGGATTCTGTATAAGAAAGCTCTCTTTCTTTAAATACAACGTTTTTTTCAACTTTATAATTTTTAAGTTTGCTAAAAAAAACAATGACAACCCCGGGAATTGTTGATAAAAGCACAGTTAAAGGTAATGTCCAATGAATAGCCATTAAAATCGCAAAAACTGAAAATAACGAAAATACACTTGTAATGATCTGCAAAAAAGAATATGTTGTACCTAACCCATTTCCTTCCAATGCTTTGGCTGCCAGATTCACTTGATTGTAAAAAAAGCTAGACTCAAAGTTTTCTAAAGAAACGCTAGTTACTTTTTTGTTTAACATCGCTTTAAATAAATAATTCACTCTTAAAGAAATTTTTCGAAATAGATAATCTTGAATTTTTCCAGATAGTTGTCCAAATAGACTAAGAAACGTTATTGCTACAAGGAGAACTAACACAAACCCCAATTCATTAGGAATTTTCTGCACCACCGTTAGTTGATCTATCAACCTTTTCTGTAGCAAAATTTCTAAAGGTAACATAATAGAAGTTATTATGCTTAAAATAGTTAAAAAAAGAAATATGCTCTTTTGTTCTCTCCAAATATTTTTCAAATAAAAATACTGTGAATAGAAAAAGTCTCTAACAGGTCGATCTTTCTCATGGAATTTTAATTCATTCAACTTCATAGTCATTCACATCCAAAAGATTTTCTAAACTTGCGATTCCTTTCTTCTCTACTACAAAATTATTAGTATTCAAAACTAGATACATTGGAAAGACATCTATTTTTAACTGATTAGAAAGAATTTCTTCTTCTATAAAATAAATATATTCATCCTCTAAATAGCTCAGGTTATCCCGATTTTCTATCGTATCCGTTGCTATAAAAATATACTTTTCTTTTTTAACAGGAATTAAAAAATTGAGTTTTTTTAATGTTGCTTTACAAGCAGAACACTGACTATCAATAAATACTAAAGTCTGCACATTAATCTCATTCATAATATCTTGAACTTTAACAGATTCAAATTGTTTATTCTTCAATGGAATCAACGGAAAAACGTTTTTTTCCATCGGTCCCCATTTTTCTACATTTAGCACTCTTCTAGTTCTTAATGAAATCAAAATGCTAAGCATTAATACACAAGAAATGATGACGAAAGCATAATAAATTTCCATGTCCATCTTTACACCACCTCTACGTTTCTTCTAATAATTATTAAAGTGATGAACCATAAAAGAACAGGTACGAGATAAAATATATTGCCAAAGTCAAGTATATTCATATTACCTTTATCAAAATAGAGTAGTGGCACTATACTGAAAAACATGCATAGACTTTGTATTAAGCCACCCAGTCCTGTCTTAGTTGGAATTAAATTGCCGAAACATTTACAGTCCTCTTCTATCTTATTAATAAGTGCATACGAATTAATAATTATAAAGAGTAAAATTAAAGATAAGGCACTAATATAAAGTATAGGGTGAGCATAAATAAACAAACTGACACCTATTACAATTTCAAATAATGGGAATAACAATGCCAAAAATGTAATTAAAATATCATTGATAGGAATATACTTTAAAAAAAACTGCTTTGTATTTGAATGTGAGATTAATTTAGAAATCCCAGAAAGTATCAATACTAAAGCAGAACCATAACAAAAAATATAAATCATAGTATCTCTCCTAAAAAAATTAAGAAAGTTAATGTGAATTTCACATAATTGTATCCTAAATTTTTTATATTTATATTGATAGGTATGTTTTCAAAACAACCACAGTTACGTGTCTTTCCTCCTTTAGAAGGTTTAAACAGTAAAAAAAGATTGAACAATTGCAACATTACAGCGGTCATACATATGTAAACATTCACAAATTGAATTAATAAGGAGATACCTACAAGCACATCTAAACTCACTAAAATGCTTACGAATATCGGAGATATTGTTATTTTTTCATTTATCGCCACGTAATAATGATAAATTTTAAAAACTTTATTGAATCCGTTTTTTAGAAAAATAATTGCTACAACCAGATAAACAATAATGATATTCAGTCAACTCCTTTTCTTTCAAGCCACTATTAAAATCCTTTAATATACAAGGATTTTAATAGTAAAATACACACAAAATTTTATATTGTTTCAAAGAGATTTACCTTATGAAGAAAAATTCATTATATCTTCCCAATAATATTTTTCACCCATATATAGTAATACTGGAATTTCTTCAATTTGCAATTGATTTAATTTCATCAAATGTTCGACTTTTATCTCGTTATCGTTTTCAAATAACACTTTTATCAAAATAACTTCTCTCTTTTTTGAAATTCTACGATAAAAAGCATTCAAAACATATAAGTTATCAAAAATGTTATTTTCATCCGAAATCAAATATGTTCTTCCCTTTTCCAGGAAATCTATTTGCTCAATCTGTATAAATCTCCGCTGAAAATCAATGCAGTTTCTTAATTTTGTCAAATTGTAAAAAAAGAAAATCAAAAATACAATCCCGAAAATTAGTGTCATACTTTATTTATCAGTTAGAAAAATATGAAAACGTTCATTTCACATTTTGTAGGAGTATTGTGCTATTACTATAGGGCAAATTTAGTTTTTGTATTTATTTTCTGCTATAGAACCATAACGATTCATCGTAGACTCTTCACCAAAACCTGTTCTTGACTATACATTCCTGTTACAACTTTTATGTAATAAAAAAGTAGAACATTAATTACAGTTAACATCGAAATAAATAAAATAGTTTTGGTATTAACCTATTTATAAGTTAGCAGTCATCTTTTTCTGCAGAACAACTAACCGTTTCAGTCTTACAAACGTAACATATATTTACAACTCCAGGACCATAACATGGTTCGGTTCTATATTTACGTCTTCTATAACTACCTTTTACAGCACCTGTTTCATCAAAAAATGGCAATTCTTTACCCCAGCCACATTGACCTTTAATGATTTCCGAACTATTTCCACTATCTAAAAGCATTGGTTTGCTATATGTCATTAACATAATTATTTCCTCCTGCAACCCTTAGAAATAGCACAATACACCTACACTAACAGCCTCCTTATTAATATTGATTCATTACACTTCTTGCATAATCCATACTTCAATGGAGAACAGTAATAAAAAAGCCTCATCTATCAACAAACCATTTCTCCACTTATATAAATTTTCTTCCCAAAACTCTTCGGAACAAAGACCTAACTTTGAGACAACTAAAGGTGACTTTACATTAGAATAAATTGAATTCCAATTTTTCCTTATACTCTTTAATGTATGAGCAATGTGTGATGTTTTATTTATACGCAGTCGAATACTGTCAGGTAACTTATTTTTCTGAGAGTCTCTTAAAATTTTTTTCGTGTAGAAAGGATCAAAGAGAATATGACTAGGGATTTTAATCATAAAAGAAATTAACTCCCTATCTAAAAAAGGATGTTTTATATCCGCACCATAAAAGCCACCTATCGCCCTATCCATATAATGATTGGCTTTTGCATTTAACATTTGATGCAATAAATTTCTAGCATGATTCCGTTTATTTTTAGTTGTTCTACTAAAAGGATGTGGTTGAATGATGTACTCACGTAATCCTTTAAAAGCAGACATATTTGTATACATACAATATTTAGTTAAATCGCCGAACATATCCTTTATTTTTCCTTCTCTAACGTAATCTCTTAATAAATACGGCGGATTCGTTAAAAGTTGGTCACCACCATAACCTGTTAGGATACTATATGTATTATTGTTCACACTTGACTCTATTAAGGGAGAAATAAATTCACATGTAGGAGCAGTAGCATACGGTTCGTCAAAACGTAATATATTATTCCGAAGATCTTCATACATCAATACTGAATCATAATTTAGAAAAGTACCTTTAGAATTATATTGTTCTAATAATTCCGTTATATATGCACTTTCATCGCATTCCTTTAATTCATCAAAAACAACGCTTACCGAATTAATTTCTCCGTATCTATGCCCCAATCGTTTTGACACATTAAAAATAGTAGTTGAGTCTAAGCCACCGCTTAATAACACCGTATTTCGCTCGCTTTTCCGTACTCTCCTCAAAACTGCTTTGTTCAAAATACTTTCGAATTCTTCAATTAACGCTTCCCGATTTATAGTTGTCTCCTTCATCATCCATTTATCAGAAAATAATTCATCATAATTCACATAGTTTATTAGGTTAATTTCCTTATTTTCATAAACAAACATATTCCCACTCGGTAAACGCAAGATCTCTTTATATGGCGTTAAATAGGAATCAACAATTCCTTTTGCATTTAGATATTCTTGAAAGTAAACACCGTTCAACTCAGGTGTATTTAGATAACTTTTCAATAGAAAGATATCGCTCGCAACTACTAATTTTGTATCGGTTTTTAAATAAAAGAGCCTTTTTACCCCCAAGGTATCTCTACAGGCCATTAATGTTAAATTCTTTTTATCAAATAGAACAAATGAAAACTCGCCATCTAAACGCTTCACAAAATCCAAACCAAATGTGTTATAAAGGGAAATTAAATTAGTGAGTAATTCTTGCTCAGTCCAATCAACATTTTCATATACACCATGATTCAAAATATTGTATATCACAATGTCTCCCACTATTAACACATCATTATTTTCAAAAAACACATATGGGGTCGTATTTTGAGCATATGCTGCTTTCAAAACAAAGTTCTGTGAGGATGTGTTGAAATAATTTACTTTTGATTTACTGTTGATCTTAAGATGTCCATTTTTATCCACTTCTCCCTCCGAATTATCCATAAATTCAAACACATACCAATTCACCTAAGTTCAACTCCCTTCATATACGAGTTTGAATCTATAATCACTTTCAACGAATCAAGATTTTCCATTTCTTCAAATAGATTGTGGCCCTGATATTGAATCCAGGCATGTGCCTCTAAGGGAAATTTTTTTATCCCTATTACCATGTTTACTGGTATACCATACTTAGATTGAAGTATCTTATAACCAATTAACGTTTTGTGTATACAATCTGCTTTCCTAGGATACCAACAGCAAACTTGGTCTAAAAGAATAAACCACTCCAAAATCTCTTCAGAATTCTCCTCAGTAAAAATCTCTTTAGAACCCTCTATAGTATATTTTTTTATATAGCGTCTAAAGACTTCATCAAAACCTTTTCTCCGTATTTGGAAATCTAAAAATATTAATTCTTTGTATAAATATAAAATATTATACAAATTTAATTAAACCTCCTTTTGACAACGAATTTAAAAATCCATCTAAATCCTTTTGAATAATTAAAATATCTTCATTTGTCCTTTTAGCTATTAATTTGGAAATATCAGAGACTATTGGTGTTTTATCAAACTCTTCCCAAATAAATGAACTAAATTTATCTAGTGCGTAAATTTGATTCGTATAAATATTAATAATTAGATATTCATCCTCTTCTTTATAGGAAAGAAGATACTTTGATTTTTTTACACGCATCCCTTTTACCACTTCCTCCTCTTTTACATTGTGAACAATCCTTTAATACTGTTCCTGTATTACTACTATACACAGTCATAAGCTCTAACAGTCTCTTTACTCTTATCATCTTCTTTCTTCCACATAACCGTATTTTTTCTACTTACTCCATTACGTTTATGATTATATAAATGTAGTGGAGTAAAATGACAACTCTTGTGCTATCGATTACATCCACATCAAGTCCATCACTCAACACATATATAAAAACTGCACCTTCTAGTTGATTGTTAACTTTCAATCAACTAGAAGATGCAACTCGTAGGGTTTTATTGGTCCATGAAAGATCTTAAAAATAGAAATCTAAAAATCAATGTATAAAAGAAAATATTCTCTCTCCACCAAAGTTCAAAAAATTATTGATGTTGAAACAGATGTCTTTGTCTTTTACCTAAAATCTATAGGATAAACCTATTCTTTTCAGGCGTCTAAAATGGCACAACCTTTATAGAAAAATATTGTAAAGATATTTATTACCCTCTAAAGCCCTGTAAAATTTGTAAAACAAATTTACCTGTTTTACATAAACATAACTGCTTAGTCTATCATAGCGAACGTTCTGACACACAATGTTTTATCACATAAAAAAACAAGAATGCTAATATAAACATTCTTGTTTTAATTATGTTTCTAATGATTCCTTTGGAGATTCAAACCCATGAGTAACTTCTATGTTAAAACTCATACTATTCTCTTCCAATGAATTTTCTATACTTTTTTTATTCTCGTTGACCTTTTCTTCAAAAAGAATCCTTCTCTTTCTAAACCTGTTGCAATTCCCCTAATATAAAAAGCTCATAAACCCTGTTATATCAAGATTTATGAGCTTTCTTAATTTTTATTAATTTGATGATACCGGTGGTCGGGGTCGAACCGACACTCCAAAGGAACACGATTTTGAGTCGTGCGCGTCTGCCAATTCCGCCACACCGGCATAATGGAGATAAAAAAAATCGGATAAACCGATTAACAGTTAAAATATGGAGGCGGCAACCGGATTTGAACCGGTGATAAGGGTGTTGCAGACCCGTGCCTTACCACTTGGCTATGCCGCCGTCATACATGGAGCGGAAGACGAGGTTCGAACTCGCGACCCCCACCTTGGCAAGGTGGTGTTCTACCACTGAACTACTTCCGCAAAAATGGCTGGGGTACTAGGATTCGAACCTAGGCATGACGGAATCAAAATCCGTTGCCTTACCGCTTGGCTATACCCCAACAATGGGGCGACTGATGGGAATCGAACCCACGAATGCCGGAACCACAATCCGGTGCGTTAACCACTTCGCCACAATCGCCATATAATTAATTGGCAGGGGCAGTAGGAATCGAACCCACACCAAAGGTTTTGGAGACCTCTATTCTACCGTTGAACTATGCCCCTAAAATAATAAAACTGGTGGAGGGGGACGGATTCGAACCGCCGAACCCTAAGGAGCGGATTTACAGTCCGCCGCGTTTAGCCACTTCGCTACCCCTCCGGGAATATCTGGTGCCGGCTATAGGAATCGAACCCACGACCTACTGATTACAAGTCAGTTGCTCTACCTGCTGAGCTAAACCGGCAAAAAAATAAGATGGGTCAGGACGGAATCGAACCGCCGACACTTAGAGCTTCAATCTAATGCTCTACCAACTGAGCTACTGACCCATATTTTAAAATAAATGGCGGTCCCGACCGGGATCGAACCGGCGATCTCCTGCGTGACAGGCAGGCATGTTAACCGCTACACCACGGG
>NZ_SJDS01000058.1:0-347 GCF_004332175.1 Lysinibacillus sp. OL1 | reverse complement strand
GATGGCTTCGAGAGATCACCAAACAATTCGGCCGCGAGGTACGCCCACCCGTGACGACACTGCGGCACACCGTTCATGCCGCCGAAATCGCTTCACGGCAACTCTCGCTGCGCACGAACGGCGATCACCCCGAACTACTCGACCACGGTGACATGAGCGCTGTCGTCGAGGGTTTCCGCACCAGCGCCGATCGAGAGGGCAAGCCCCATTCCTTCACCCATCGACGATCATTGCTCGGGTGGTGGCGCCGACTTCTCGAGTTCTCACGCCGCACGGGCGCAATGGATGACATCCCCGGCTCCTTCGCACTCGATCTGCGTTCGCACACAATTGCCCAGGTCGAGACC
>NZ_SJDS01000057.1:0-352 GCF_004332175.1 Lysinibacillus sp. OL1 | reverse complement strand
TCATTCGCGGTATGCTCCACCGATGAGTTCCACAGGATTTCCGTACTGGGCTGTGCCGGCAGGCCGGTACGTTCCGCTCCCCTTCTCGATGCCGACGTCCACCATCGGGCGTGATCAGAAGCGCGCGTGGCGTGAGCTCCGCCATCCCGCACACGAACTCCTCTGGGGCGCTTCCGGCGAGATGAGCGCGTACATCGACGACGTTCGTTGGCAGATACCACCGACGGTCGGCATGTGGATTCCGGCTGGAACTCCACGGCGCATCACGCTCGGCGCATCCACCGAGGCTCGTTTCACCTATTGCCGGCCCGAGGCGTTCCCCCACCCGTGGACAAAACCCGCGATCATCGGC
>NZ_SJDS01000056.1:0-353 GCF_004332175.1 Lysinibacillus sp. OL1 | reverse complement strand
TGTGCTGCTGGTGTGCGTTGTAGCAATGGTCTACCTGAGAGACAGAACGAAGGCTCGGCGTCGCAAACGTCGTACAGCTCGATGGTGGCGAGGAACTCCGGAAGTTGCAGGTGCTGCGGCCAATCTCGGTCTGATCAATTCCTCTGGACAGCCTCCTCTCATTCGGAGTTATAAATTTTCCGACGACGGATTGACTCGATCAGTCGCTTTCGACCTTCCGACAGGCATCACGGGAGAAGACATGACATCGAAAACGGTCAAAATAGCGGACGCTTTCGGTGCTCTACGTGCCAGTTTCACTAAATTAGAGCCGCGCCGGGTCGAGCTACTTCAGATCGACGCAGACACCATTT
>NZ_SJDS01000055.1:0-354 GCF_004332175.1 Lysinibacillus sp. OL1 | reverse complement strand
GGGGCCTTAGCTCAGCTGGGAGAGCGCCTGCCTTGCACGCAGGAGGTCAGCGGTTCGATCCCGCTAGGCTCCACCATAAGTAAATTAACCAGTATAAAGATCCTGGCGGCGTAGCTCAGCTGGCTAGAGCGTACGGTTCATACCCGTAAGGTCGGGGGTTCGATCCCCTCTGCCGCCATCTTAAAGGACCTTTAGCTCAGTTGGTTAGAGCAGACGGCTCATAACCGTCCGGTCGCAGGTTCGAGTCCTGCAAGGTCCACCATTTATATATTGTAACGGAGGTATACCCAAGTCTGGCTGAAGGGATCGGTCTTGAAAACCGACAGGCGGGTAACACCGCGCGGGGGTTCGAAT
>NZ_SJDS01000054.1:0-358 GCF_004332175.1 Lysinibacillus sp. OL1 | reverse complement strand
CGAGTTGCGAAGACTCGTCACTGAGCACTCTGAAACTGCGACCAGTCGATTGGAGCCGTCTGCAGGGCGGATGGTCTCGGTGGTCTGGTTCGATTGCGGCGCTGAGAGTCTGGGCCGACTCGCGATAGTCGCGCACCACCTGGTCGTGGACGGGGTTTCCTGGGGAACCGTGCTCGAGGATCTCGCGCTGGCCTGGGTGGCAGTCGAAGCCGGCGAGCCCGCCGCACTGGATGCCGTCGGAACTTCGCTGCGTACCTTCTCCCGTACGGTGGCCGAACACGCATACAGTGCTCGTCGATTCGCCGAACTCGATCACTGGCTGACCGTGACCGCTCCGGGCGCGCAGTTGATCCCCGAC
>NZ_SJDS01000053.1:0-361 GCF_004332175.1 Lysinibacillus sp. OL1 | reverse complement strand
GGTGGAGGATGACGGGCTCGAACCGCCGACCCTCTGCTTGTAAGGCAGATGCTCTCCCAGCTGAGCTAATCCTCCATCTGGGTATTGAATTGGTGACCCCTACGGGATTCGAACCCGTGTTACCGCCGTGAAAGGGCGGTGTCTTAACCACTTGACCAAGGGGCCATCGTTTGGAACACATCAAAGTGCTGGCGGAGAGTAAGGGATTTGAACCCTTGAGACAGTGTTAACCGCCTACACGATTTCCAATCGTGCTCCTTCGGCCACTCGGACAACTCTCCAAGAATGGCTCCGAAGGCAGGACTCGAACCTGCGACAACCTGATTAACAGTCAGGTGCTACTACCAACTGAGCTACTTCG
>NZ_SJDS01000052.1:0-364 GCF_004332175.1 Lysinibacillus sp. OL1 | reverse complement strand
ACCGTCATCGACGGATATCGAAGGATGTGTCGAATGCTGCGACGCAGCATGGTTTTCGAGTCCTGATAGGCAAGCGTCATGGTGGTCATCGCGCGTCGGTCCTTTCGGTGGCGGTCAGAGTCAGGAACACGTCGTCCAGGTCGGGTGTGTGCACGGAGAGTTCCTTGACGTCGATCGAGTGAGCGTCGAGTTGGTCGAGAAGAGAGCGCAGCGAGCGGACACCCCCGTCGCTGGGGACCTGGAGGACGTAGTCGGCATCGTCACGTGATGATTCGTCGAAAACAGCTGCAGCAGAATCGAGCTGATCTCGGTCGAAGAAGTGAAGACGAATGTGGCCGCCGGGGATGTGCCGTTTGAGGTCCGC
>NZ_SJDS01000051.1:0-370 GCF_004332175.1 Lysinibacillus sp. OL1 | reverse complement strand
TGCGAGCACGACGGGAGCTGAGGAATTCGCGGATCTCGGCTCGGTTGTCCATGCAGTTCACGTTACTCGAGCGGAGAAGACCGAGGGAGGTACTGCCGTTACCTGGAACAACAGACACTCCCGCGCCCGCGAGGCGCGGCGTTGACTGATTGCAGTCGACCGGTCCACGCCGAAACGTCGACTTCGAAGCACGCGACACCAGAAGCAAGAGGGGACACCATGCGAGCAACCATCATGTACGGCGCCGGAGACGTTCGAGTCGAGACCGTGCCCGATCCGGCACTGCAGCAGCCGACGGACGCGATCGTGCGGGTCGTCAGGGCGTGCGTTTGCGGCTCTGACCTGCACCCTTACCACAACATGCCGGCCA
>NZ_SJDS01000050.1:0-370 GCF_004332175.1 Lysinibacillus sp. OL1 | reverse complement strand
GCTGACGCGGTACATCTTCTTGTCCGGTCGGCCGTCCTGCGCGATGGCCTCCACCTCCACCCAGCCTGCCTCGTCCATTCGCTTGAGGACTCGGTAGATCTGCTGGTGCGTCGCGCTGTGGAAGAAGCCGATCGACTTGTCGAACCGGCGTGTGAGGTCGTATCCCGACGCATCCTGTTCGGAAAGGGAGACGAGCAACGCATGTTCGAGTGCCATGGAAAAAGTATCTATGCACTCAGGTGCCTATGCAACTAAGTGCGTACTAACTCGGGTGCATAGAGCGTCTTGTATGTCGACTTCGGAGAGAGGCGCCGAGTCGCCCGCGCGCAGTTAGGCTTCGCCGTATGAGCGCCGAGTCCACGAGCACGCA
>NZ_SJDS01000049.1:0-384 GCF_004332175.1 Lysinibacillus sp. OL1 | reverse complement strand
GGGCCGAGGCCTACACGTGCGATCTCGAGCTCGACTGTGGATAAGTCGCTCGACGCAAAAGTGTACGACGGTCTTCGGCGGCAGACCGATTCCAGATCGAGTCCCCCATACCCGTTACACCGTCGACAGTTGCCGTTTGGGTGCGATGTACGGTGAGCGAACCGTCGATAGCTTGAGGTTAGCGAAAATCCGGATTGTACTGTTACGGTAAGTTACTTGAAAGTTGTTCGTTCTTCATGAGGTCGGGGCCGAATGGAGCTCCACCTGCAATGAAACTATGTAGCACAGCGCTTTTCCGGAACGAAAGTCCCTGTACATTATTTGTTCGTCGTTGCGTTCGACGCATCGAGCTGTCTCACCGAGATCCGATCGATGCTTGCGGGA
>NZ_SJDS01000005.1:163001-276564 GCF_004332175.1 Lysinibacillus sp. OL1 | reverse complement strand
CCGAACACGGAAGTTAAGCTCTTTAGCGCCGATGGTAGTTGGGGGCTTCCCCCTGTGAGAGTAGGACGTCGCTAGGCGCAAAAAGTCGCTACTGATACACTCAGTAGTGGCTTTTTTTATTTGAGCCGACTATTTTTAATTCATCAATACATAAAAGAAGGCATCCTCAATGGATGCCTTCTTGTTTTAAATACTTAACTTAATGTGTATGAACTGTAGTAGCTCGTAGTTCGATACGGCGAATTTTCCCTGATGTCGTTTTTGGTAACTCATCAAGAAAGACGATACTACGAGGGTATTTATAAGGGGCTGTTAACGCTTTTACATGCTCCTGTAGCTCCTTTGTTAACTCCTCTTCATTACATTCTTTGAAGCCTTCTCGTAAGATAACAAATGCCTTTACAATATGCCCTCTAATTTCATCTGGCGCAGCTACAACTGCACACTCTTGTACAGCTTCATGTTTGTTTAATGCATCTTCAACTTCAAATGGTCCGATCGTATAACCAGATGAAATAATAATGTCATCTCCACGACCTTCAAACCAGAAGTAACCGTCTTCATCACATTTTGCTTGATCACCTGTAATATACCAATCCCCACGAAATGCAGCTTGTGTGCGCTCAGGTTCTTTATAATATTCTTTAAATAAAGCTGGTGAAGATTTGTGAACAGCAATATCACCAACTTCGCCAACTGCTGCTTCATTCCCTTCATTGTCGATAATACGTACAATATTACCTGGAGTTGGAACACCCATAGATCCAGGACGTAATTCTGTGTTTTCGAGTGTACCAATTAATAGTGTGTTTTCTGTTTGTCCATAGCCATCACGTACTTTTAGTCCAAAATGATTCATAAATGTTTCGATAACTGGGCGGTTTAAAGGCTCACCAGCAGAAACGGCACTACGTAGAGATGATAGATTGTAGTCTTGTAAATTATCGATTTTCGCCATAATCCGGTATTCGGTCGGTGTACAACAGAGAACATTAACTTTTTCATCCTGCATTAATTGAAGATAGGTTTTTGCATCGAATCCACCATGATAGACAAATGCAGTAGCGCCCAGCATGATTGTTGATAAAAAAGGACTCCATATCCACTTTTGCCAACCAGGAGCAGCTGTTGCCCACACGAGGTCTCCTTCACGTACACAAAGCCATTTTGAAGCCGCAGTTCTAATATGTGCATATCCCCAGCCGTGTGAATGAACAACGCCCTTAGGTTTACCAGTTGTACCAGAAGTATAAGATAGGAATGCCATGTCATCGCGTGTAGTAGCTACAGCTGTAAATGTAGCTTGCTGCTTGCTTGCTAATTCATCTAAAGAAGTCCAATCTCCTTTCGCAGCACCAATCACTAGTTTATTTTTCAATGTGTCTACAGAAGAAGTAATTTGATCAACTTCACTAGTAAAAGCCTCATAAGCAATAACTGCACTAGCAGAAGAATGTTCCATCCGATATTCTAAATCGCTTGCACGTAGCATCTCTGAACATGAAATGGGTACGATACCAGCCTTTAAGCAGCCTAGAAAAACGAAATAAGCTTCTGGAAGTCGAGGAATAATAACTAATACACGATCACCTTTTTGAAGCCCCTTCTCCGTAAAAGCGTTTGCGTATTGATTCATTTTTTGGCTAAGTTCCACATAAGAAACTGTACGTCTCTCTTGTTGTGTATTCAACCAACGTATTGCTTGGCGATCACTATCTTGCGAAAATTTTTCTAATTCCTCTGTGATGTTATAAAATTCAGGTGCAATTAAATCATTTGATACCATCTTGAACATCCTCCCCCAGAAAATTTGATAGAAAATTCATAAAACTATTTTTATTTTAACAATTACAATAATATACAGCAAGAATATTTAGTACGTTAAATAGAAATATTAGAATTAATAGAGAACTATTATGCTTTCAGACGAATGTAGAAGCAGACTTCGACAAAAAATATAAAAATTTTCACAAAATGTGTTGCATTATTTAGAATGCTTGCTATAATAATAAATGTACTTAAGAGGTTGTTTAAAACCGAAGTGAATAGCATTGTTCCGAAGTAGCTCAGTTGGTAGTAGCACCTGACTGTTAATCAGGTTGTCGCAGGTTCGAGTCCTGCCTTCGGAGCCATTTTTTTGTCCTTTTTTCAATCACTATAATACATAAAATAATTTGTGAAAAAGCATTGCAATTATTAATTAAAAATGTTATTATAATTCTTGTCTTGTTGAGACGTAATATTGGCCCCTTGGTCAAGTGGTTAAGACACCGCCCTTTCACGGCGGTAACACGGGTTCGAATCCCGTAGGGGTCACCATTTAAAAATTTAGGCTTTATAAAGAATATAAACTGTGATATAACACCTGTTTCTATGGAGGATTAGCTCAGCTGGGAGAGCATCTGCCTTACAAGCAGAGGGTCGGCGGTTCGAGCCCGTCATCCTCCACCATTCTTATTGTGTTATTTCGGAGGGGTAGCGAAGTGGCTAAACGCGGCGGACTGTAAATCCGCTCCTTAGGGTTCGGCGGTTCGAATCCGTCCCCCTCCACCAGTTTTATAAATGATTGGGGTATAGCCAAGCGGTAAGGCAACGGATTTTGATTCCGTCATGCCTAGGTTCGAATCCTAGTACCCCAGCCATTTTTTCTTTTATGAGCCATTAGCTCAGTTGGTAGAGCATCTGACTTTTAATCAGAGGGTCGAAGGTTCGAGTCCTTCATGGCTCACTTTTTTAGAATAAAATTATTCAAAAGTGTTATATTAACTACAGATAACTAATCTCTTGCTGAAAACAGTAGGAGATTTTTTTATGTTATTTATAAATGAATAAATATACAACTTTTTGTCGAGTTGAGCCAAGTGGTATATAGGCTTTACAATATTCTTATAACTTTTAGGGGGTATAAAAACATGAATAAACTTAATATTTCTATTATTGGAGTACCAACAGATTATGGACAAACACGCCGTGGGGTAGATATGGGACCAAGTGCTATTCGATATGCAGGTATTGTTGAACGTTTAGAGGCTATCGGACACGATGTACAGGATCAAGGGGATATTCGTGTTAGTCAAAAGCTTGCAGACGGAGCTGTGGATGAAAAATTACTAAATTTAGAGGAAGTTGTAGAAGTTAGTACTGCATTAGCAAATAGTGTGCATGAAGTAGTGGAACAAAAAAAATTCCCACTCGTATTCGGTGGAGACCATAGCATTGCTATTGGAACATTAGCTGGATTAGGTGAGCATTACAAAAATCTTGGTGTTATCTGGTATGACGCTCATGCAGATTTAAATACACCTGAAACAACACCTTCAGGCAATATACATGGGATGCCGTTAGCCGTTAGTATTGGGCTAGGACATGAACGTTTAGTGCAAATTCGCAACTATGCTCCAAAAATTAAGCCAGAAAACGTGATTATTATTGGAGCTCGTTCAGTAGACCCAGGAGAACGTGAATTGATACGTCAACAAGGAATTAAAGTATATACAATGCATGAAATCGACCGACTTGGCATGACACGTGTGATGGAAGATGCACTTGCTTATTTAAAGGAACGAAATGTTGATGGCTTACATTTATCACTTGATTTAGACGGATTAGATCCACTTTATACGCCAGGTGTGGGTACACCAGTTCCAGGTGGAATTACGTACCGAGAAAGCCATTTAGCAATGGAAATGTTACAAGAATCAGGCATGGTAACTTCAGCCGAGTTTGTAGAGGTAAATCCTATACTAGATGAAAAGAATACAACAGCAAATGTGGCTGTTGCATTAATGGGATCTTTATTTGGTGAAACACTAGTTTAAAGAAAATTTGACAAAAAATTGCCTGTTGTCACATTGCATAAAAATCTTTTGCTATAATTGAATTAAAACGAAACTTTTCTTATCGGTGCTTCGTATAGTATAAGACAGTTGTAAAGGTGGAGAAGTCAACACAATGGATGCGTTAGTAAATAAGAGAATAAAACAAGTGCTTAAAGGCGATCAAAACGCATTTGCCGATATTGTGAGTCTCTATCAGCACAAACTGTACCAAGTATGCTATCGAATGTTAGGCAACAAACAAGAGTCTGAAGACATTGCTCAAGAGGCTTTTGTGCGAGCTTATATGAACTTGCATACATTTGATCAGAAAAGAAAATTTTCAACGTGGCTTTATCGCATAGCGACAAACCTCTGCATTGACCGTATTCGAAAAAAGAAACCGGATTATTATTTAGATGCAGAAGTAGCTGGTACAGAAGGGCTTGATATGTATTCGCAAATCGCAGCAGATGACCAGCTACCAGAGGAGCAGTTAGAACAAATGGAGCTGCAAGATCGCATTCAATATGAAATTGGACGATTGCCGGATAAATACCGTTCGGTTATAGTATTGAAATATATAGAAGAGTTATCGTTACAAGAGATTAGCGAGATTTTAGATATGCCGCTTGGAACGGTGAAAACGAGGATTCACCGCGGACGTGAGGCATTACGTAAGCAATTAAACAATCTGTAGGAGGGGGAGCGTCATGAATACTTGTCCAGAGCATATTATAGACTATATGCATGATTATTTAGACGGTGACATTAGTCGTGAGCATGAGCAAGAGTTGAAACAACACTTGCATACATGTAATGATTGTAAACAGTTGATGCAAGAATTGAGTGAAACAATCGCCTTTGTGAAGAGTGCTTCCCATATTACAGCGCCTCCGGGTTTTGAAGCAGCAGTTATGGCTCGTTTACCAAAACCAAAAAGTCGAGTAGGTATACAAAAATGGATTCGCCGGCATCCGTTCTTTGTGGCAGCAGCAGTATTTTGCTTATTCATGAGTGCTACATTATTGGGTAGCTTCATGGATGACCAGCATTTCTCAGTGACCAAGCAACCTAATTTAGTTGTGGATGGTCAAACAGTGATTGTACCTGAAGGGGAAGTGGTGAAAGGCGATATTGTTGTAAAAAATGGCGATTTGATTGTTGAAGGTGAAGTTGATGGTAACGTCACAGTAATCAACGGGCAATATATGGCATCTTCAGCGGTAGTTTCAGGGAGAATCGAAGAAATTGACGAAGTATTTGAATGGTTATGGTATACAATTAAAAATTCTGTTAAGACAGCCATGACATTTGAGGAAAAAGAAGAAACTAAATAACACTCTATACGTCCTAAAAAATAGTGCACGTGAGAGGCTGAAAGGTCTACTCTTCTGAGTAGACTTTTTATTTGAAAAAAGTTACATTTGATAAGAATGTGATATACTTGAATGTGTATGGATTCGTAATGAAAAGTGGGGGATGCCACGTGCAAATTATCGAACATTTCACGGATTTAACGCCTGTGAATATTGTTATTAACTTCATTGATGTACTGCTCGTTTGGTACGTTGTTTATAAAGTCTTAACCCTCATTAAAGGTACGAAGGCTGTCCAATTACTTAAGGGAATATTCGTCATTATTATTGCACGAATTGCAACAGACCTTTTAGGGTTACAAACACTTGGTTGGATGCTACAACAAGTTATTGAGTTTGGTTTCCTAGCGATTATTATTATTTTCCAACCTGAAATCAGACGTGGTTTAGAACAAATTGGGCGAGGAAAGCTATTCCAACGCTCATCTAGTCAAGAGGAAGAAGAACAAACAAGACTTATTGAGGCAATGAAGAAGTCTGTAAGTTATATGGCTAAACGTCGAATAGGTGCGTTAATTTCTATTGAAAAAGAAACAGGTCTTAATGAATATATTGAAACAGGTATAGGGCTAAATGCTGAAATTTCATCAGAATTACTGATTAATATCTTTATACCAAATACCCCGCTACATGATGGGGCTGTTATTATGCAAAAAGATAAAGTTACAGCAGCGGCTTGCTATTTACCTTTATCTGAAAGCCCATTTATTTCAAAAGAGTTAGGGACACGCCACCGTGCTGCTCTTGGTTTAAGTGAAGTTACAGATGCTATTACAATTGTTGTTTCAGAAGAAACAGGCGCAATTAGTATAACATTAAATGGTAATCTCCATCGAAATCTTTCTCTAGAGGAGTTCGAAACATTATTAAGAAAAATGTGGTTCGGATCAGTACAGGAATCAAGTGCATCCTCTAAGTTGACTTGGAGGGGGAAAAAGAATGGATAAAATGATGGATAGCCCTTGGGTACTTAGAATCATCGCGCTATTTTTAGCGTTTTTGCTTTTCTTCTCAGTGCGTACCGAGTTGTCACCTTTAAATAAAGCTACCTCAAATGAACAAACGGATGTTATTCGTGATGTTCCAGTGGATGTTTATTACGATAATGAAAATCTTATTGTGACAGGTTTACCTGAAACTGTGGATGTAACGATAGAAGGTCCGATGGCATTGGTTTTAAAAGCAAAGGGAGCTAAGGATTTTTCTATATTTGCGGATTTGAGCAATTTATTGCTAGGAGAGCATGATGTAAAACTGCAATACGAAAATATTTCAGAAAAGTTAAAAGTGACATTAGACCCTGCAACTGTTCATGTGAATATTGAGGAAAAGGTCACGCAGGAGTTCCGAGTGGACCCTGAAATGAACAAACGTTTAATTGAAGAAGGTTTTATCTTAAAAGAAATGACAGCCAACCCGCCAACTGTTTATGTAACAGGTGCAAAAAGTGCTATTGAAAGCATTAGTTATGTAAAAGCAACTGTTACAGGAGAGCAGGGCTTGAAGCAATCATTCACGCAGGAAGCAGCTGTAAAAGTATTAGATAGAGATTTAAATAAGTTAGACGTGACTATTGAACCTGAAATTGTGAAAGTTCAAGTAGATATAGCGGAGTATAGTCGAGAGATCCCAGTTGTCCTTAACGAAACAGGGCAAGCTGCCGAGGACATTACCATTAACTCATTAACATTTTCACCGAAAATGATTAAAGTGTATGGAAGAAAATCCATTATTGACAGTTTAACATCCATTCCAATAACAGTTGACCTGTCAAAAATTACTGAGTCCAAAACTTATGAATTTGATGTAAAATTACCAGATGGTGTGACAAAAATATCTGACAAGAAAATAAAAGTGAAGGCAGATATTACAAAGGTTGAACAAGAAGAACAGCAGAAAACACCAGCTTCTACAGAGGAAACGCCACCTCCAATTGAAGAACCTGATGTGACAGATGAGAGTACTCCAACTGATAAAAATACGTCAACTGAGGAATCGGAAGATATTGATTCTTAAACAATATGTGACTATAATTTTATTTTGATTCTAAATCAAAAATCCAATCAGGTTTGTAGTTCAGGTTTCATCCAACAAACTGGCAGAGTGGAATATTAATAATTACCAATGAATGAACAAAGGCAGACTTTTCCAAAAGTAAGCGGACAAGTGTCTAATGCTTGATAGAAACTCACTAGGCACTGTCTTGCATTGAAGGAGAGAATAAGTAGAATGGGTAAATATTTTGGAACAGATGGCGTCCGTGGCGTCGCGAATAGTGAATTAACACCAGAATTTGCATTTAAACTTGGTCGTATAGGCGGCTATGTTTTAACAAAAGATGCAACTGACCGTCCAAAGGTTTTAATTGGTCGTGACACACGTATTTCAGGTGAGATGCTTGAAGGTGCACTTGTGGCTGGTCTTTTATCAATTGGGGTAGAGGTAATGCGTCTTGGTATTATTTCAACACCAGGTGTGGCATACCTTACTCGAATTATGAGCGCAGATGCGGGCGTCATGATTTCAGCTTCACATAACCCAGTTGCAGATAACGGTATTAAATTTTTCGGTCCTGATGGCTTTAAGCTAACAGATGCACAGGAAGCGGAAATTGAAGCGTTAATTGATGCGCAAGAGGATAAATTACCACGTCCTATAGGAGCAGATTTAGGATCTGTAAGCGACTATTTCGAAGGTGGTCAAAAATATATTCAATACTTAAAGCAAACAGTGGATGAAGAATTTGATGGTATCCACGTAGCGCTTGATTGTGCACATGGTGCAACTTCATCTTTAGCTACACATTTATTTGCTGATTTAGAAGCGGACATTTCTACAATGGGAGCTTCTCCAACTGGCTTAAATATCAATGATGGTGTAGGCTCAACACACCCAGAAGGACTAGCTAAGTTTGTTACTGAAAAAGGTGCAGATGTTGGTTTAGCTTTTGATGGCGATGGAGACCGTTTAATTGCTGTAGATGAAAACGGAAAAATCGTTGACGGTGACCAAATTATGTTTATCATTGGTAAGCATTTAAATGCGGTAGGGCGTTTGAAGAAGCAAACAATTGTTTCAACAGTGATGAGCAATATGGGCTTCTATAAAGCTGTGGCTGACAATGGTATGCAAAGTGTACAAACAGCTGTAGGTGATCGTTATGTTGTGGAAGAAATGCGTGCGAATGAATACAATTTAGGTGGCGAGCAATCAGGGCATATCGTCTTTCTAGATTTTAATACAACAGGTGATGGCTTATTGACAGGAATTCAGCTTGTCAACATTATGAAGGCGACGGGTAAAAAGCTTTCAGAACTTGCAGGTGAAATGAAAATCTACCCTCAGCGTCTTGTCAATGTGCGTGTAACAGATAAGCATGCTGTGACTGATAATGCGAAAGTAGCTGCAGTAATTGCAGAGGTAGAAGCTGAAATGGCTGGAAATGGTCGTGTTTTAGTACGTCCTTCAGGTACAGAGCCATTAGTACGTGTCATGGTGGAAGCAGCAACAGAAACGGATTGCGAGCGTTTTGTCGAGCGTATTGCAGATGTTGTACGTGTAGAAATGGGCCTAACAGAATAAGAAATAGAGTGTAAACCCGATTTCCGTAAACAGGAAATCGGGTTTACTTATTTGAAAGGAATGTTTTAAATAAGCGAGATGGGGAACAGTAATTAGGAGTCACAATAACAAGGAGTGTTTAATTGATATGGCTAAAATTGCTACAGTTATAACAGATATGTTTGAGGACATTGAGTTTACAAGCCCTAAAGAAGCTTTGGAAGCAGCTGGGCATCAGCTAGTAACAATTGATATCGAAGCAGGCAAGGAAGTTAAGGGTAAGCATGGAGAGTCCGTGAAAATTGATAAAGGCATTGATGAAGTAAAAGCTACAGATTACGATGCATTATTTATTCCTGGTGGTTTTTCTCCTGATATATTACGTGCGGATGATCGTATAGTAGCATTTGCAAAGTCCTTTATGGATGAAATGAAGCCTACCTTTGCCATTTGTCATGGACCACAACTTCTTATTACTGCAAAGACATTAAATGGGCGTGACGCCACAGGCTATAAATCCATCCAAGTGGATTTAGAAAATGCAGGGGCAATCTTCCATGATGAAGAAGTATTTGTCTGTCAAAAACAGCTTGTAACAAGTAGAACGCCAGATGATCTTCCTGCATTTAATAGAGAAATTGTTAAATTATTAGACAGTAAATAAAGGATAGGCACAAGCATTTAAAATGCTTGTGCCTATTTTGTATTATCAAAGTGCTTATGTATCGCTTTGTCTACATATTTGTCACGAAAAAGCTTTAGGGCTAGGTGTTTTTTATAACGAAAATTTGACGGATAGCATATGATTGAGTATGATGGAGAAGTTGAAGATGAGGTCCGACCTTGTCCTTTAACGAGCGCCTAAGGAGGGAAGAAAGCGCAAAATCGGAAAACAATTATAGCGCCTGAGCTGAAGAAATCGGACGAAAAGATCTTCAGCAGACGAGGTGGAGGTTTATCGAAAATTCGGCGGATGCCTCCCAATCGACATACCCGATTGTCATTTTTCATTTTGAAAGCATTTGAGTGATTGAATGTACAGAAAATGGAGAAGGTATTGTAAAAGCAATAGATAAATAGATGAAGCTTCACATGTCGAAGATCTCTATTCAGGTGGCTGAGTAGCGTGAGTAGCTTGTGTGTATTGGAGTGCTTTATTTTTATAAAAATAAAGCATCGCTTGTGCATTCAAAAAATTCGATAGGATGAGGCCTAGTTTGTCATTGCATTAAATTGACATTATCGGAGGACGAGAATTATGTGTGGAATTGTAGGATATATTGGTGAATCAGATGCAAAGGAAATTTTATTAAAAGGCTTAGAAAAGCTAGAGTACCGTGGTTATGATTCAGCGGGTATTGCAGTACGTAACGAGGAAGGCGTAACGGTTTTCAAAGAAAAAGGGCGTATTGCAGATTTACGAGAAGCGGTAGATGAAGATGTTGCAGCGAAAATAGGGATTGGTCATACACGTTGGGCAACACATGGTGTGCCAAATCGTTTAAATGCTCACCCACATCAAAGTGCATCAGGACGCTTTACACTTGTGCATAATGGGGTTATTGAAAACTATCACTTATTGCAAAAAACATATTTAAAGGGCATTCCAATGAAATCTGATACAGATACAGAGGTTATTGTGCAATTAGTAGAGTTATTTGTGAAAGATGGTCTAAGCACTGCAGACGCTTTCCGCAAAACATTATCTCTATTACATGGCTCCTATGCACTGGCACTATTAGATGCAGAGGCAGCAGATACAATCTTTGTAGCAAAAAATAAATCACCACTTCTAGTTGGAATTGGTGAAGGCTTCAATGTTGTTGCGTCAGATGCAATGGCGATGCTACAGGTAACAGATCAATACGTAGAGCTTCACGATAAAGAGGTAGTTATCGTACACAAAGCAAGTGTGGAAATTACAAAATTAGATGGTACTGTAGTAGAGCGTGTACCATATACTGCTGAGCTTGATATGAGTGATATTGAAAAAGGCACATATCCACACTATATGTTAAAAGAAATGGATGAGCAGCCTACAGTTATTCGTAAAATCATTCAAGCATATGAAGGTGACAATGGTGATTTAACGATTGATGATGAGGTTTTAGAAGCATTACGAGCAGCAGATCGTTTATATATTATTGCAGCGGGCACAAGCTATCATGCGGGTCTCATCGGTAAACAATATTTCGAAAAAATGGCTGGTATCCCTGTAGAAGTGCATATTTCTAGTGAATTTGGCTATAACATGCCATTACTTTCAGAAAGACCATTATTTATCTTCATTACACAATCAGGTGAAACAGCAGATAGCCGTCAAGTACTAGTAAAAATTAAAGAGTTAGGCTATCCAACTTTAACGATTACCAATGTACCTGGCTCTACGTTATCACGTGAAGCTGACCATACCTTGTTATTACATGCAGGTCCAGAAATTGCTGTAGCTTCTACAAAAGCTTATGTGGCACAAGTAGCAGTCCTGGCATTAGCAGCCTATGTGACAGCAAAGTCAAATGGCAAAGGCTTAGAATTTGATTTAAAACAAGAGCTCGCGATTGCCGCTAATGGCATCCAAACAATAATTGATTCTAAAGATGTGCTAGAAGACATTGCAGAAGATTACTTAAAAATCGCACGTAATGCATTCTTCATTGGCCGTAATATGGACTTCTATGTCAGCCTTGAAGGTGCCTTAAAACTAAAAGAAATCTCGTACATCCAAGCAGAAGGCTTTGCTGGTGGAGAACTGAAGCACGGAACAATTGCCTTAATCGAAGAAGGTACGCCTGTATTTGCACTTGTCACACAAGCATCAGTAGGATTAAACATCCGTGGTAATGTCAAAGAAGTAGCAGCTCGTGGTGCATATCCATGTATTATCGCGATGGCAGGCATTGATGAAGACGGCGACCGTTTAGTCATTCCGCATGTTCATGAATTACTAACACCACTTGTATCAGTAGTACCTTTACAATTAATTAGCTACTATGCTGCACTTCACCGTCGCTGTGATGTAGATAAACCACGTAACCTAGCTAAATCGGTAACTGTTGAGTAGGAACAAAAATTAGATTTAATATGTTGTTGATTTGAAATAAAGTCATACCGTTTGTAAAAAAATCACACCATTTTACCCCTTTGGATACTATTAATCTAAAGGGGTGTTTTTATCCATAGCGAAACACCCCTTGAAACAGAATAGGAGAGCAACATTTCAAATAATGTCCCTTGATATAATTCTCTATGTAATCTAACTATGATTGAACAAGGAGATGGAAGCATGGGTAAGTTAACAGGCAAAATCGCTTTAGTTACAGGATCAAGTCGAGGAATTGGCCGTAGTATTGCATTGCGTCTGGCACAAGAGGGAGCCTTTGTCGTCGTTCATTATGGGAAAAGACGTAATGAGGCAGAAGCAGTTGTTCACCAGATCAAACAAAGCGGAGGAAATGCTTTGGCGATTGGTGCTGACCTTAGTACACTAGATGGTATTCAAGATTTATTTACTACTTTGGATGATACTATTCGGGAATATATGGGCTGTTGCGGATTCGATATTCTTGTCAACAATGCTGGAATTGGTCAAATTATCAGTTTAGAAGAGACGACGGAGGTATCATTTGACGAGGTAATGAAGATAAATGTTAAAGCACCACTTTTTATTACTCAGCAAGCTTTGCCACGTTTAAAAGATGGGGGACGTATTATTAATATTTCATCTTTTGTGACACGTGCAGCTTCACCAAGTGTCTTCACGTACAGTATGTCCAAAGGTGCAATCGATACGTTTACGCGTCTTCTAGCCAAACAACTAGGGAGCCGGAATATTACGGTAAACGCCATCCAGCCTGGGATTATTAATACAGAAATGAATGCTGAGACTTTGAAAAACCTTGATGGACAAAAATATGCGGCTGGTCTTTCAATTTTCAACAGATTTGGAGAGCCCGGGGATGTGGCAGATATTGCCGCCTTTCTTGCTTCATCAGACAGCCGTTGGGTAACTGGTCAATTGCTCGATGCAAGTGGAGGATCACATCTATAGAACATTAATTATCAAGCTTTGTATGGCATAATCCTCCTCAATCAGGCGCTATTGTTGTATAGGCTGTTCTGTTCTTCTTGAATTCACGGAGCGGAGGATTGTTAAGTTAATTAAAAACAAAGTAAAAGCGGTCCTCCACAGATATGATGTGGAAGACCGCTTTTTTGTTATAAGCACATTCACCATTTATTATTGGTTACATCTGATTCGCTTAATCGTATAGTAATAGATTAAGAGATCTATTTAGCTTACGAAGCATTACGCAATGATTTCAGAATTAAACTCAAAATGAAAACTAGTATAATTGCTCCAATGAGGGCAGGGAAGATATAGAAATCAGAAATTTTAGGACCCCAACTTCCAAGAAGCATACCACCAATCCATGCGCCGATAATACCTGCAATAATATTACCAATAATTCCACCTGGGATATCTTTACCCAAAATTATACCTGCAAGCCATCCGATAAGCCCGCCAATTATTAAAAACCAAATGAAACTCATACTATCCATCTCCTATTTTGTATTTTAAATATTTTGTTATAGTGTTTTATAACCTTTATTGAACTCTTTCAAACTATAAGGAGAGAAAAAATTTGTGGAAGTTTCAATGGGGATGATTTTTACTTCTATAACTGTTACAGTAACAGTACATGAAACTACTGAGAAGTTTGCTGCAAGCAAATATCCTCATTTATTTGCTTGTTCCGACTAGAGATACGGCTTTGTCAATATATACAATTGTTAAAAGGAGGTGTTGATACATCAGCTCATTTTACATTATTTGTTACACGCTATTATCATCGGTTTAAATATTAGTTAAGGCTGTAACTACACATAATTAATCTCTAAATCTTCCCTGTTAGATAAACAAAGTATCTGAATATCTAATAGGTGTTTTTTATATTTTTAATATATAAAAGCCTCCCGATGTAAGGGAGACTTCTAAGGTTTTAATGAATTCTAGGCCCCTTTGAATTATAGTATAATCAAGAAATTAAGCAAAATTTAAACAAGGCCTTCCTTTGCTATTTTAGTAAATTCTTAAGATTTTTCTAATCAAAATAATCCTACCATTCAAATTACAATCGGTTCGCCTATACTACTTAATCACTATTAACCTTTTGATTAAGCACAGTGGGAAGCTATTCTGCAATTAAAAGGAAATTATTAAAATAGGAGAAAGGGGTATGAAATATGAAAATCCGTAAGATTGATCATGTGGGAATAATCGTGAATGATCTTCCTGCAGCAAAAGCATTTTTTCTTGACTTTGGCCTTGAGGTGCTAGGGGAAGGAAAAGTGGAGGGTGAATGGGTGAAGAGGATGGAGCGAGTAATAGGGCTTCATGATATCAAAGAGGACGTTGCAAAATTGCGAACGTCAGATAGTGACGCAAATCTAGAAATAGTAATGCTGCGAACGCCAGACGGTGAGACGAATATTGAACTAGTAAAATTTAACGCGCCATCAAATGAAATAGGCATCCAGCATCCTTTAGCAAATACTTTGGGTATCCAGCATATTGCCTTCAATGTTGAAGATATTGAAGCCCTCGTTAACAAATTGACAAGGAAGGGCGCAGAACTTATTAGTGACATTTATAGGTACGAAAACGCTTATAAATTATGCTACGTTCGTGGGCCAGAAGGAATTATTTTAGAGCTCGCTGAAGAAATCAAATAGAATAGTAATCAACAGCTTGTTAATATGAAAAGAAACCACTGAAATGGTTTCTTTTTTTTCTATAGGGAGTTAATACTTATGCTTACATTTCACCATTTTCTCTCTTGAGATTCTAAATTGATCATATAGTCGAAATAGAAAGCACCATTAAAATGAATAATTCTTCACTAAAAATGAAGATAAAAAAGCAAAAGGCTTTCATAATCCTGATTATTGACATTTATCCAAATAAATTATTGCGTTTTTTCCATTGTTTCGCCCTTTCATAAAATCTATAATAACTCTGTAAATGATAATCATTTTCAATTGAAGTAAATCTGAAAGGGGCAACAAATATGAAGCAGTATATTGGAAAGCGAATTATACTATGGGGGAGTTTCCTCCTGTTGTTATTGATATTAGCGGCATGTAGTTCTAATGGCAACACATCTGTTGCGCAGAAAAAGGAAAACGAGAAAATAACTCAATCTGATGTGAAAGCAGAGGAAAGTGAGTCAATTGTTCAATATACAACGATTACAGGTGAACAGGTTGAAATACCTGCAGATCCAAAACGAGTCGTTTATATTGGTCAGACAGTTGGTGATTTCTTGGCGATGGATATTCCGGTTGTTGGTAATAATCTTCCTAAAGATTCTCCTAGTTACTATGAAGGTAAACTTGAAGGAATCGTTGATATTGGTAATCCAGCTGATTTAGAGACGATTTTGACTTTAAAACCTGATCTAATTATTAATGGCTATTACAAGGCGGATCCAAATCTTAATGAAGAATTGTCAAAAATCGCTACTACGATTCCCTTTAATCCTGCTCTTCCTTATACAGAACGAGTAAAAGAGATGGGGAATATCCTAGATAAGCAGGAAGAAGTAGCTCAATTGCTTGCTAAGTTTGAAACAGAGTCTAAACAAATGTTTGACAAGTTTCAATTAACTGAAGGGGAAACCGCAACAGTTTTCTATCAGCTAGGAAAGACGCTTTATGTTATGGGTGATCGTAGCCTAGGTGCTATTATTTATGGGAAAAATGGCTTTGCTGTCCCACCATCAGTACAGAAGAATATTATTGATGTAGAAGGGGTATCTTTCCTAGAGGTTTCCGAAGAGGTGCTTCCTGAGTTTGCTGGTGATCATTTGTTTGTTATTGTACAAGAGGATAGTGAAAGTGAAGCAGAAGCTGATCGGCTGCTACAAAGCCCGATATGGGGAACTTTGCCTGCTGTCAAAAAGGGGAAAGTTTATGTTGTTCCTAATGAATGGAATACAGATAATTTATTAGCTTTGGAGCAATTGTTCCAAAAGCTACCAGAGTGGATGCGCAAACAGTAAAAATTGTATCCGTGCAATCAATTTTTAAACCGCTAGTATTCTAAATACCACATACTCGAACAATCGTTGATAGTGAGTTATTATATGTTACAATAACGATAATGAGAATCATTTTCAATATTTGGAGAGTTGCTTATGAATCTGGCATCCTTATATATTAGACTACAACACTATGATCGATTTCAAGTTGATCGATTAATGTCAGCTAGTAGCCATAATGAGGGAATAAATAATTATGAAACAAATTTAAGCACGTTATTGATAGCACTTAGTCATGACATACGACTGTATGTAGACAAAATGGCAATCGATCTACGCCAAGGAAGCTGCACGCTCATTTTACCTGTACAAAGCTACACGGTAGAGTCAAGTAACAAAGAGGCACAGCTTGCTCGCTTTACCTTTGAAACTTTTGAAGTAGAAGGAATGACTTTGAACCGAATTGCTCATCCACCCTTGCTTTATGGTTATCCCTATCATCTGTTATTTTCTCAAGTCAAGCAGGTATTAGGAAATGAAGCATCGAACAATAATCAATTTTGTTCCTCTCTATCCACATTAGAAATGGCCATGTTGCAAGGTAGACTTCAGCAAATACTAGCTATGATGGTTCAGTTAGATGAACAAGCTAACCAGATACAGCACGAAGAAAAGACAAAATTGGTTCAACAGACTGTACAGTACATAGAACAGCATTATGATGAGGACTTAACAGTTGAACAATTAGCTAACATGGCTGGTATGGTAAGATGGCAATATAGTCAAAAGTTTAAAATATTGACTGGTAAAAAGCCGACGGATTATTTGACTCATGTACGGATAAACCAGGCAAAAAAACTTCTAAGTAATTCCACTGAGCCATTGAGAAAAATAGCTCGACAAACTGGGTTTAAGGATGAATATTATTTTAGTCGATGCTTTCATAAATTAACTGGAAACACCCCACGTGAATATGCAAACATTCAACTTCATACTCCAGAAAGAACAGTGATCGATTCATTTGGTAGAAAGATTCATGTTCCTAAAGATGCAACACGTATTGTGACTGATGGCAAATTTACACTTGGGGAATTACTTGTTCTAGGCATACCCCCTATAGGGGCGGCCATCTCAATCATGAAAGATAACGTGGTTTATCACAATAAATTAAGGAACATTCATAGTATTGGGCATTGGGTAGATCCGGATAAAATCGCACAGCTGCAGCCAGAGTTATTATTGCTTAGCTATTTTCATCCTGAACATGATTTGCAGAAACTAGATGCGATTGCTCCTACTATTATACTGAATAGCAAGTTTAGTCTATTTGAGCGGTTACGATATATCGCTAAACTATTTGAACGGAGTAAAGCGGCAGAGAAGTGGATTTCTACATATGAGAACAAAGTAAGATTGGTACGTAGGCAATTAGCAGATGTTTATGTTGCTGGGGAGACGGCTACTGTTTATCTCAAGTTAGATACTAAATATTATGTTATGTGTCAGACTGGATTGGCTGCAAGCTTGTATGAATCTCTTGGCTTTCGTCCTACTCCTCAGGTAATGCAGCTAATCGAGCAAGGGCAAGCATGGATAGAAATTCAGCAGCATCAAATAAATCACTATGCTGGAGAGCGTAATTTTATTTTGGCTTCCCCCCAAGAATTACTAACGATTACTCACTGCCCACAAATCGCCACGTTAATCGAGCTAGCTCCTGGTAAGACTCATTTCATAGATTTTATATGGAATCATTGTGATCCCATTACACGTGAACGGTTATTAGAGGTTCTACCGTCTATTTTTAAGAAGAAAGTTATTCGATAATTAAACAGTAAAACTCGATTCATTAATTGGATTGAGTTTTTGCCATTAATCGTATAATTGCTCACATATAAATTTAAAAAATATCCTGATATAAAAATCTTTAAAGGCTGTATGAAATTTCTGGTATAATTACATATATCTATGTTTATTTTAAGGAGTGATTTTATGAAAAAGCTATTTATAATAACTAGTTACTTAGGGTTTTTTATAGTAGGAGGTTTGACTTTTACCTACTTTTCAACAACGGAAGCAGCAAGTGACATGAAAAAAATTAGCGTGTTTCAGGATCCAATTAATTACTATGTAGATAAGGTTGAGAAAGTACCGCCAGAAGGTCAATTTGGATTTAATTATCAAGGTACGATATATGTCCCAATGCGATTTATTGCTGAATCTTTAGGTGAAAAAGTAACATGGGATGGGAAAACAAAATCCGTTTATATTGGTGATGTTCCAAAATTCATCGCTTTAAAAGATGTAAAACCTATTGGAAGTGATGAAGACCACTTCTTCCACAATCCAAGCTCTGTCATTATTAGTACAGGTGAAAAATTTGAGCGATCCTATCAGCTTGGTGGTTATCATGGAGGAGGCGCAGTTCAAGACCATACAGTTGAATATTTAGCTAATGGAAATTACAAGGGATTCGAAACCTATTTGGCACCCATTAAAAAATTAGCAGCTAATTCCTTCGGAATAGGTTTCTTGAAAATTTACGCAGATGGGAAATTAGTTTATGATAGTGGAGCAATCAAAGACAAGGTAAAGGTTCATGTTAATTTAGATGGAGTTTCAAAAGTGAAGTTTGAACTTGAAGGCAGTGGTTTAGGTATATTAGATCCTAAATTTATTCAATAAACCTTCTCTACTAATAAACAAAAAAGACGATGACATCATAATTTGTCATCGTCTTATTAAATTTGACCTCTTCATAACTATTTCAAAATAGAGAAATGCCAATACATATTTGTCAATATTTACACTTTTACTTATAAAATAGTTGGATGTTATATGGTATAATTTCATACGATACTGATACATAAAATAGGAAAAGGGAGAGAAAAGAATTTGATGAAAAAGATGATGAAACGAACGAGTGCAGCATTGCTTGGTGCCTCATTAATGCTGACGACAGTTGTTCCTGTGATTCATGCTGAGGAGCAAACAACACCCCTAGTACCGTCGATAAGCGAATGGGCGATAGAAACATTAAATGAGGGCGAAAAATACGGGATTTACTCAACTGAATGGTACTTTGATGGTTTCCTTCAGGAAATTCCAGTGGACAAAGTAAATGAGCTACTAGCTTTAACAGAAAAGAAGGTTGCCTCTCTAGGCTTAGCTGAAAATAAACAATACAAGCCACTAAGTGTGAAAAACGATAATACACGTGGTGATATTGTCAATCGCTTGTATAATATTGTAGCGCGGTATGATTTGCCTGTTGGTACAGATGCTGTGCAATTTATGAAAGAGCAAAATATATTACAAGGCTCTCCAAATGGACTGCAGCTAGAGAAAAAAGCAACCACTCAACAGGCTGTTTTGCTAGCCGTTCGTTTCATTCAGAGTACATATGCACTTGCAGAACAAGGCTCTAAAGGGGTTGCCTGGGTAGTAGAGGACGAGGATACGCTTATCTACTTATTAGGCTCTATTCATTTAGGAACACCAGACTTATATCCATTCGATAAAAAATTAGTAACGGCATTTGATGAATCGGATGCACTGCTGGTAGAGGCGAATATCTTGGATACGGAAGCACTTGAATACTATTCAGAGAAAGCAATGTATACAGATGGCTCAACATTGAAAGATGCTGTTGCACCAGAAACATATGCGAAGCTTGAACAAGTGGCAAAGCTGTATGGTCTACCAATGGACCAACTAACAGTTCAAAAGCCATGGATGCTTTCTAGTGCATTATCGATGCTAGCTATGGATGATTCATTTGGTATGACACCTCAAGAAATGGCTATGCACGGTATCGATATCTACTTTTTATTAAATGCACAGTTGCAGCAAAAGCCAGTGATTGAATTAGAAGGTACAAGAGCACAGGTTGATATGTTTGAAGGATTATCACCAGAGGCGCAGGAAGAGTCATTAGTCGCTGTACTGGATAGTATCATTCATCCATCGGAAGAAAATCAATCTGAAGTACTTCAAGAGTGGTTTACAAGCTGGAAGCAAGGAAATGTTGAAGAGTTTGCAAAAAGCTTCCAAGCAATGGAAGGTACATCGTCTGAATTTAATGAAATGCTATTTGGTCTACGTGATGAACAAATGGCCAAGAAAATCATGAATGTATTGGAAGAAAAAGAAGGTAAGTACTTTGTTGTTGTTGGTTCAGGTCACTTCCTAATCGATAAAAATATTCGCTATCATTTGGAGAAAAACGGCTACAAGGTAAAGCCATTTTATCAATAAAATAGATTCCCCTCGTAAAAGGATAGATTATTATCTGTCTTTTACGAGGTTTTTTTATTCATGTAAGACAAAAATGGTTATTTGATTCTAACTATCTAAATAATCGGATTATTGTTGCAACGTAAAAAAAATCGTGTTAGTATAAGTAAAACGTTTTACTAAAACGTTTTACTTATGAAGGGGATGAACATATTGGCAAATAAACGAATTGCAACGATTGGAGATGCAATGGTCGTTTTTAATCCATCTAAGACAGGTCCTCTACGTTTCGTTCCTTCCTTTGAGCGAGCTGTGGGTGGTGCAGAGTTAAATTTTGCGATAGGTGTTACGCGTTTAGATATGGAAGCAAAATGGATTAGTTGTATTGGAGACGATGAATTTGGCAAATTAATTTATAACTTTGCGCGAGGTGAAGGGATTGATGTATCACATGTCTTACGAACACCACATATTCCAACGTCTATCTACTTTAAGGAGATTCGGGAAGACGGTGCAGGTAAATCGTTTTACTACCGCAACCCATCACCTTTACTTGAGCTGACAGAAGATCGTATCGATGAGTCAGTATTGGATGATGTGGACTTATTACATATTAGCGGCGTGTATTTAGCGGTATGTGAACATAACATTGAAGTTGCATTGAAATTAATTGCTTTAGCACAAGCAAAACATATTCCAATTTCTTTTGATCCAAATTTACGTTTAAAACTATGGACTATAGAAGATGCCCGAGCAGTATACGAAAAAGTGTACCCATCTATCAATCTTCTTTTAACAGGACAGGATGAATTTGAGCTTTTATTTGAAGGGCGTACAGTTAAAGACATTCAAGAGAGTTATAAAATAGATGAAATTATTGTGAAAAAAGGTGAAGAAGGCGCCACGGTTTATACAGCCTCTCAACAGTATAATCGAGAAGCATTTTCCATTCGTGCCATTGATACAGTTGGAGCAGGGGATGCATTTGATGCTGCATATGTCTATAGCTATTTAAATGGTGATGATATTGTAGAACGCCTCCGTTTAGCCAATGGTGCAGGTGCATTGGTAGCAACAATTAAAGGAGATAATGAAGGGCTTCCATCCCTACAAGAATTAAGGCAATTTATTGGTGATGAAAAACTAATTGAGCGTTAGGAGTTGTTAGGAATGCAAAAAATCAAAATTTTGAAAGCGTTGTCAGATGCGAAAATTGTAGCTGTTATTCGCGGAAATTCACCTGAAGAAGCGACGGAAATTTCAAAAGGTGCTATCTCAGGTGGCATTCGAGCAATTGAAATAACGTATACAACACCTTTCGTTGAAGAAACTTTTAAAGCCTTACGCAATAGCGATGCAATAATTGGAGCTGGCACAGTATTGGATGTTGAAACTGCACGTCACGCGATTTTAAACGGTGCCAAATTTGTAGTTAGTCCAAGCTACAACGCTGCAATTGCAAAGCTCTGCAATCGCTATAGTATTCCATATTTACCAGGCTGTATGACCATTACAGAAATGGTGACAGCACTTGAAGGGGGAAGTGACATTATTAAACTATTCCCGGGAAATCAATTTGAACCAAACTTTATTAAAACCGTTAAAGGGCCTCTACCACATATCACAATTATGCCTACAGGTGGTGTTGGTTTGGCTAATATGAATGAATGGTTAGAAGCAGGCGCAGTTGCAGTTGGGATTGGAAGTGATTTAAATAAAGCATTTGCAAAAGATGGCTATGCAGGTGTAGTTGAACGTGCCAAAGCATATATCGAAAATCTATCAAACTAGGAGGTAATGACGTATGAATATGACATTTAGATGGTATGGTCGTGGCAATGATACAGTGAAATTAGAAGATGTGAAGCAAATACCAAATGTAAAAGGTATTGTTTGGGCACTCCATCACCTACCAGCAGGAGAGGTATGGACTAAAGAGGCTATTCAAGATGAAGTTGACTATATTCAATCGTTCGGATTCCATACAGATGTCGTGGAAAGTGTCAATGTCCATGAAGATATTAAATTAGGATTGTCCACACGTGATCAATATATCGAAAACTATAAACAATCGATTCGCAACCTTGGTGAAGTGGGTGTCAAAGTTATTTGCTATAACTTCATGCCCGTATTTGATTGGACACGTACAGACTTATTTCATCCACTAGAAGATGGCTCAACGGCTCTCTATTTTGATAAGGAAAAGGTCATGAACTTAGATCCACAAGAACTAGTGAATGAAGTAAGTGCTTCTTCAGATTTAACCCTTCCAGGATGGGAACCAGAACGATTAGCTCGACTCTCAGATTTATTTGAACAGTACAAAGAAGTAGATGAAGCCAAACTTTGGGACAACTTAGCTTACTTTTTACAAGCCATTTTACCAGTTGCGGAAGAGGTAGGTATTCAAATGGCAATTCATCCAGATGATCCACCATATACCATCTTTGGCTTACCTCGCATTATTACAGGAGCAGAAAGCTATGAAAAATTAATTAAAATCTCTGATTCAAATGCAAATGGCTTTACGTTCTGCTCAGGTTCAATGGGAGCAGACCCACAAAATGATATGGTAGCCATCGCTGAAAAATATGCATATCGTGCTCCGTTTGCTCATATCCGCAATGTCAAGATTATGGAAAATGGTAGTTTCTTTGAAACATCACATTTTACATCGGATGGTTCAATCGATATTAAAAATATTGTACGTACATTAAATGACCAAAACTATGAGGGTTATGTACGTCCAGATCATGGTCGTCATATTTGGGGAGAACAATGTCGTCCAGGCTACGGCTTATATGATCGAGCACTTGGCATTATGTATTTAAATGGACTTTGGGATGCTTATGAAAATCTGAAGAAATAGGTGACATGTATGAAAGCACTACAAGTAATCAAACCTTTTGAAATGGCTTTAATTGACGTAGCAGAACCAGTAATAACAAAGTCAACAGATGTCCTTGTTCAAACAGAATATGTTGGTATTTGTGGCTCAGACATGCATATTTATCATGGCTCGAATCCATTAGCGACATTGCCTCGTGTACCTGGGCATGAAGTTGCTGGCCGAGTGTTAGAGGTTGGTCAAGACGTACAAGGTTTAAAAGCTGGTGACAAGGTTGTTGTCGAACCAATTCGTTATTGTGGTGAGTGCTATGCTTGCCGTAAAGGACAACCAAATGTCTGCGAACAACTTTCTGTTTTTGGTGTTCATGAAGATGGAGGCATGCGTGAGCGTTTTGTTGTTGCTGAAAAGCAATTGCATAAAGTAGCAGACAACACCTCTTTAGAAGAGGCAGTCTTAATTGAACCTTATACAATTGGCGCGCAGGCAGTATATCGTGGTGAATTACAGGCTGGTGAGACACTATTGATTCAAGGGGCCGGACCGATTGGCATTTGTATTTTAAAGATGGCTAAATTAATAGATGCACGCGTGATGATTTCTGATCTAGATCCAGCAAAGCTCTCTTTTGCAAAAGAACTTGGTGCAGATGTAGTTGTCAATGTAAATGAGCAAGATTTATTAGAAGCTGTTAATCATTGGACAGATGGAGTAGGTGTCAATGTATCTATTGATGCAGTTTGTATTCCACTAACATTTAAGCAATCTATCGATGCTGTTTCAGTTGCTGGGAGAGTAGTAGTCCTTAGCTTTGGTGAGGAAGCCATTGAGCTTGCCCCACTACCGATTACGAAAAAGGAATTATCGATAAAAGGCTCACGTTTACAAACATTTCAATTTGAAAATGTAGTGAAGCTTGTTGATGCTGGAAAGTTACAGCATCAAGGTTTAATTACACATACTTTCTCACTACATGAAGCAAAAGAAGCATTTGAATATATAGAAAAAAACCAAAATGAAGTACGTAAAGTTATTTTAAAAGTAGGTGAGTAAGGTGCATGAAGCATTGCAAAATAAAGTGGCTGTTGTAACGGGTGGTAGTGGTGTTCTTTGCTCAGAGATGGCAATGGAATTGGCTAGGCAAGGTATGCGAGTTGCTATTTTAAATCGTACGGCGCAAAAAGGAGAAGCAGTCGTCCGATCGATTACAGAAAATGGCGGAGAAGCAATTAATTTTTCTGTGGATGTTTTAAACAAAGAGTCGTTAATAGCAGCGAGACAAGCAATTTTACAGCAATATGGTCAAATTGATGTACTGATTAATGGAGCGGGCGGCAATCATCCAGATGCCATTACGGCTGATGAAGTATATAAAGAACAATCGGCTACACCAAATTTCTTTGAATTAACACCAAACGGTTTTGAAAGCGTCTTCTCGAATAATTTTACAGGAACATTTTTGGCTGCCCAAGTTTTTGGTGAAGCATTACTGAGAACGAAGGGGACAATTATTAATATTTCATCCATGAGCTCCTATGCCCCTATGACAAAAGTGCCTGCATATAGCGCGGCAAAGGCAGCGATTAATAACTTTACGCAATGGATGGCGGTGCATTTTGCAGAAGCAGGTTTACGTGTTAATGCCATTGCACCTGGATTTTTTATTACCGAACAAAACCGTAATTTATTGCTAACAGAGGATGGTTCATTAACTGCACGTTCAGAAAAAATCATTACAGCTACACCACAAAAGCGTTTTGGAAAACCACAAGATTTATTAGGAACTTTATTATTTTTAGCTGATGATACATACTCAGCATTTGTCACTGGCGTAACAATTCCTGTTGATGGTGGATTTATGGCTTATTCAGGCGTTTAACAAAGGGGATTTATTTCAAATTTAGGGGTGAATGATATGAAACAACAAGGTATTTTTGGAGATGGCAAAACGGTTGTTATTGTCATGCTATTTTTAGCAGGTGTCATTAACTATTTAGATCGTTCAGCCTTATCAATTGCAGCACCATTTATTCAAGAAGATATTCATCTAACGTCAACCCAATTAGGGATTATCTTTAGTAGCTTCTCTGTTGGGTATGCCATTTTTAACTTCTTAGGTGGAATGGCTTCCGATAAATTTGGTGCCAAGTTAACGCTATTTGTAGCAATGATTGTATGGTCTTTATTTAGTGGAGCAATGGTTTTAGTCGTTGGGTTCGCATCGTTGATTATTGTTCGTATTGTATTTGGTATGGCGGAAGGGCCATTGTCATCAACCATAAATAAAATGGTGAATAACTGGTTTCCTGCTGATAAACGTGCCTCTGTAGTAGGGCTAGCCAATAGTGGTACGCCACTTGGTGGTGCAATCGCAGGTCCAATCGTTGGTTATATTGCATTAGCATATGGATGGAAATATTCATTTATTGCGATCATGATCCTTGGATTTATTTGGGCAATCGTATGGTTTAAAGTGGTGAAAGAAAAGCCAAACAAAGAAGACAGTGTAGAATCAATGGCAAACTTAGAGATTGCAGCAGAAGATATCAATCATAGTCGTGGTCTATCTTATTATTTAAAACAACCAACAGTATTATTTACTGCTTTTTCGTTCTTTGCCTATAACTATATCCTATTCTTTTTCTTAACTTGGTTCCCAAGCTATCTAGTAGAAGCTCGTGGAATGGCTGTAAAAGATATGAGTATTGTAACGGTTATTCCGTGGATTTTAGGATTCCTAGGTTTAGCATTGAGCGGAATTGTCTCAGATTTCATTTACAAACGCTTTATGCGTAAGGGAGTTTTATTCTCTCGTAAAGTCGTTCTAGTGACATGTTTATTCTTAGCAGCTGTATCGATTGGCTGTGCAGGTATTGTAACAACAACGGTTAGTGCTGTTGCGCTTGTTGCTACCTCTGTTTTCTTCTTATATTTAACAGGGGCTATTTACTGGGCAATCATTAATGATGTGGTGGAATCTAAGTATGTTGGATCTGTTGGCGGCTTTATGCACTTCCTTGCAAACACAGCTGGTATTATTGGGCCAACTTTAACAGGTTTCCTAGTAGACAGAACAGGAACATTCTCCGCAGCTTTCCTACTTGCAGGCGGCTTAGCGGTTATCGCTTCATTAGCAGTTATTAAATTTGTTACACCAATAGTTCATAAAGAAATAGCTTAGAAATAGAAAGGATGGATTCAAATGAACAATCAATCAGTTATTAAAATTCATCCGATGGACAATGTTGCCATAGCCTTGAGTGATCTTCCTCAAGGCTTTTTACTTCCATTGGATGGAAAGGAAATAACGTTACAGCAACAAGTACTACGTGGGCATAAGATTGCCATCAAGACTCTTTCTAAAGATGCACACATCACGAAATATGGTTTTTCAATTGGTCATGCGACAGAAGAAATCCTAGCAGGTGGCTGGGTTCACTCCCATAACATGAAAACCAATTTATCGGGTGAATTAAGCTATGAATTTAATCCAAAAACACATCCCGTAGCCGAGTCTCGTCATGCACAGCGCATGTTCAAAGGGTATCGTAGAAAAGATGGTCAGGTTGGTGTTCGAAATGAAATTTGGATTATTAATACTGTTGGATGTATTAACAAAGTAGCTGAAAACTTGGCGAAGTTAGGCAACCAATTATTGAAGGCTGACAATTTTGATGGTGTACAGCATTTCGCTCATCCATATGGTTGCTCACAACTTGGTGATGATTTAATGTATACACAAAAAATCTTAGCTAATTTAATTCATCACCCTAATGCAGGGGCAGTCATTGTATTAGGGCTAGGATGTGAGAACAATTATATTGAGCTCTTTAAGAAAACAATTGGTCATTATGATGAACAACGCGTTTCCTTTTTAAATGTTCAAGAATCAGCAGATGAAATGGAAGAGGGTCAACAACTGCTTGAAAAAGCCTTTGACTATGTGACGACATTTGACAGACAAACATTACCTATTTCAGAACTGAAAATTGGTTTGAAATGTGGTGGTAGTGATGGTTTCTCTGGCATTACCGCTAATCCGATGATTGGTGTATTTTCTGACCAGTTGATCTCAGCTGGAGGTGCAACGGTGTTAACGGAAGTTCCAGAGATGTTTGGTGCTGAACAGATTTTAATGGAACGTGCAAAAGATGCCTCTGTTTTTGAGGATATTGTGCATTTAGTAAATGACTTTAAACAGTATTTTATGAAATATAATCAACCTGTCTATGAAAATCCCTCTCCAGGAAATAAAGCGGGTGGAATAACAACATTGGAAGAAAAATCACTTGGCTGTATACAAAAAGGGGGCTTTCAAGAGGTAAAAGAAGTGCTTGATTATGGCGAACGTATGACAACAAAGGGGCTACATTTACTAAACGGTCCAGGAAATGATCTTGTTTCAACAACAGCACTGGCCTCAACAGGCTGCCAAATCGTCCTTTTCTCAACTGGTAGGGGAACACCCTTTGGAGGACCTACACCAACAGTCAAAATTTCAACAAACACACCACTTTATGAACGAAAAAAAAATTGGATTGACTTTAACGCAGGGCAGTTAGTGGATGGGAAGCCGATGGATATATTAGTCGATGAATTTATGGATTATATAGTAGCGCTAGCTTCAGGTGAAGTGCAAACGAATAATGAGAAATATGGATTCAAAGAAATCGCCATTTTTAAAGATGGCGTGACGATGTAGGAGAGAAATGACATGAAACATCCTATTAAAATTATGCAAATAGGTGATGGGAATTTTATCAGAGGCTTTTTTGACCTAGCAGTTGAAAAACTACAAGTCCCTTGCAGTATTGTTTCTGTCGCAGCAACAGCAAGAGGAAAAACAGTTAAACTGCTAGAAGAACAACAGCTGCAATTCACTGTGATGGAACGTGGGCTAAAAAACGGTGAGGTCGTAGAAGAAGAAACCACTGTTAAGATTATTCAAGATACTATTCATCCATATGAGAACTGGCCTACATTTTTACAATATGCACAGTCTGAGACATTAGAAATGATTGTGTCTAATACAACAGAGGCAGGGATTTATTATGAAAATATTCCTTATCCAACGGCTTGTCCAACAAGCTATGCAGCAAAGTTAACCGTCTTTCTAGAACAATATTACAAACATTTTCAAGGTGAAAAACAAGTGGCAATTGTGCCTTTGGAATTAATAGAACAGAATGGCTCTACATTAAAAACAATTTGTCTACAGCATGCTAAAGACTGGAAGTTGCCTACAGCATTTAATGATTGGCTTGCGACGTTAACTTTTTGTAATACACTTGTAGACCGTATTGTAACAGGTTATCCACAGGATTATCAGGGGGAGGATGCCCTTTACACAGTTTGTGAACCGTATTTCTTATTTGTAATTGATCAAAAAGAGCCATTTAAACATTGGCCAACAAGTCATGATTTCCCTTTTGTCTTTGATGATTTAGACATGTATCGAAAACGCAAAGTAGCCATTTTAAATGGTAGTCATATTTTGCTTTCAGCATTCGGCAAGATTTTTAACTATAAAACTGTAAGAGAGGCATTTTCTCATGCAGGTGTTCGAGCCTTTATTGAAAAAATAACAAACGATTTTACCCAACGCTTCCAAGTGGATGAGCACTATCAGCAAGATGTCTTTGAACGTTTTTTAAACCCATTTATTGAGCATCAGCTATATGATATTCAATTAAATGAGTTATCCAAGTGGCAAACACGTATTGCCCCTTACGCTGAAACAGAAATATACTATCAAGCTTTAGCAATAGGGATATATGCAATGAATCCAACACGCTTTTCCGTGCGTGAATCTGATCAAATTATTGAAAAACTGACTGAAATCCATAACTATTTTGAACAAGGTCAGTCAGAGCCAATGCAACAATTTATCGAACAATATTTCCAGTGTGATGCAGCAGAGGTTATTCAGCAATTATCTACAATTACTAGTTTATTGGAGGCAATAGCATGCGACAATTAATCATTAATGAACCGTTTCAAATGGTGGAACGTGAAGTAGACAAGCCTAGTATTGAAGGAAGTCATGATGTTTTATTAAAAATCACGCATATTGGTGTATGTGGAACAGACACACATGCTTTTGCAGGTGAACAACCATTCTTTAGTTATCCACGAGTGTTAGGCCACGAACTAGCTGCTATTGTGGAAGAAGTCGGTGAAGCAGTTAAGGACATCCAAGTAGGAGATCGTGCAACAGTTATTCCATACATCCATTGTGGAGAGTGTGCTGCATGTCGTCGAGGTCAAACAAACTGCTGTAAATCTTTGAAAGTATTAGGTGTACATATGGATGGTGGTATGGGCGAATATATCGTAGTTGATGACAGTATTGTAATTACTGATAATGCTGTGTCAGGTGACCAATTAGCTACTGTGGAACCATTAGCTATTGGTGCCCATGCAGTACGTCGTTCGGAACTAACAGAAAATGATACGGTACTTGTTATCGGTGCAGGGCCAATTGGATTAGGAGCAGCACGTTTTGCTAAGTTACGCGGTGCAAAAACAATATTAATGGATTTGAACGAAGAACGTTTAAAAGAAGGACAGGCATGGTCGGAAGCGGATGGTGTGATTGTTGGTAGCCATGACATAATGGCGCAGTTACAAGAAAAATGTAATGGTGAACTTCCTACGGTTGTCTTTGATGCAACAGGCAATCAACAATCAATGGAATCCTCATTTCAATACGTAGAAAATAGTGGGACATTAGTGTTTATTGGTTTAATGAAGAAAACTATTACATTTAATGATCCTGAATTTCATTCAAAGGAATTAACATTGAAAAGCAGCCGTAATGCTACGTTAGAAGATTTTGAGACGGTTATGAACTACATGCAGTCAGGAGCTATAAAGAAAGGCTATGTCACGAAGCATATTGCATTCGATGAAGCGATTTCTTACTTTGAGGCGAAACAATACAACACAAATAAAGCACAAATCTATTTTAAATAATGAGGAGGATTTTCAATGAATATTTCTGTACCAGCATTAAAAAAAATAGTAGTTCAAAAATTCACAACTGAAGGTGTTGAAGCTGAAACAGCAGCGCAAGTAGCAGATGTTTTGATTTATGCCGATTTACGAGGTGTCAGTTCTCACGGTGTTATGCGCGTGGAGCATTATATCACACGTTTACAGGCAGGTGGCATAACGAAAAATCCTCATTTTTCAGTAGAAAAAAGAGGCACAAATCACCTTCTTTTTAAAGGAGATAATGGCTTTGGGCATGTTATTTGTAAGGAAGCGATGGATGAAACCATTAAAGTGGCTAAGGAACATGGCTCATGTACAACGATTATTCAAGAGAGTAGCCATTGTGGGGCACTCGGCTATTTTCTTGAACAAGCCACGAGTGAAAATTTAATTGCTATTATGTGCTCTCAAACGGACTCCGCAGTTGTTCCTTTTGGCGGAAAAGAGCCTTACTTTGGTACGAATCCAATTGCTTACGGTTTTCCAACCAACGATAAACCGATTATTTTGGACATGGCAACAAGCAATGTAGCGCTAGGGAAAATTCTATATGCACGTGAAAAAGGGGAGACAATTCCAAATACATGGGGAGTTGATGCACAAGGAGCACCAACTACAGACCCACACCAAGTAAAATCTTTAACACCGTTTGCAGGGCCAAAAGGATATGGTATGGCACTTGTAGTAGATGTTCTTTCTGGAATTTTAGCAAGTGCAGCTTTTGGTCCACACATTTCAAAAATGTATGGTGATTACGAACAGAAACGTAATCTAGGACAATATTTATATGTATTAGATCCAAATATTTTTGGAGATGTAGATCAATTCAAAGCAAATATCTCACAAATGATGAACGAATTACATGATGCGCCAACCGCACCAAATTTTGATCAGGTACTAGTGCCTGGTGAAATTGAACAGAAACGTAGTGTGGAAACAATGGATAAGGGAATTGACTTACCTGAACAAGTCTATAACTATTTGACTAGTTAATTTAACCAGTAAAGTATGCTATGCTACATAATACCAAGGAGAGTTTTCATATTATAGGTAGGAGATTGATTTTAGTGAAAAAAACAACAATTGCCGATGTTGCACAATATGCAAATGTTTCGAATAGTACAGTATCGCAATATTTGAATAAGCGATATGAATATATGAGTGCAGAAACTCGTAAGAAAATTGAAGAGGCTATTGAAGCATTGCAATATCGTCCGAATTTAATGGCTCGTAGCTTAAAACAGAAATCTACCTTTACAATTGGTATTATTGTGGCAAATATTATCCATGACTTTTCAACAAAAATAATAAATGCATTGGAAGCAGAGTTCGATAAAGAAGGCTTTCATATGATTGTGTGTAACTCAGCGGATAACCCTAAAAAAGAGAAAAAGCATATCGAAACTTTACTAGAAAAACAGGTGGATGGCTTAATCGTTTTTCCAACAGGAGAAAACAAAAATCTCTACATAAGACTTCATCAACAAGCAATGCCAATCGTTTTTATTGACCGTTTTATTGAGGGAGTAGATATTCCTGCAGTGTTGCTTGACAATTTTTCTGCCATGGATACGGCAGTGGGGACATTTCGAAAGCAACCAATAGCCTTTATCACTACTTCTTTAGCCTTACCGATTACTCCTCGTGTCGAACGTTTAGAAGGATTTCGTCAAGCGCTCAGAAATAGGGATCTGTTGATTGATGAGCGCTATATAAAAAATGGTGAGCCAGCTGAGATGACAGAGATTTTTAATCAATTATTTACATTGGAGCAACCACCCAGGGGAATCATTGCGGCAAATGATCGTATTTTTCAAGAATTAATGCTTTATATTAAAAAAAGAAACATACATGTGCCTAATGATGTACAAGTAATCGCTGTGGATGATGTACCATATGCCAACTTTTTAACACCTTCCATTACAACATTGCAACAACCCATTTTACCAATGGCACAGAAAGCGGCATCATTGCTCTTAGCAAAAATAAAAAAAGAACATCTAGCTGATGATGACCAAAGACTATATCGCTTCAAACCGATATTAATCGATCGAGATTCAACTAACTAAAAAGGCAACCCAAAGCTATGAACTTAGCTAAGGGTTGCTATTTTTAGTTGCACCGATATTCTTCAATAGATATGATTATCTAAAGGAATACTTTTATGTCAAAAAAGACCAATCATTCATTTAGGTGATAGAAAGGGGACTTATGAGCATTGCTAAGAAGTATTGGCTCATTCTATTTGGCTTTGGTTTCTCGTATTTAGGAAATTGGGTGAATCTAGTCGCCCTCAATTTATTAGTTTGGCATTTAACAGAATCGCCTACTGCTATGGCGAGTATATTTATTGTAGGACCGATTGCTCGAATTTTAACAAGCTTTTTTGCAGGCTCCATCATTGATCGATCGAATAAACAAAAATTAATGATTTATAGTGATATTATTCGTGGCATATTGATTTTATTGTTACCTTTTACGTCCTCTCTTTGGCTCATCTATTGCGTTTTATTTTTATCTAATATAGCAAGTAGCTTTTTTGGGCCAAGTAGTACCTATTATATTTCGAAATATATACCAGATGAAGATAAACAATCCTTTAATGCCATATTAGGAATGTTTAGCTCAGGCTCATTTTTAATTGGGCCCGCATTGGCTGGGTTTATCATTGCCATTTCCGATGTATCTGTAGCGTTTTGGTTTAATGCATTGACGTTCTTTATCTGCGCGCTCTCCATTTTTAAGCTTCCCACAGTAGAAGATCATCAGAATATGCACCGAAAACCCATTACTTGGAGGATGCTAAAAGAGGATTATGGTATTGTCTACGCTTATATTAAAAAAGAGTATGTTTTTGCCAAAGTATTTCTTTATTTTCAAGTTGCCTTGATGATTGCCTTTGCATTAGACTCACAGGAAGCTACATTTATTAAACAAAACCTTCAAGCTTCGGATAGTCTATATGGTGTCATCGTTAGTATCGCTGGATTTGGAGCTATTATTGGTGGAGTAATGGCTGCTCGCTATGCTAAAAGATTTTCAACAAGACAATATATTGTCTATGGTCTGCTTTTGACCACACTTTGCTATACATTGTTTTACTCTTCACCGAATGTGACAATGGCGATTATTAGCTTTATAGCATTAGGAGTATGTATGTCATTTTGTAATGCGGGCTACAGCACCTTTTATCAAATAAGTGTACCGACATCAATTATGGGCCGTTTTGGTAGTGTTTCAACGATGGTCATTAATGTGCTACAGATTGTCTTTACGTTAGCCTTAGGGTTGCTAGCGGAATGGCTCTCCCTACAAATGGTCTGCATTGTCTTTGGAATTGTAGCTATTTTCCTCTCCATAGTTTTATATGTATTGATGCATTCAAAATCTGCCTATGAAGGTTTGAAGGAAGAGATTGTTTAAAAATCCTGTCAGGTGGAAACTTAATTGCTTTTAATGAAGGTAGAATTATTGGATAGATAGCGTTTAAAGGATGTTATTTTAGTAAAAGTTAGCACTCATATAATGATAAAATCATTCCAAAATAACCTTATGTCATAATTTGAGGAGGTTAACATGGCTAATTCAAGACATCGAAAATCAGATGATCGCTCCAATAATGTTGAACGCATTCGTGATATTGTTAAAAATACTGAGGAGAAAGTGCAGGAAGCAGAAATTAGTATGGAATTTGCAGATCCTCTAGAAAGTAACAGGCTAAAGGAAAAAAATAAGCGACGTAAACAGTCAATTGAAGCTTTAAAAGATGAAATGAAAGATGAAATGACAGCACGAAAAAAAGGTGAAGTTTAAAATTAGTTTCTAGAAGAATCAAATGTGATTCATGATATTGCCTTCGCTCACCATTTCCCAATAGCCAAAAACAGATGGATTAGATGTTCCATAACGGACCTCTATTGCCATCTGTTTTTTTTGCACATTAACTGGATCTTTTTACATAAACACTAAATTAAAAAAGTACGTATATGAATTTCTTAAAAAAATGAACCTTTTCAAGTAGTCATTTGTTTATAACGTAGAACCATCAGAAAGGAGTGCCTTGGATTGACAGAACGTGAATTATTCGATTCATACAACAAAGATGTTTACCGTACCTGTTATTACATGCTACGGAATGCCCAAGATGCGGAAGATCTCTGCCATGATGTATTTGTCACCGTCTTTCGTCAGGATTGGAGAAGTGTAGAGCATACACGTGCTTGGATTTTACGGATTGCGATGAATCAATGTTTAAATTTGCTTAAAAGAAAGCAGGCTCAGTTAAAAAAAGTGAGTCAGGTACAGTTGCTACAGGAGCAAACTACGGCATCAGTTAAATCTGTAGACACCATTGTACTGGAGAAGGCAGCTGAGGAGGAGTGGGAGGCACTACTCAGACAGCTACCAGAAAAGTTAATGGCTGTTGTCACCCTCCGCTACATTGGTGAGCTATCATTAGTGGAAATTGCGGAAACGCTAAAGATTCCAGTGGGAACGGTGAAATCGAGACTCCATAAGGCATTGAAAATCATGCGCAAAAAACTAGAACAAAAACAAAATTTATGGTTGAAGGGAGAGAATCAATTTGGAACGCATTGAAAAGAAATTGAAAAAAGAGATGAACGCAGACCATAACATGAAGTATCCTGACTTTGAACAAATGTGGAATGGTATCCAGCAGGATGAACTAAAAATGGTAAATGAACCGATCGAACTTCTACCTCGAAAAAGAAAGAGATTTGTTTTAGTTGCAGGATTAGCTGTCGCTCTAATGGCTACACCTGTCTATGCAGCACTGAACTATGATTGGTCAACTATTCTATCTTATAGAGCTGGTATTCAGTCTGCATTAGACCAGGGCTTAGGGCAGACGATTGAACAATCTGTTACGAAGGATGGGTTTACGTTGACCGTACATACGGCGTTTATCGATGATAACAGAACCTTTCTTTTGTATAGTTTGAAACCTGATGCCTCTTGGGATGGAGAGGATATAGGCTTTGAACATACCGGGCTTAAAGATTCAAAGGGTAACTTTATTGAAGGGAATTATACACATTCTTGGAATGAGGAGCTTGGTACCTTTCAGGGTTATTTTGAAACGGATTGGGTTGCTGAAGGACAGATGACAGATGTGGAGCTTATGATGGAGAATATTCAATTCATCAGCGATAAAAAATATTCTATCGACTATAATCCAAATGACTTAACTACGCAAGTGTTCCCTATTCAAAAGGACGGAGTTGACACAGTGTCTATTCAATCTTTTGCACAAGATGAGGGTAAAATATTGCTTAAAACGGCAGTTACACTTACAGATTTAAAAGTCCGAAATACAGGGATATTCATTGAGGCGATTAATAATACGAATCATTCAATTGAAACAGGGAAAAAATCTTTCATGGGAAGACAGGGAGCAAAAGGAGAATATTTTAGTCAGCAACTATTCGAGTCTGAAGCCTTACAAGAAGAGGGAACTAAATTCCAAATTTCTTATAACCGCATACTAGAAACAAAAGAAAGCACTTGGAATATGCAACTAAATCTCTCTAAAACACAACTGGAAAATACATCATTTAAGCAAGTATTAGATATTCCAATTGACAATGTGCCTGGTGGCACTAAAATTCATGAAATGACGGTTACACCGACCCAAGTTCGATTAGTTCTTACTCAAGAAAAATACGAAACTTTCCCTTATATGGATTATCAACTGGATATAGGTGGAACATTATTGACTGGATATATTTCGGGTAAAGTTGGAAATCCTAATGAAACAGAGCTGCGCTTTGAAATAGTTGGACTAAATGCAGCTTCTTTGGAAAATCAACCTTTAACTTTCGTTGCTAAGAACCGTGTTGAAGGTTTATACGGAGACGATAATTCAATCCAATTAACGAACATATCAGCAAAGCATCAAAGTGTAACATCTAATATAGCAGGGTATCCAATTTCATGGACGTATTATATGAAGGACAATAACCTTTATGTGGAATCATTAAGCCCTGATCCAGGGTTTGCTGGAGTCAATCAAACCTATTATTTAGAGGGTAAAGAAGAAATCTATGGGACGCCTGAATTTATGGGCATTCTTGAAAATAATAAAAGAATGGATGTTTATGAGAATTTTGACAAGGAGGAGCTAGAAATTCTCATTTATAAATATTTAACTAACAAGCCAAATGATGAGCTACGTATACCCCTTACATTTGGAAAATAACTAAATTAGTAATCCCATCTATTTGACTCTCACTAGTCAAATAGATGGGAATTTTTGTTATAAAGATTAAAAAGCTTTACATAAAAAGAAATGTATCATATAGTTTAGTTAACTTAAATAAATTAATTATTACAGGAGAAGATACATGACCTCTAACGAAAGAACACAAAAATCTTTTGCTTATAAGCTTGGATTAGGCATTATTATCTTTTCACTTTCTTTATGGTTAATCCCAATTATTACACCTTTCACACCGATACCTACAAAAGTAAAGGCAGGGATTATACCAGGAAGTATTATTATGGCTGAAATCTTATTTTGGCTTGGTGCTTTACTTGTTGGAAAAGAAGTAGCCAACAAATTTAAAAGCTATCTAAATCCTAAAAAATGGCGAGAAAAAGGTGACACTCAAAAAAATGAAGAATAACCAGGTAGCAGAGCAAATAAATCAAACCATTGAAGATATTTGGATCATGCTTGAGAAAATGGAAAGGGCTTATACTAATTTCTCCTTAAATAATCAGCAATATGTTCTTTTAACATTAGTAATGCGTCATCCATCCTGCTCGCCTTCAGAACTAGCAGATAAAATGGCTATTACAAAAAGTGCAGTGAGTCAGCAATTAACCAAGCTTGAACAGGATGGCTATATAATGAAAAGGCAGCATGAGGAGGATAAGCGTGCCTTTTCTGTCGAATTAGGTGAGAAGGGTCTATTATATAAACAGGAAGTCGAAGCCTTTAATCAACTGATTACAGAAAAGTACCATGCTCACTTAACAACTGAAGAGTTAGCTGAAATGTTAGCTACTCTAGAAAAAATGAAAAAAATACTGTGTGAATTTTAGAAAAAATTTGACATTCTATTGGGTGTGTCTTATAGTAACCCTTAATATAAAAGGGGGAATAAACATGGTCATTACTCTTGTCCAATCATTCACAATAAAACATCATCATCACTAGTCTTGCTATCCTTATTAACTTATTAATATTGAATAGGAAGACTATTTCTCATGTAATCGTATAAATAAAGCTGATTTGAAGCTTTATCGTTATACGGTTTTTTTATTGCTCAAAAAATGAGGAGGAGATTATGATGAAAAAAATGGACTATCAGAATGTTCGAGGAACACAAGATTATTTACCAGAGCAAGAGGCTACTCGTCGTGTGATACGACGTACGTTAGAAGATACATTTATAGCCTATGGCTGCAAGCCGTTAGAAACACCTATTCTTAACTATACAGAGTTGATGGCTTCTAAATATGCTGGTGGTGCTGAGATTTTAGAGGAGATGTATACATTAACAGATCGAGGTGAGCGAGATTTAGCGTTACGCTATGATTTAACAATTCCATTTGCAAAAGTTGTAGCGATGAATCCAGCGATTGCTATGCCATTTAAACGATATGAGATTGGCAAAGTGTTTCGAGATGGCCCCATCAAGGCTGGTCGTTTTCGCGAATTTACACAATGTGATGTAGATATTGTTGGGGTAGAATCACAGGCTGCTGAGGCGGAGCTAATGATGATGGCGATAGATGCCTTTGATCAGCTTAAACTTAAAATTAATCTCCAATATAATAATCGCAAGCTTTTAGTTGGTTTACTGCAATTATTTGAGGTTGAACAGGAACAAATGAATCGAGTTATTTTAACATTAGATAAGATTGAAAAAATAGACGAGAAAACAATGCTCGCAGAATTGAAGGCATTGGGGTTATCAGATAATAGTATTCATAAAATAAAGCACTTTTTAGATGAACGTCCTCAAATAAGTATGGCGTATTTTGAAGGATTCGCGACCGAGAATGTCTTTTTACAACAAGGTTTACAGGAATTAATGGAATTAACTTCTTATTTAGAGGCACTTGAAATAAGTGACCAATGTATTTTCAATCCATTTTTAGCGAGGGGACTTGAAATTTACACAGGAACAATTTATGAAATTTTTTTAGCAGATGGAACAATCCGCTCAAGTATTGGTAGTGGGGGACGCTATGACAATGCTATTGGTGGCCTTTTAGAGACAAATCAAACCTATGCTACTGTTGGTATTTCATTTGGTTTAGATGTCATCTATACAGCACTAGAGCTTTCGGGAAAAATAGAGCAAAACGCTCATAGCGTGGATATTTATATTATTCCTCTGGGAACAGAAAAAGAGGCACTAAAGCTAGCAACTGCATTACGGCGAGAAAAATATAAGATAGAAGTTGAGCTAAGTGGGAAAAAAGTGAAAAAGGCGATGGAAAAAGCCAATCGTGAAAACACACCGAAGGTTATTGTATTAGGAGATAACGAGGTCAATCAAAATATGTATAAAATAAAAGATATGAAAAGCGGTGAGGAAGAAATCGTTGCATTTATCTTTTAAACATCATGGCATGGAAAAAACGGCTGATCCCACTCTATTATAGGATTTGAGCCGTTTTTTGGTTTATTTTTTCGATTTAAAAACCAGTTTCCATATCAAGATGTTGATGAAGAAAAGCACAATGAAATATATAGTAGAGCCGTATGTTATCTGACTAGCTATTATATAGTGCAGCCCTACAAGTAAACCTAAAGGGAGCAATAACAAAAGAATCTTCCAGCCTTGTGCATCATTAACTTCATCATAGGGTTTGGTAAAGGGTAATTTGTTTGTCATCATGACGAAACAAAGGATGGTATATAACCAGCTTGTTACCAAAACAGCTAGTAAATCAGGGATAATTCGAATACCATAAATATAGCTAAAGACTATACTTAGTACTAAAAATAACGGAGTATACAATTTAATTAAAAATGCCTTTAAGCTACCTTTTTGTAAATCTGTATAATCTTTAAGCGGTAGCGTTTTATAAATCCATGCAGCCTTATATTTAGCAGAGTGACCAAGCATAAGGACAGCGGATGGTATAATCATCATACTAAAATAGATATTTAAATAGCTCATACTACTAGCATAATCGACTTCTTCCCCTCTGCTAAAAGTAAACATGAAAATAAAGGGAATAATAAATGAAAAGCCTAAAGATGGGTAGACCTTTAGCTTAAACTCTCGCTCTTGCTTCATCATCAGAGCTGCGAAGCGATAGAAAGCTCGTTCCTCGTGTGTTCTACACACAATGGTTAATAAAAACGACTTTAGTCGATTGTTCTTTTCCTTTTTAGACTTACTTGTACTTAGCAGTTTTTGGAGATTGCGTTCAAAGGTTGGTATGAGTTTAATATAGATCCAAATCGAAATAATAGGTACAATCACTGCTAAGATGGTATAAATGACGGTCAATAAGGATGTGTCACCATGCAGTATGAGTTCATAAGGGGCAGCGAACCACATCGGTATTAAGAAGAGGTTCCACCAATGAAACGACACTACCATATCTAAATTGACAAATTCAAAGGATCGAATAAGAACTTGGTAGCCAATCATCAGCATTAGAGATAAAGCGATTTGTACATAATTAATCATATCCTTCAGCTTTTCACCATCGAAGAAGCGTAAAATGGCAATATATAAAATGGCTGTGATGGCAACTATAAATAAATTCATTAATAGAATCTCAAGACCTGTTAAAATAAAAAACACAATACCTTGAGTAAAAAGGCTGACTATTAGAGGGATGGCTGTTAGGGCCAATGTTAAATAGGATAAATAAATAAAAATATGCATAAATTTTGCTGCATTAATTGTTTTAGCTGAAATAGGCTTAGTTGAAAGTATGCTTTTATCTCGTACATCTAAAAGCACAGAAGAAAAGTCAGAAATCAATGAAGTCATAATCAAAAAGATGATCATTGCAAAGGCGATACTCATCTGAAATAGAAAATTTTGACCAAATCCCATAAGCGGGATGAGTATAAGCCCGAATAACATATAAATCCATAGAGACTTAATGTAGCCATACTTTTGATTGTCTTTCTTTTTGTTTTGATTAAATAGGGTAGGTACTTTCCGTTCATCCATTGTTAATTTTATATGGAGGATTTTTCTCATCATGTCATAATCAATGCCCATTTTTATAAAAAGCCATCGGAACTTATCAAGCAATCGTAGCGTTTTGAAATCTGTCATAATTGTCCCCCACGAACGACGGACACAAATTTTTCTCCGATTTCCTGATGTTCATGAAATCCTGTTAACTGGTTAAAAATTCTTTCTAATGTTCCTTCAGTATTATCTGCTTGTAATTGGGCAAATGTTCCGTCCGCTGCAATTTTTCCATCATACAGCAAAATGATGCGGCTACTGATTTTTTCAACGACATCCATAATGTGTGATGAGTAAAATATAGTCTTTCCATTGGCAGCTAGTTGCGTTAAGATTTCTTTAAAAATCATGACACTGTTTGCGTCTAGGCCATTGATTGGTTCATCTAAAAATAGCAGGTCTGGATTATGTATAAGGCTTGCAATAATTAGTAGTTTTTGACGCATGCCTTTAGAATAGGAAGAAATTCTAGAATGGTATGCTTCACCAACTCCAAACAGTTCCATTAGTGATTTGGATTTGTCAGCCGCCTCCTCTAGCTCTAATCCATATAGCTGGCCGATGAAGGTTAAATACTCATAGCCTGTTAAGTTATCATAAACATCAGCGATTTCAGGGACGTAACCAATTCGCCGTTTATAATCAATTTGGTCTTGTCCTATGCTTTTCCCAAAGAGCTTAATCTCGCCACCATAATCACCTTCTAGCCCTAGAATAAGTTTTACAGTTGTACTTTTACCCGCGCCATTGGGACCGATATAACCGATGATTTCACCTCTAGCTGCGTGAAGGTCAATCCCTTTCAAAATTTCCTTGTTTCCATAACTCTTCGTTAAATTCGTAATTGTTAAAATCTCTTCCATTTTATAGCCCCTTTCAATTATTTTGGAAAATTAACCATAATTACACTATATCATATTAAAAGAGATAATATTCCTTATGCTAAAATGAAACCAGTTCAATCAAATATAGAGAGATCTTCTTATATAAAGGGAAATTTAAAAACGAAATAGATTTATTATTTTAAGGTAAATACGCTTTATTTATAGTTGGCTTATTTCAAAAAAGTGAGGTGAATGACACATGAAAAAAATTGAAGTGGTATTGTCTGACTATGATCCAAATTGGGAAGGACAATTTTTAGATGAAAAAAGGAGTATACAAGAAGCTATTGGTCCTGCAATATTAGGGATTGAGCACATAGGTAGCACATCTATCAAAGGTTTAAAGGCTAAGCCCATTATTGATATTCTTCTAGGAGTCCAAAGGATAGAAGGAGTCTCGGAATTAATAGAGGCTTTAAGAATAATTGGGTATGAATATGTTCCTAAACCTGAGCTAATGGATAGAAGAAGATTTTTTAGAAAAGGGCTATGGGGCCAAGGAACATGTCATTTACATATATGTGAATATAACAGTAGTGAATGGATTGACAAATGTCTGTTCCGAGATTATCTTCGATTAAATGCTCAAACGGCGGATGAATATGAAACGTTAAAAGAACAGCTTGCTGTTCACTTTCAGTATGATCGCCAAACCTATACCAAGAAAAAGGAACCGTTCATTCAAAATACTATTGCTAAGGCGAAGAATAAAGACTTTCTATAAAAGCCACTCTCAACAATTTAGAGAATGGCTTTCTTCTATATTATGGGCTATTTAGAGAGTTCGACAACAGTATCATAAAAAATATTAGTTGCTACAACAATATCCTCATCTGAGCTGTATTCTAATGGATTATGACTAATGCCGTCCTTCGAGCGGACGAATAGCATTCCAATCGGGGCAATTTCAGCTATATTCATTGCATCATGCCCAGCACCACTTATGAGAGAATAAGGACGTATACCTTGCTTTTCAATACTTGTAGTAAGTTGCTGTTGTAGTAAGGCATCGGTTTTTGCAGGCTTAATGCGCTGTAATACTTTGGAAGCCAATGAGACATGTCTTCGTTCAGCAATTTGTTGAAGCTGTTGCATAATTTCCTGCTCTAATGCACTTACTTTATTTTCGTCAATATCACGAAGATCAATCGAGAACGTAACTTTACCTGGTATAACGTTTGTCCCATTTGGAGAGACCGTTAGCTTACCAACCGTTGCAACGGAATCTGTTGTATTGTTTAATAGTTGCTCAATAGCTAAAATCATTTCACTTGCTGCAGTTAGAGCATCCTGACGAATCGGCATAGGTGTTGCACCAGCATGTTCACTGACACCCGTTACGGTTACCTCTAGCCATAATGGGGCTGCAATACCTGTGACAACACCGACTGGTAGGTCTTCATTTTCTAACACTTTTCCTTGCTCGATATGCATTTCTAAATAAGCTTTTATGTCATTACGATGCACTTGTGTTAAAGGATAAGGTGATAAATGGAAATCTTTCATGGCTTCTTCGATGGAAATGCCAGCTTCATCTGTATGCTGTAATTGCTCCTCTGTTAAAAGACCAGCCATTGCACTACTGCCAAGAAGCCCAAAGCCAAATCTCGTGCCTTCCTCATCCTTAAAAGCGACGACTTGAATTTTTTTAGAGGGTATCAACTGTTGCTCATGCATAGTATGTACCACTTCAATAGCTGCTAGCACCCCTAATGCTCCATCATATTTGCCACCCTCTGGTACTGTATCGATGTGAGAACCTAGCATAATGGTTTCATTTCCTTCACCATATGTACCAATAAGGTTTCCAACTGCATCGATTGTGACATTCATACCTGCTTGCTCCATATAAGTTGTGACTAACTCAATTGCCTGCTTTTCTTCTGGTGTGAACGAGAAGCGGTTAATGCCACCTGTCTTTTCATTACGACCAATTTGACTTAAGTCTTGAAGATGCTGTACGAGCCTAACTCCGTTAATCATGACATCACTCTTTCATTTGGAATTGGAAGTGGCACTGTCCTTCACGTAAAACAAATTGATCATGTACCACCTCTAGGCTTTTATTGTACCCTTTAGCAATAGAGGGGTCGATGACTTTACAATACAAAATGCCGTATTTACCCATATCATCATCTGCCCATTGTTGACCTAATGGGCAGTGAGTAAACGTTTGTTCAACCTCATTTTCCTTATAAACTGTATCGATTTCAAACAAATCACTACGACCCATATCATAGTTAGTTAAATAATGCTCCACGGAATTTTCTAGACCGTTTGTGCGAGCACGTTGAGCAATACCTTGGCCTCGTTTATGACCAAAACGTTCTACTGCCCGCATAATCACTTGTTCACCAGCTTCACCATATTCATCTACAACTTGCTTGGCAATCTGTGCAAACATTTTAGAAAATCGAGCAAACGGTGTTAAATCGGCAAATTTCTCTTCACCTACAACGATTTGGGGTAAGTATTCAAAGAAAGTATGATTTTCCCCTTCTGCTGTTGCTTTTTTCGCCATTGCTTCAGCATCCTTTAAACCAAACGCATCTAAGCCTTTTTGTACTAATCTCCGACCATGCTCGCCATACTGCTCTGTAATGGAGAGATGTAATTCTGTAAACATTTTTGCGGTAATTATGTCCATAGATAAAGCCTTCATCATTAATTTGTCCTCTGCCATTTTATGAGCCCCCTCATTAACAAATCATATTGATTTACTTGGATTTTATTTTTATTATAGAGGTGGCTAGTAATTTAAATCAAATGAATATTTACACAATCGAATATGAAAAAAAATCATAAAAGGAGCAGAATAGCATGGCTACATTAGCACAATATATTGCGTTCCATACACTTATCGATACAGGAAATTTTACAGAAACAGGCTTAAAGCTCAATCTCACACAGTCTTCAATCAGTCATACGATTAGTAATTTAGAGGCAGAATTAGGGCTTTCTCTAATTATTCGAAACCGCAATAATATTGTTTTAACGAGTGAGGGGAGAATTGTTTACGAACACATCTCAAAAATATTGCAGCAACAACAGCAGCTTGAAACCTCTGTAGCAAATTTAAAGAATCTCATTGGTGGGATGTTATCGGTTGGTATTCTACCAAGTGTTTCCTTGGTCTTATTACCAAAGGTTTTAGCGTATTTCGAACAGCATTATCCAGACCTAGAAATACGTTTGATGGAGGGAGATTATGATCAAATCGAAGAATGGCTTCATAATGGCGTTGTAGATATCGGTTTTTTAGTGCAGCCAAATTCTAAATATCTTGTATTCGATGCGATTTTTAATGATGAGCTTGTTTGCATTATGGCACAGGAACATCCATTGGCGAAGGAAGAAAGGCTCTCTCTAGAGCAATTGCAGGATGAACGTTGGATTATGCCTAAACGTACGATTGATCGAGATGTATCAAGGATTTTAGCTAAACATAAAATCCATCCCAATGTAGTCTATGAATTATCAGTTGATCAAGTCATTTTGACAATGGTCAATGAAAATTTAGGCATTTCTGTTGTGCCCAACTCCCTTTTACTACATGCACCAAGTAACCTGATTAGAAAAAAATTTTATCAAGCATATGTTAGACAGGTTGGAATTGCACACAAACACAGTATTCATCTTTCTCCAGGAGCTTTGAAGTTTGTAGAAATATCGAAATACTTTGCCTCCTTTTTACAAAATTAGTTATTGACAATTAAAAAAACCCGAACTATTATCTGATAAAACCAATTGGGATTGTTTAGATTAATCAGATGGAGGACTTTGGGTATATGCATACAATTGTTTATGTTGAAATATTTGTCTATTTACTCGCTATGCTAGGAGTAGGGATTTACTTCAGTAAAAAAGATTTATCACATAATGATTACTTTCTAGGGGGAAATAAACTACCGGGCTGGGCGTTAGCCTTTTCAGAGCGCGCAACGGGTGAATCCGCCTATATGTTTTTAGGGGCAATTGGCTTTATTTATGTGGCTGGGCTGTCAGGCATTTGGATTTTATCTGGCATGCTTTTAGGCGTTGTTGTGTCATGGCTATTTTTATCAAAGCGCTTTATGACAGAGCAACAAAAATATATGGTGAATAGCCTAACAGATTATATTGCTGTTAAATTTCCAAAGCACGCAGATATAATTCGTTGGTTAGCTTCTGCAGTAATGGTATTATTCTTTGTTTGCTATTTAGCAGCTCAATTCTCTGGGATGGGTAAAACGATTTATTCATTCTCAGGATTCAACATCACATGGGGAACAATTATTATTGGAGCAATAATAATTGCCTATTCATGTATGGGGGGGTTTATGTCCGTTGTTTGGACAGATACAATCCAAAGTTTTTTAATGCTGATCTCGTTTGTTATTGTTCCAATTGCTGCTTATATGGAAATTCAACATCAAGGTTTAAGCATTTCAACAGAGCTAGCTCAAATGGGCAATGGTGCAGATAGTTGGGTTGGAGGCTTAAATGGACTTGCCTTAGGGGCGATGTTATTTACAAATCTATCCTGGTTCTTTGGCTGGCTTGGGGGGCAACCTCAATTGAGCTCTCGCTTTATGGCTATTACGACTGAAAAAGAGCGAATTACTGGCCGTAATATGGCGATTATTTGGACATTAATTGTCTATGTGGGTGCCTTTTTATCTGCGATTTTCGCCTCAACTTTGTATAAGCAAGGTTCTATTGAAGATCCTGAAATGATATTGCCACATATGGTATTTGAAATTTTACCGCCTTGGGTTGCAGGAATTATTGTGGCTGGTATTTTAGCAGCTATTATGTCAACGGCTTCGTCTCAATTGTTAGTCATCACAACATCGATAAGTGAGGACATAATTCATAAAACATTACGTTGGAATATTTCTAGCAAAAAATTAGTTCACCTTTCGCGTCTAGTGGCTGTTATTAGTGGGATTGTGGGTATTATGATTTCACTCAAATCAGGTTCTGTAATTTATAGCTTAGTATCCTTTGCATGGGCAGGGATTGGCAATACATTTTCGGTTGTGATCCTTTTAATCTTTTTCTGGAAACGTGTGTCAGGCATTGGGGTTATTGCTACAATTATTGTCGGTTTTATTAGTGCGATTGTATGGTCCCTGTCACCTATGGAGGCTGTAGTGTCAGCCAAGGCAGCGACATTCTTTATTTGCTTAATTGTTGGAGTTGTGGTGTCCTTAGTATGTCCTGATAAAAAGGAAAACGGTCTGGATGATATTTTAAAATAATAATAAAACTCCTTTTTTGCTGATATATTTCTCAAAAGAGGAGTTTTCTTTTTATGCTTATGACCATATTGAAATATGATAGAAAGAAGAGCAACCACTCTAACAGGAAATTACATAATGTGTGGACCTTTTTGGTTATCAGGGTTTATGCAAAAATGAAGCAAGGGGGTTAGGAAGTGTTTAGTGATTTTAAGCTTATGGATGAACGACCAGTTTATGTACAATTGAAGGATTATGTTCAAGACATGATTGTCAAGGGGCATCTGTTGGAACATCAAAAGCTTCCATCTACCCGTGAACTTAGTAAGTTATTAGCGGTCAGTAGAAACACGGTGCTGAACGCATATGCCGAATTAGAGCTAGATGGCATCATCTATGCAGTGAAAGGAAAAGGGCATTTTATCGGAAAGGTTACTACATTGAAAACTTCTTCTATTGAAATAGATTGGAAACAAAGGCTGAATGAAACAACTTTATTAGCTGATGAAATTGATTTAATACGACAAGATATACACTGGAAAAAAGGCATGATTTCATTTACTAGTATAGCTCCAGAAGAAAAGCTTTTTGATGTTGAAAATTTCAAAAGGGCATTTCTCACAAGGATGTCCATTGAAGGAGATATTGTCTTAAACTATGGCTATGCCAAGGGCTATAAGCCCTTAATTGACCACCTTCTTAGCTATATGGAGATGAAAGGTGTGGACATTTCTAATAAAGATATTTTAATTACAAATGGTTTTACAGAAGGTCTAGATATTTTATTGTCCTCTTTAGCTAAAAAATCAGGGCGTGTACTATGTGAAAATCCTACACATCATGCAGCATTGAAGCTTTTCCGTTTGCATGGGTTAGACGTACATGGCATCGATATGCAAGATGACGGGATTGACATGGAACAGGTGGAAAAAACATTAGCAGATAAGGACTTTGATTTTGCCTATCTTATCCCGTCCTATCATAATCCAACAGGAATTGTCACTTCCTCCGAGAAAAGGAGTGCTATTTTTCAGCTTTTTTCCAAATATCAAATACCCATTATAGAAGATGGCTTTAATGAGGAATTAAGGTATTCAAGCTCGCATTTGGCACCACTAATCGCTTTTAGCGGTATAGGTAATAACATTGTCTATATTGGTAGCTTTTCTAAAATTCTTTTCCCTGGCTTACGTGTTGGCTGGATTTTAGCAGATAGGGAGTTAATTGATAGCTTGGAAAGTATGAAAAGAGCTCGAACAATTCATACATCAACACTGGATCAGGCAGTGTTATATCAATATTTACAGGATGGTTACTTTGAAAAATATTTAAAGAAAGCAAGATTTGTTTACAAGAAAAAATATGAGCTTGCCCGTCAAGCTTGTATGCAATACATTCCCTATAGCAGGATAACAGGGGATGGGGGGCTTCACCTTTTTATAGAACTAAAAGAGGACGTAGATGCACGATTGTTGCTTGAGAAATGCTATGACAAGGGCGTGGTATTTTATCCAGGTGATGTATTTTATACAAATGGAAGAGGTAGTCATACATTTCGTTTAGGCTTTTCTCGTTTAGCAGATGACGATATTGTTCGAGGTATTCAAATCATTGGTGATACATTGAAAAACGTTATGAGGAGTTGAAAAAATGAAGGTTGGCGTAATTATGGGTGGTACTTCCTCTGAAAAGCAGGTTTCCATTATGACAGGTAAGGAAATGGTCACTCAATTAGATAAGCAAAAATACGAAGTTGTGGCCATCACATTAGATAACAACAAAGAGGTAATTGACAAGGTGGGTGATATTGATGTGGCTTTGTTAGCACTTCACGGTAAGTTTGGGGAAGATGGTACGATTCAGGGGGTGCTAGAAACGTTGGGTATTCCTTATACAGGAAGCGGTCTTCTAGCAAGTAGTTTGTGCATGGATAAAAATATGGCTAAAAAAATCCTTCGATATGAAGGTGTTGCAACGCCAGATTGGGTGCATCTCATAAAAGGAGAGGAGTTGCCCTTACAGGATATAGAGCTTATGGGTTATCCACTTGTAGTTAAGCCAAATGCTGGTGGTTCTAGTGTGGGTGTTCAAATTGTCCATGACCGGAGTGCCTTATTAGCTGCAGTTACAGAGGTATTTAAGTGGGATAACGAAATCATTATTGAGCAGTACTTGATTGGCGAAGAAATTACATGCCCCATCCTTAATGAACAGCTATTGCCAATCCTGTCAATCAAACATACAGCAGTATTTTTTGACTACCAGGCAAAATATGACGATGCTTCTACAGTAGAGGAGCCTGTGGAACTACCACTTGCAATTCACGACCGAGTTGCAAAGGCTGCGATGATCAGTTACAAGGCTTTAAGATGCACTGTCTATGCAAGAGTAGATATGTTAATTAAGGATGGCGTTCCTTATGTGTTGGAGGTTAATACATTGCCTGGCATGACGCAAAATAGCCTCCTACCAAAAAGTGCCCTTGCAGCGGGGATCAGCTATTCAGCACTATTAGACAGTATTATCGAAAGCTCCTTACAGATTGATAGAAATAGGTAAATAGAAAAACAAAATCACCAATAGAATTTTTGTGAAAGGTGAAAATGAATATCCGTTCCAAGCTACTTCTAATTGGGGAACGGAAATCAACCCTTCGCTTTGCCAAAGGTTCTTTTTCTGCTAGTGAAATCTTTTTCAACAATATAAAACACCTTTTGTTGTTATCTACAAAAGGTGTTTTGACTGTTTTATGATTTTGCTAATTCAATAAAGCCTTCTCCGAAAACGTCCCTTACATCATGAATGGCAATAAATGCGTCCTTGTCTACTTCCTTGACAATTTTTTTAAGCTTTACAACTTCTTGCTTACTAATAACAATATACAGGATTTCCTTTTGTTCCTTTGTATAATAACCATGACCTGATAGTACAGTTACCCCACGATTCATATAAGCAGTTACCTGTCCAGCAATGTCTTCTGGTTTTTTGGAGATAATGGTAACTGCCTTTTTAGGGTTAACCCCTTCAATAACAAACTCCATTACCTTTGTACCAACATACAGCATAACAATTGTTAGCATTAATGCCTCCGCACCAATGATAAAATAAGATGAAAAAGCAACAATTAAATCGAAGAATAAAAGTCCATAGCTAATACTCCATCCAAGATATTTGTTAGTGATTCTCGCTAAAATTGTAGAACCTGCTGTTGTACCACCAACTCTTATAATTAAGCCAATACCGACTCCTGCAAATACGCCACCAAAAATTGTATTGACGATAATCTCATCTGAAGAAATAGACCACGTTTCTGTTAAATGTAAAAATAAAGAGTGGAATGAGACCGCTATGATTGTATAAATTGTTGTTTGTCTATTTAAAAATTTATAACCAACGATAAGTAAAGCTGCATTCATAACAAAGCTGACAATACTTGGCGACCATCCGAACAGATAATAAGCAATAATCGTTAAGCCTGTTACGCCACCTTCACCTAAATCATTAGGAATAACAAATAAGTTAACTGCTAGGGCAAAAAGCAGTGATCCAAGCATAATCATTAAAATATCGATAACGTATTTCTTCATTCACATAACACCACCAAATCAAATTTTATTTTTTCTTAAATTCCATACTATATCAGGTTTTCACCAAATGATATACTTTTTGGAATGTTCATTTGTGATATATCGACAGTAATTAGTGTGTCTTTAGAGAGAACTTTGGAAACTTGACATATTATAGCTAAAATTTATAATAGTCGTAACACTGCTAGGAGGGTTATTAAAAAATGACACATGCTATGAGACTACGTTTCCCAATGTTGAACCAGTAACTGAATAGGGCCAAACTCTGTTTTGTACACCAGAGTAAATGGGATAGTCTGTCCTTTTTTAATCATCTTCATCATCATGAGAAAAAAGACGCTTGTCTTACAATCAATCTCTTTTACTTTACATCACAGGCAAATTGTCTGTGTTTTTTTATTGAATGTAGGGAGGAAAGTGAAATGTATAGTCTATTATTCTTTTGATACGAGCTTTGATTAAAAGCTCGTATCGATACCATCGCTATCGATACGGAATGATCAATTTCGGGAGGTAGCAATATGGAAAAGGTTTGCTTTGAGTTAGAGAATGTAGTCGTTACTTATTTAGATAAAGAACTATTAAATATTGAAAAATTAGCTGTGCATCAATTTGACCGGATAGGTATCGTTGGCAAAAATGGTGTAGGTAAAAGTACGTTGATGAAGTTACTTGCTGGCAAGATACAACCGATAAGTGGGAAATTGAAAAGTCATGTTCATTTCGGATATTTTGAACAGATGAAGGCACCAACGTTAATAGAGGCCGATCCACAGTTATTAGGGAAATTAGCAGTACCTACGTATTCTGAAGGATTAAGTGGTGGAGAGCAAACAAGATTAAAGCTAGCACAATTATTTACTTCTTATGAGGAAGCTTTGCTTATTGATGAGCCGACAACACATTTGGATCAACTTGGAATTTCATTTTTATTAGATGAATTACGTTATTATTATGGGGCCCTCATACTCATCAGCCATGATCGTGCTGTACTAGATGAGCTGGTTACAACGATATGGGAGGTAGATGGTGGTAAGGTAACGATCTACTCAGGAAATTACAGCAATTATGCCATGCAAAAGCAATTAGAGCAAGATCAACAAAATCAGGCTCATGATCAATATTTGAAAGAAAAGAGCAGACTTGAAAAAGCTGTAGATGAAAAAATGAAAAAAGCTAAAAAGATTGCTCAGGCAGGCAATATGTCTAAAAGAGAGGCTAACGCTAAACCTAATCGTATGTTTATGACAAAGTCCAAAGGCACAAGTCAAAAAGCTGTACAGCGTGCAGCAAAAGCTATCGAACATCGGATAGGGAAGCTTCAAAAAGTAGAAGCGGTGCAGGAGGAAAGAAAAATTGTTTTTCGGCAATCAAAAGCCTTGGCATTGCATAATAAGTATCCCATTATGGCAGATCGATTCACTTTATATGCTCAAGATAAGGTACTATTACACGAGGTCAGCTTCCAAATCCCGTTAGGTAAAAAAATTGCGCTTAAGGGTAAAAATGGTAGTGGTAAAAGTACATTACTAAAACATATAGCTAATACTGGTGAGGGAATAACTATTTCTCCAAAGGCTAAAATAGGTTATTTTCATCAGATGAGCTACCAATTTGCTGGTGAGGAAACAGTGCTACAATTTTTAAAGAATCGCTCTGAATATGATGAAAGTTTATTACGAAGCGTACTTCATTCCATGCAGTTTGCTGGCACTGATTTACAAAAGAAAATTACCACACTTAGTGGTGGTGAGGCCATACGCCTTCAGCTTTGTCGGCTATTTTTAGGAAATTATAATATTTTGCTGTTGGATGAACCAACTAATTTCTTAGATATTCAAGCACTCGAAGCCCTTGAACAATTTATAGCTGCTTATGAGGGAACAATAATCTTTGTCACACATGATAAAAATTTTATCGACAATGTAGCAGATATTCAGTTGACTGTTCATAATAAAAAAATACTTTAAGTGAAAAGGTGCGATTCCATTAGGAGAATCGCACCTTTTTTAGTGAATTTTTATTAGGAAGGAAGGTTAATGGAAAATTTCGGCGAAGGTGTAGATAGACAATATGAAAAAGGAAGATGAATGATGATAAATACGGATGTGACGACGAAACTAAAAATCAATCAACCAGCCCATAAAGTATTTAAGCCATTATTTCCCCTACTGAAATCGGTCATTATTGGTTTTCTAGCAGTTCCGAAAGATGGGCAGAAGGTAAAAGAATCACGCTTAAATATGAGGAGTATGGTGCAGAGGGTGTGATCACTGTGCTTGAAATGGAGATGAATAAAAAAATTGTGTTTGTTTGGGGAGAAGAGCATGGTGAAGTGACAATGGTTACCATCACTTTTGAAGAATCAGAAAGTGAAACAATTATTACTGTTGTAGAATCTGGGTTAAATGCACATGACCCAGAAATTGTGACAAAAATGATGGGCCAAAAAGAGGGTTGGGTCTATACATTAACGTGCCTCAAAGGATATTTAGAAAATGGGGTTAGCAATTTACGAGCTTCTCTAATTCATTAAGGAGGAGAGTATGTCAACGATCGATATCATCGAGCAATTGGAGCTGAATTAGTTTGTGCTAAGAAGAGTTATTCGAGGTGAATCAAGCAAGGGATTCTGTATGCATACTTGTTGAAGTGATGCCTCCAGAAATAAAAACAGAAATAGCATTACGATTAAATAACCAGTCGTCTACAGTATTACAGCAATGGTTGTTAGAAGCAGCTGAATGATGGAGGGATGAATATGAAAAAGTTGTATTGGATGATTGGCAGTGTTTTGGTTTGTATAGGTTTTGTATGTAGCATTATTTTTTGGAAGTTTCAAAAAGAAATCAAGAAGAACGATCCTGAATATATCGTGCAATTTATCAAGGAACATAAAGAGGATAAAAATATTTCCGTAGCCATTCAATATAATCAACAACATTGGGTGGAGCTAAACACCAAGGAACAGCTACCGTTAGCAAGTACGGTTAAAATAATCGTAGCCATCGCCTATGCGCAACAAGCAGCTGATGGCCGTATTAATCCTAAAGAGCAAGTAAATCTAAAGGAGTTAGAGGCATTCTACATTCCTAAAACAGATGGCGGCGCACATAAAGCATGGTTGGCGCAGTTAAACCTTCAGGGTGCAGATAGTGTACCTTTAAGTGAAGTAGCAAATGGCATGATTGCCTATAGCTCCAATGCAAATACGGAATATTTAATGAATGTATTAGACTTTCAAATATTTAATGATGTGCTTACACAGTTAAATGTAGAGGATCATGAACCTTTGTATCCAATTGTAAGTGCACTTTATATTCCCATTCACTTGATGGAGGAAAAAAATTTAACGAAAAAAGCAACATTAACTGCTTTGCGAAAAATGGATATGGTTGAATATCGTGATCGTGCATTGGCTATTCATTCGAATTGGATAGAACATCCTTTAACAATTGAGGAGAAAACAAAAGCTCAAAAAATGCTCAATATGGATTTTCAAAAGATATGGTCTGATCGTTTAATAAGGGCCACAACAAGTGATTACATCTCTATTTTAGAAAAATTGAATGGTAAAAATTTCTTTAGCGCAGAAGTACATAAATATTTAGATCCCGTGTTGGAGCAATTGATGCAGAATCCTAGAAATCAAGCATGGTTAAAACATGCTGGTCAAAAGGGAGGATCGACGGCATTTGTGTTAACACTAGCAGCCTATGCGGAAGATAAAGATGGAAATCAAACAGAAATAGCCTTTTTCGCTAACAACTTAAATACAATGGAGCAGATTAAGCTCTCAAATAGTATGAATAGTTTTCAATTGAAATTTCTTACAGATGATAAATTTCGTAAGCGTTTGAAAGAGGAATTTTCCGAGTTGTGAGTTGCCCATAGATAAGGCAACTCATACTATTAACTACGCTCATCAATCAGTTTTTCAAGAAATTCTGAGAAAGAAGAGGCATATTCATAGATCATGTCATTCATTAAGTCATAGCACATAACTGGAAATTCGCCGTGTTCATCTTTAGACGAACGATCAAAGAAGTACAATTCGTCAGAGTCTGGAATAAATAAATCCAATCTATTCGGAAATTGTTTACACCACTCCTCGTCAGCCAAGTTAAGACGATGTATATAGAGAATATCATGATCATTGATGTCTCTGTATGCTGGTGGGCCGATTGAGAGAATAGATCCACCATTCAGCTGCCCATTGCCATAATTTTTTAACCACCAGCAATAGGATGGTGGTAAATCGAATCCTAACTCTGCTCAACGTGTCCAGAAAACCATTTAATCGCAGGATTACCTGCAAGCTTTTTTGTTAATCTAGCATACACTGTATCTACCTCCAGTCTATATATAAAGATTACTCAATTAAGTCACACTACATGTGAGTACCTTCTTTCATTCAGCTGCATACTATAGCGTTATCATGCATGAGAGGATTGAGATAAATGTACCACCCTTATTACGGTAATTATCAATCGTATCATTACGGTTATCAACCTGTTTATTGGGCCTATCCAAATCAGGCAGAACGAGCGCCAAGAAGTAATGTCCAGAATGATTTTGGACCAACACCATTTGTTATCGACATTGAAGAGGCTACAAAGCGCAATAAAAATTATCGTACAGCATTGTGGACAGGGTCAAACGTACAAGTAACGGTGATGAGTCTTAATGTCGGAGAAGATATTGGTTTAGAAGTACACCCACATGTGGACCAATTCATTTGTATTGAGGAGGGGCATGGATTAACTCAAATGGGGCCAACTAGAGATTATTTAAACTATCAGAGACATGTCGCAGAAGATACGGCTATTATGGTACCAGCAGGAACATGGCATAATGTTACGAATACAGGGGATAAACCACTAAAGCTTTACACGATCTATGCGCCACCAAATCATCCATTTGGGACTGTACAAGTAACAAAGGCTGATGCTCTTGCTGGAGAAGCGGGTTATGGACAGCATGACTAGGGATCATAAAAGCGTGTTTTCATACAAAACATGCTTTTTTCTTGAATTATGATAGAATGTGTTTTAATTGCAGATAATAAAGGTCCTGAATGAAGGGTGATGAATGATGAAGTATTCAAAAGCAACAAATTATGCTTTACATACAATGGTGTTTTTAACACGCAATCCTAAAGGGAAATCAATGAGTGTAGAGTCTTTAGCAGAAATGCAAAAATTATCTCCAACCTATCTTTCCAAAATATTAACTAAGCTTGTGAAGGCAGGCTTAATTGAGTCAAACCCAGGTGTCAACGGTGGTTACCGCATTTCTAAGCGCCCCCAAGAAATTTCGTTTTTAGAGGTTATTTATGCGATTGAAGGACAAACCTCATTATTTAGTTGCTCTTCTGATCACGAAGATTCCTTCCATCATCAAGGCTGTCTCATTGAGCAAGTGATGGTGGATGCTGAAAATAATATGAAAGAAGAGCTTAGTAAGAAATTTATTATAGATATAGCTAATAAAATGGAATTAAAAGGATAGCAGCTGGAATAGGAACTAGGGTTTCGCCCCTAGCTCCTTATTATTTTAATTGCATGAGTGCGCCAAAATATTGCTGTGCTGTCGTGAAGCAAATAAATGCTAGTAGCTCACTAATCTCCGCTTCTGTTAAATAGTCCTTTAATACAGCCGTGACGTTGGGGGCGGTGTGCCCCTTAGCAGCTAAGAATGCTTCCGCAAAACCTGTGCATACTGCCGTTTTCTCATCATAGTTCTGGGGATCAGGCTTGCCTTTTGCCTGACAATACTGACAGCCATTTTTTTGAGCTAAAGTTTTTCGAACCTCTTCTTTTAATGAAGTGGATAGATGCCCGTCTTTTTCGAGTACCTCCCCCAACTGCTGCCAGTGCAGCTGAATTCCCTTGTTGTAGCCTAATAATTGTTGAAAGGGTGTTAAGCCCTTGTCATATAATTGAATAAGTGTCATCAATCATTCCTCCTTCTATTAATTAGTGTAAAATGTTCATAACGAAGTTAACATATCAATTCGAAGGGAAATATGATTGTTTTCCTTCAAAAAGAAGGGGTATTTACAAAATGGATTTCATTAACGAAATGATACTTAAAGAATTAAAAGAAGATAGTCGAATTTCTATGAGCGAGCTAGGAAGAAGGGTTCACTTATCTGCACCAGCAGTTCGTGAAAGAATAAGACAATTAGAGGAACAGAAGGTCATTAAGAGATATACGTTAGCTATTAATAAGAAAGCATTGGGTTATCCAATTGAAGCGATTGTTGAGGCGACAATCAAAAATAACCGCTATGCAGACTTTAAAGAACATCTGAAGGTTTATACAAATATAGACTTCTGTTATCGCATTTCAGGTGAGTCATGTTTTTTATTAAAGGGGCATTTTCAATCTTTTCCTGATGTAGAGCAGTTTATTGATGCATTACAGCCATATGCACATACAAAAACTAATTTTATTTTTTCAGATATATGTGAGGACGTTTAGATGAAAGGAGATATGTATGGAAATAAAATTATTTGAAGAAGAAATCGATGATTTAGTTCATTTATTAACGCAAAATAGATGGTTGTATCACACGAATTCCTACATAAAAGAAGAGGCTATTCGAGCTGCATATGCCGAAGGATACTATCAGAACAATCGTGAAACACATTGGATACTAGAAGATGGAGAAAAAGTTGGCGTTATCTTTATTCATGATATAGACGATACGATCCCTCTTTTTGATCTCCGTTTAGATGCAAATTATCGAGGCAAAGGATATGGTGTCAAAGCACTTCATTGGCTACAAGAATATCTGTTTGCCGAAAGAAAGAAAATTCGTATTGAAGGCTACACAAGAGTTGATAATATAGGAATGCGAAAATGCTTTAGTAAAGCTGGCTTTGTGAAGGAAGGGTATTTAAGAAATGCTTGGGAAAATGAAGATGGTACTGTGACAGATAGTATTGTCTATGGTTCTATTAAAGATGATTGGGTAGTTGGGAAGTCAACACCAATAAGAATGGATGAAGTCCCATTTTAACGTGTTTGAAAGGAGTTTTTGCATGGAAAAAGATGTATTAAATGCCTTAAGAAAATCATGGTCCATTCAATCAAGTTCTAAATGGAGTGTGGACAACCCTGCAAAAGGACAATGTGGCGTCACTTCATTAGTTGTGCAGGATATTCTTGGCGGAGAAATTAGGAAGACATTTCTTGAGGAAGGCTGGCACTTTTATAATATTATTAATGGAGAAAGAAAGGATTTCTCCGAGGAACAATTTCCATATCTAATCCACTACCAAGATATTGATTCAAATAGGGTAGAGGCTTTTCAAGATACTAATGATAGTCAATATCGTTATCTAAAAACACAAGTTTATAAGCTTTTAGGGGAGGCAGAGAATTAATTATCTCTGCCTTTTTAATTTTCAAAACAAAGTTGTTGACGTTTATAAAAATATCGTGTTATTATTATCTCGAATTCAAGATAAATAAATTCAAGATAAATGAATTCGAACCTTTAGCTTCGCCAGGAGGTACAATTATGGGGTTTTTTAATAAATTATTTCGTACAAAAAAAGAGGAGGAACAAACAATGGCAGAATTAAATATCGGTATTATTATTGGATCAACTCGTGAGGGGCGTGTAAGCCCTCAAGTAGCACAGTGGGTAAAGGAAATTGCAGATCAACGTGGAGATGCCAATTATACAGTGATTGATATTGCTGATTATAAATTACCATTATTAGGTGAGCCAGGACAGGATGCTTCAGGAGCACAAGGTTGGTCAGAAATTATTGCTAAACAAGATGGTTTTGTATTCATCGTACAAGAATACAATCACTCTATTACAGGTGCATTAAAAAATGCACTAGACTACTTACGTGTTGAATGGAATAACAAAGCAGCTGGAATCGTATCTTATGGTTCTGTTGGCGGTGCTCGTGCAGCAGAACATTTACGTGGGATTATGGGTGAGCTTTTAATCGCAGATGTGCGTGTTCATCCAGCACTATCATTATTCACAGATTTTGAAAATGGCACAGAATTTAAACCAAAAGAAGTACAAATAGATTCAGTAAACCAAATGTTAGATCAATTGATCCCATGGTCTAAAGCGTTGTATACAATTCGCTAAGCTTTTACAGATTGAGGTAGGTATAAATAGGGCATAGTATAGGTGAGAAATATAGTCATGAAAGGGCTTGTTAACATGAAAAAACATACAGCAGGTATACACCATATCACAGCGATCGTAGGACATCCGCAAGAGAATATTGATTTTTATGCGGGAGTATTAGGCTTACGTTTAGTAAAACAAACAGTAAACTTTGATGATCCGGGCACATATCATTTATATTTCGGTGACAAAGGTGGGAAACCAGGAACAATCATTACCTTCTTCCCTTGGGCTAATGCTTATCAAGGACGTATTGGTGATGGTCAGGTTGGCGTTACAACGTATGTTGTACCAGAAGGAGCACTGCCATTTTGGGTTAATCGCTTAGCGAAATACTCGATTCCTTTCCAAAAAGCTGAACGTTTTGGTGAGCAAGTCATTCAATTCGATGATCCACATGGTTTGCATATTGAACTCGTGGCACGTGCGAAAGGCGGGCTCAACGAATGGTCATTTGGTGAAGTAACACCTGAGGTTGCTATCAAAGGATTTGGTGGAGCTACACTATTCTCAAGTCACCCTGAAGAAACTGCCAAAGTTTTAACAGAAGTAATGGGTCTTGAAAAGGTAGCGACGGAAGGTGACTATACGCGTTATACTTCTAGTGCAGAAATCGGCAATACAGTGGATTTAAAAACAGTTGCAGGTCAACGTGGCCAAATGGGTGTAGGAACTGTGCATCATATTGCGTGGAGAGCTCAAGATAATACAGATCATTTAGAATGGCAAGAGTATGTGATGAATCATGGACAACATGTAACAGAAGTAAAAGATCGTAATTATTTTAATGCGATTTATTTCCGTGAACCTGGCGAAATTTTATTTGAAATCGCTACAGATCCTCCTGGATTTGCTCATGACGAGACAAAAGAGACAATGGGTAGTCAATTAATGTTGCCACCTCAGTACGAGCAGCACCGTGAACAATTGGAAAGAACATTAATTCCGATTAAAGTACGTGAGCTTGATTAAGCAGGCTTGCAGGATCAAACTAAGCTAAAGTTGGAGAGATTTTTGAGAGCCTAGCCCATAAAAAATTTGTGTGATAGTAATAATCAAACCAATAATTGATTGATCAATAGCAAAATCATTCGATAATTCATCTAGCAGCGGCTGAGCAAAATAAATATTGGCAACAGACATTCCGCAGGCTGTAGCGAATAATAATGTTACAGCGCGGGATATAGAGGATGATTGATTTATATGAATCGCCTCATTTGCAGTGAGCATCAACTCTATCTATCAGTAATTTTTCAGGAGACAATTGAACGGGGAATTCAATCAGGAGAACTAGAGGCGAACACGGATTCAAAGTCTTTAGCGCAAGGATTAATTGTTGCGTTAATAGGGTTAACAGTTATGCTGAAATCGCAGCCACAACGCTCGTTTGCTGATAACGCTATTGCAACGACGCTGACATTACTTAAATAATAAGGCAATACCCCTTTAGCACTGCTAAAGGGGTATTGAAAAATAAAAAAAATGCACAAATTTAGTTTATAAAACATAGGATGAATTTATAAATCCTTACAAGCCCATGCGTCAATCTCAACCTTTAAAGCTGGCGTAGCGAGTGCAACGACATACATTAATGTTGTACATGGAAGATGTTCCCCCAAGAAGTCACTGATAATTTCCTTTCGTTGAATAGCATCCATATCCCCCACTAAATAAAAGACGAGCTTTGTAATATCTTGAACTTCCATATCGGCACTATCTAGATTTCTTTTAATATTTTCAAGTGCTATCTTCAATTGAGCTATTGCATCTTCAGGTATAGATCCATCAGCTATCATGCCGATTTGTCCAGATAGTGTTAACCATCTCTGAGGCCCCGTCACCTCAATTTGATGAACATAAGGAGCAACGGGTGGATGAATGTTCTGAGGGTTTCTCGCAATTTTCATAGAATCAGTCCTTGTCTCTGTTTAATTTATATCTCTAATCAAAATAGCATAAAGTAATAGTTGATAAAAGTTCTATACAAATACCATTATAAAAGAACATACAAATTGGATATGCTGGTTTAAAGGGTTATAATAGATTTATAGAATTTTGGCTAATACGCTGGTAAAGCTTTCACAAAGGATAAGAGTTTCGACTTTTTAATTTGACAAGACATACAATTCACTTCAACCCCGCCTTAGGTTTTATACAGACACTTCTAAAAGAAACATATATTTCGTCTTATTTTGAAGGTAGATGGCTATACTCAGTAAATGAGAGGGAAATTTTTACATAAGAATGATGCGTATTGTTATAAATCAATTTTATAGTGTAGCCCTAGGTAGCAGAGGCAGCGAGGCCGTTTTGTAGAAGGAGTGAATAAATGAATAATTTCTTTCGGAGTAATGGATTTAAGCGTTTTATTATTCTAGTTGGGATTGCTCTTGCATTATATTTAATGCGTAGTATGATCAATCTAATTTTACTTACGTTTATTATTACTTATTTGATGAACCAGCTTACTACCAAGACAACGAAAAGCATTAGAAAATATACGCCGATGAATGAAAAAGCTGTGACGGTAACATTATATCTTTTACTTGTTGCGGGTATTGTAGCTGTTATTTACAAATATTTACCGATTGTGACCCAGCAGATCACACAGCTTTTTGACCTCATTGCAAGTTTTAATCTCGACCCAGATGACAATGAGATTGCGAGATACTTAGCACCGACTTTTGAGAAAATAGAGCTCGGGAAATATTTAGAGCAAGGTGTGGATTTAACTCTTAAAAATATTACGAATATTGGTAAAATCATTATGCAAATATTGATTTCTCTAATTTTGAGTTTATTCATCTTGTTAGAAAAGAATCGTATTATTGAGTTTACAGCTAAGTTTAAGGATAGTAAAATTGGACCGCTTTACGATGAGCTTCATTATTTCTCAAGAATATTCATCCGCTCATTTGGTAAAGTAATTGAAGCACAATTTATTATTGCTGCTGTTAACTGTGTGTTATCCGTCATCGCCCTTTCTATTATGGGCTTCCCACATTTGATTGCACTTGGGATTATGCTCTTTATTTTAGGCTTAGTTCCAGTCGCAGGCGTTATCATCTCATTAATACCATTAAGTATTATTGCATATAGCATTGGTGGTTTGATGTACATCGTCTATATTTTAGTTATTGTTATGGTTTTACATGCCATTGAAGCGTATTTCTTAAATCCAAAGCTTATGTCTGCCAAAACAGATTTACCGATTTTCTATACGTTTATGGTCATTCTCTTTTCTGAGCATTTCCTTGGTGTATGGGGACTAATCATAGGTATTCCACTATTTATGTTCCTGCTTGATATTCTAGGTGTAACCTCCTCGGAAGACCCTGCGAAGAAATCGGTGAAGGTACACACTGAAAAACAAATGGAATAGTTCTAACAAAGGAATCATCTACATACATGATGATTCCTTATTTAATGCACAAGAGGTGTTTATATTGATAAAAGGTCAACAGGTCTATTTAAGAGAAATACGTGAAGATGATTGTGATAGTATTATAAGATGCTTTCAAAATGAAGAAATCATGTATATGACAGGAACACGGAACATCTTAACAAAGGAACAAATCAAAGAGGCAATCAAACGCTTTACAGTAGATTCTTCTCGCTATGATTTTGCTATTTGTTTAGTTGATAATGATCAGGTAATTGGTGATTTGGCGATTATGGAGGTTGATTTAGATAATAAAAAGGCAGTGTTCCGTATAGCTTTACATAATATAGAGAACTGTGGCAGAGGTATGGGTTCAGAAGCAGTTAGGCTTGCTCAAAGATTTACATTTGAGGAGCTAAATCTGAATCGCTTAGAATTACAGGTATATTCACACAATAGTAGAGCAATTAAATCCTATGAAAAGGTCGGCTTTAAAAAAGAAGGTGTTTTGAGGCAGGCCTTGTTTATGAATAATACGTTTTCTGATGAAATCATTATGAGTCTGTTGCGTGATGAGTATATGAAAATTTAAAAGTAGAAATTTAACCAGCGCAGATTTTTGTGTTGGTTTTTTTTCTGAACACAAGTATAATTGGTAAAAATTTCTGTTTCTGTGTGAAGGACAGAAATAGTGTTGAAACTTACATAGCTGTATTTTTAGTTAAAATGTATTCTAAAAATGATATACGAAACTAATTAAGAGACCCAAAATCGTCTTGTTGTTGTAAAACAATTATTTTTTGAAGGCACAAAGGAGAGATGGTAAATGAAAATACAATATCCTACTTTAAAAACACCTCTTACGATTGGCGTGACAGCACCCTCTAGTGGAGTCGAACAGCATCTCCATCTATTACTAACAGAAGCTGAAAAACAATTAATACAAAGAGGAATGAAAGTTATTATTGGAAATACTACCTGGACGCAGCTTAAAGGTAGAAGTACAACAAAAGAAAAGCGAGTCTCTGAACTTATGGACTATTTATTAGATGAGCGTATAGATGTCGTCATGCCACCGTGGGGAGGCAGTTTTTTAATGGAGTTATTACCTTTAATCGATTGGGACGAATTAAAAAAAGCGGGACCCAAATGGATATTAGGGTATTCAGATATTAGTACTTTATCTTTTGTATACACAACCATGACGGGGTACGCATCCGCACATGGGGTGAATTTTACTGAATTATCTGCACCTCAATGGGATGAACTTTCTTCTAAATGGATAGACGTAATTACATGTAAGACTGGTCATTCAATAACTCAAAGCTCTTCTCACTATTTTCAATCGAGCTGGGAGCAAGTTTATAAAAATCCTGCTACAGGATTTTATTTTGACAGTGCAACCGAATGGAAAGTTCTAAACCAAGATCGTAGTAATCGTATGACAGGTAGGTTGATAGGTGGCTGTTTAAATACATTGCAAATTCTTATAGGTACGCCCTTCGATTACGTTCAATCATTTATTAACGAATATTGCTCTGAGGAAGGAACAATATGGTATTTAGAAAGTGTTGGTATGGATGCAGCAAAAATCTACCGAGCTTTGTGGCAATTAAAGTATAATGGTTGGTTCAATAAATGTAATGGTGTTCTAATCGGGCGAGCAGGACTATATGAAAATCTAGGGGACTTTACATTGGTGGATGCATTAGGGGATATTTTTGACGAGATGGGAATACCAGTTTTCTATGAAGTAGATATTGGACATGTCCCCCCTCAATTAATTCTAGTGAATGGAGCAGTTGGGGAAGTAATAGTAGAAGAAGGAAGAGGTACGCTAAAAATGCAATTTTGTTAGGCAAACATATTAAAAGGGGACCTTGATGAGGTCCCCTTTCATTTAAGCATGGTCAGGAGATGAAAGCGTTCTTGGATTTTTCCTAATGAACAAGTAAATAAGCAATGCTGTAATTCCTTCTGCTACTGGGAAGGTCCACCAAATAGCCTGCGAGCCAAGTATCTTGGGTAGTATGATGAGAGTAGGGATAAATAAGATAATACTGCGTAGTAACATAATTGTTGTAGCAATACGAATTTTTTCAATGGATTGAAAGAATTCTGCGAACACCATGTTGATCCCTAAAAATACATAGCCAATGGCAAAATGAACAAAGCCCTGTGCTGCCATACTGCGAATTTCCAATGAGCTATCTCCGAATAACGCCATTAATTGAGAAGGGAAAAGAAGAGCTATAAGAGCTGTTGTTAATCCTAAAATAAACGCGGTAGCTAAACCGATTTTCAATAAAGCTGTTAATCTTTCTAGTAATCTTGCCCCGTGGTGATAGCTAACTAACGGTTGTAGAGCCATACCGACGCCAAGGAAAATAGTCAGTAAGACAGTATGGATGTAATTGACCATTGCATAGGCAGTAACGCCATTCGCACCTAAATAATGTAAAAATGTAACGTTATACAAAATAACGATAACTGCAACGGAGGCTTCAACAATAAAGCTAGGTAAACCTATAGCAAAAATTTTTTTCAAATCTGATAGATTTAAAAATGAAGTGACAAATTTTAACTCAGATTGAGGACGGAAAAAATGGAGACATAGCACAGACGTACCTATAATTGTAGCTATTGCTGTCGCTAAGGCACAGCCAGTCACACCATAGTCTAGTACAAAGATGAAAACATAATTTAAGAGTATATTCAAAGCCGATGTTGTAATTAAGCCCAGCATAGCCAATTTTGGATTGCCATCATTTCGAATAAAGATGCTTAATAAATTTTCAATTGTGTAAAATATCCCAAAGAGCAAAATTACATGTAAATACTCCTGCACATAAGGATACGTATCATCACTCGCTCCGAATATATAAGAAATATCCTTTAGATTTAATGCGAGAAATCCAATAATCGTGATCACAACCACAAGCATTGTAGAAAACGCCAATGTAAATAGTTGATGGGCTCGTTGCTTATTTGCCTCTCCTAGAGAAATCGAGAAAAGAGTAGCTCCTCCCATACCAATCCATAGAGAAATAGAAAGCAAAATAGAGAAAATAGGAACAGCTATATTAACCCCAGCTAAAGCTGTAGGTCCCACGCCGTGACTAACGAAAATGCCATCTACCAATATATTGACGGACATTAAAAGCATCCCGATCATGGCAGGGAATAAGTATGATAAAAATAATGGTTTCAGTGGCTTTGTTTCAATTGGATTAATGGTTGTCATAACCATGCACCTCCAAAACCATTACTTTTTCCCCTTTATCATCTAGCTCACCATTAAATATAAAACCGAATTGTTTATACAGCTGGATAGCTACAGCGTTATTGTCATAAACACTTAAATATATCTGAAGACAGTTGAACTTTACTGTTAAATATTGAATAAGTTGCTGTAAAAAATGTTTTCCCAAACCTTGTCCTTGGTATTGTTCTGCTATTAGATAGCGATCAAGCCATACTCGTTGACTATAATCATCATGAGGGAATAAGCCGTACATAGCGAAGCCTATAGCGGTGTTATCTTTATACAGACCTAAAGGCGTAAAGTGTCGATCCATTTCCGCCTCTGCTAAGCATTGTTCTGTAGATTCAATAAAATGTTGCTGATTGTCAGCGATACGTAATGCTAAAATTTCTTTCTTGTTAAAAGCTGTAATGTCACGAATCTCCGTGAACATAATGTCAAAACCTTTCTATTTTTATTTTGAATAGGTACAATCTAAAGTATATAGTAACTATATAGTCAAGGGAGGAAACTCAAAAAATGCTTAATAAAAATGTAAAGTATTTTACAACTGGTGAATTTGCCAAATTATGTAAGGTGAATAAACAGACACTTATTTATTATGATCAAATTGGTTTATTATCTCCCATCATGAAGGATAGTAAGGATTATAGGTATTATTCACTTGCTCAATATGATTTTTTCGGTGTTATTGAATTATTAAAGGCAGTGGGGATGTCCTTAAAGGATATTCAGCATTATATGGAAGAGAAATCACCTGAAAATTTTTTAGAATTGATGCACCAACAAAAAGAGCATGTTGCGAAGAAACGTAGAGAACTAGAAATGATTGAGAATATTATTGATGTCAAAATCAAAATGACAGAGGAAGCACTGCATCTAAATTTTAAGGACATCACGATTGAGTATTTTCCTGAAGACACATTATATTTGAGTAAAAATATTGAGAATTCTACAGAAGAGCAGTTTGTGAAGGCTGTATCTGACTTTATTGAGGAATTGGATCGCTCTCAGTTAGATACAGGGTATCCCATTGGAGGGATAACAAGAAGAGAGCAAGTGTTAGCTGGGAATTACGATAACTATAGTTATTTGTATATTGAGCAGCCTCATCCAAGAGAAGGGCATCCTTATTTTAAGGCGATAGAGGGTGAATTTGTGATTGGTTATCATGTAGGCCCCTCCTCAAAACTTGGTGAGACATACACACGGCTATTTAATGTCATGCATGAAAAGGGTTATGAGCTAGGTCAGTATGTATACGAGGAATACATTTATGATGCCGTAATGAAAAATCGAGAAGAAGACTATGTAACCAAAATTATGATGGAAGTAAAGAAAGTAAAATAATTCATTAAGACGTAATAGAAAAGAATGAATATAGCTGAGACATTTATCATATACGAAGGTTTAGATGGCAGTAAAATAATAGCATTTTGTCATTCTTTTTAAAGTTAGCCTAATCAGTAAATGATTTCCTGACGATAAATAAGAAGTATGACATCACATGAGCCTTATATGGAGGTTAGAGACAATGTGGATTGAGCGTTGGAATCATTTAGTAGAGCAATTGAAGCAGCAGGGAGCTTGTGTATATCCGATTGAAATACGGCCAGTCGCTACCGAGCAAGAGTTACAGCAGGTTGAGGAAAGACTTGGTGTACAAATCCCTAATGGGTTTCGTCAACTGTTGCAAAATTGCTCAAAGCAAGTAAGTATTTATTGGTCATTACCAGATGAGGCGATACTTCCCACTGAATTGCTAGATACGCCTTCTGGTGAGTTTGGCTGGAGCCTAAAAGCTCTAGACTTTCCTTACTTTGGAGAAAATGATGAATCGTATGAACAGCAATATTTACAATTTTTTACGGCTGGTAATGGAGATGCTCTTCTTCTTAAGCTTGACGACGAAACCGTTTGGTATTGGAGCCATGAAGAAGATGAGCTTGATTTGCTTGCTGCCAGCTTTCATTCGTACGTTGATAATATGACGGCTTTAGGCTGTATTGGAGTAGACTGCGGACAGCATCGTCAATTTTGTAGTGAAAATGGATTGGATATTGAATTGGATCGCTCACAATTATGGCTAACTTGGCTAGAACAATATTTAAGCTCTAATTTACAGCAGGCTCAATCCAGCTTAGCATCTTTACTTCATTATGTTTCCATGCATGGTGTCAAAAAAACAAGCGTGCAGGAGGCATTTTTGCATTTTGATGGAGTACAGGTGTATCAGGCACTTCAACATAAATTAGAGCGAGCTCAATCTCCATCAGAACAAAAGGCGTGGAGTGAAGTTTTAGTCAAGATATGTCCGAGTGAGGCGGGAAATTGGGCAAGAGAACTTTGGCAAGTACAGAGTGACATACCAGACTGGCTGCGTGATTATGTAACAGTACATTGTTTGCCAGTTAATGAGGGACAATCTTTCATCTTAATGGATATCGAAAAAGATAGAATTGATGCCTATACTGCTCTATATCGTCTACGCCAATTTCACCATCCAAATATTATAGACTGGATGAGACCCTATGTCACGTTTCCTATTGATGGGTGGGATACACTTTTGGCTGAGTCACAGCCAAGTGCAGAGACGTTATATGAGTGGTTAAATGGCAACGAAGTAGAGAGGCTAACATCCATCCGAGCTATTTGTCAAATGATGCAGCGGGGAATCACACCTACAACTATGATAGACGAAGAAAAATGGCGTCCTTTGCTGGCGTATTGGGTTGAACATGAGGTGCTACAGAAAAATAAACAGCTGTTTAGCCAAGCGCTTAGTTGTTTGGAAAATTGGTTATTAAAATGCTATATGCGACTAAGGAGAGAGTAGATTGAACCAGTTTACGATATTCGCTTCCAAAAATGATACAGATGATATTCAGGATAAACTATCCGATGTATTGGCAAAAAGCTTCATTATTGAAAAAGATGAAAACGAATATTTATTAAAATCAAGAGGTTTATTTAAAAAATATAAATGCTCTATAAACATTTTAACTGAAGATACGAACCCTGATTATTTTGCAAAAAATATACCTGGGATGATGGGCTTTTACGATAAAATTCCATTTAAAGATGAACAGCTAAAAGAACGCATAATGATTCAAATATCAGTGCTCAATACGGTCGTTGCAATCGAAATGGACAAAGAGATGACAGAAGACCATATGCAGCAATTTATAAAATTACTAGCAAGCATAGGGGGGATTGGTTTCCTATCAGATGGTACTTTGTTGGATCAGAACGGTATGGTTATTGTTTATCCTAATGGAGAATCAGGTCCATCTGATTTTCAACCACATGCTTGCACAAGAAAGATACATGCACAAGAGGTCACATCAGCACAGGGAGAGGCACGGAAAAATAGAACGATAGCTTTTTTAACAGAGAAGGAGATACCTTATGCGTCATCGCTTCCTCAGCTACCACCAGTAGAAAATCTCCAATTTAAAAGCCAAGAGGATATTGCAAGAAGAGCGGTTGCCCTGTTGATTGTTATTCAATTTGCTTGTGATGTAGCACAGAAGGGTGATATTGAGGAGTCTAGAGAGTTCTTTACCAATATGCTACGTACATATGAGGTGCATGAATTTTTAACGGAGCATGAAAAATTCTTTCTTGAGGCTCAGCATCCTGGTGCTCAAGAAGCAGTCAATATATCATGGCAATATGAAGCCTATTGGACACTTATTTGGGCATTGGGACTTGTGGAAGAGCTAAATTTCCCTGACGATGTATGTGATTGTGAATATGCAATTCAAGTAGTTTCTCGTTGTGAGACATTTGAGCAATTTTATGGTCAAACGGTATTGCGCAGTAAGGAAGATATAGTGGATGAGGCGGATAAAATTTACAGATTACATTGGGCTTGTGTAGATAGCCGCATCAATGGACAAGAAGCTCCTTTAGCATTAAATGAAAGTGTTGTGATGGAAAGACGTAGAGGCTTATTTTGGATGATTGGATATCAAGGCGAAGAATGGGATACTATATCGATGAATACTTAAAACAATAGCAAACTAGATTTCCTAGTTTGCTATTGTTTAATAAGAGAGATTATTTGATATAGGTTGGTTTATCCACCTGATCTATTAAAAGTATACCATCGTATTGGTCGCGCGGAACAAGACTTTCCTGGATCATTCCCCAACTATAGGATAAGCGTGGTTCAAACATCCATGAGTTGCCTCGTTCATTTTGACGATTGCGTAAATCGATGAATGTGTAAGGGTTATTTGTTGAAGACAGAATATCTTCAATAGATCCTTTGACAGGAGGTAAAACAGGCATAGGTTCTCCCATATTATTTGCTGTCTCTCCACTAGCCATGTATAGACCTAATACATAGCTATATTTCTTATAGATATCAGGTAAACGTTCCCCCATTAATTTAACTGGGTAAGGAGATCCCATTACATTCGATTGTGCTTTACGAATATGATCGTTATGAGCCCATACAATAAACTTTTCTGTTGGATACACCTCTTCAGCTAGCCAAAGTAAGTTCTCCATCATTGCTTGATCTCGCCATTCCATAGTTTGCAAAAATGATTCTATATTATTTTGTTCAATGTCGATATTGGACTGAATTGTTAACTCTATATATTCGTCTGCTAGTCGAATACGATCTGCTAGAGTGCGATCCATTAGTTTTACAATATGAGGCTCTTTTGGATAAGCTACCTGTAGCTCTTTTTCTTTGATTTGTATTTGTGATTTTACCTGTTTATACACATCAATTATAGTAGTTTTTACTTTTTGATAGCCCTTCAAATCTTTCCCCGAGCTCCATTCAGCAAGCTGCTTCTCAGCTTCATTGAATTGCTGAGCCAACTTGGGGTTTTGCAGCCAATCTCCGTTCGTAAATGCTCCTTGCTGTTGAATATCAAAGCCAGTAAGTACAAGAGGTTGCTCTGTTGCTTGAGTTGATTTTGCATAGTCAAACAGAGGCAAAGTTTCTTTTGTCCACCAAACGCCGAAAATGGCATCTTTCATTGTTTGTAGAGCTGCTTGTTTATCAATTTGTTCTTGAGCATTCATCACATTACCCATACCACTTTCAAAGGCAAGGACATTATAGCCCATATCTTGATGTAAAAATTGTATTAAACGTGTTTTCGCTAGATTGAATTGTGCCACTCCATGAGAGCTTTCCCCTAAAAAGACAATACGTTTATCATGTAATAAAGGTTTTAGCATCTCTAAATCCTCAAATTTGTTAGCGGGAATTTTTTGTCCATTAAACGTTTCAGGCTGGATGGATGCCAGGCTGTATGCATGGTCATTCGCCCATTTTTTCCAATCAAGTAATGTTTCATTAGAAGTCCTAGCTTGTTTGACAGCAGAATCGTTTTCCGTAATCTGCTCATTTACAGGGACAGCAGCAGAGACATTCACTACTCCACTTATTGTCATTAAACTGGCCAGTGCAAAACTTAATAAAACCTTATGCTTCCTAGCTTTCCTCATTAGTTATCAGCCCTTCACTTTATATTGATACTAATTATAGGAAGGGAAGTTTAAAGTTTAGGAAGAATTTGTTTAAAATTAGTTTAAATTTAGTATGTAAAAAAAGAAAAACACCTCCAATTGATGGAGATGTTGGAATGCTATTTATAGTGATAAGTACTTGCTCTTACATGGTTACGTTGAATTTGGTTAAACCATGCACGATCCTTTTCTTCTTGTTTTAATGTCCCAACAATGGAGGAAGAGCAGCTTACGCAAATTTTAGCCTGGGTAATCTGTCCACATCGTTCGCATGGAGCCCCTAAATTAGGAAAAATGGAGTTCTTTAATTTTCCTGCTTTTACCCATTTGTAAAGCAACTCAGATGACACGCCTGTTAAAGCGACAACTTCATCGTTTGTTAGGTAGCGATTATTTTTTCTTAATAAAAAATGATGCAGCTCTGAAAATATATCCTCTTCTCTCACATCAATTTTCCTTTGAAATAGCAACATAATTAATCATCTCCTCGTCCCATTAATGAATGATTTCATTAATTGTTATAGGTTGTTCGTCATATTTATAATTTTCCCAACGATTGCGTGCAAGCTTGCGATATTTCGGCGAAACATTTCGATCAGCGATTAAGCGTGAAAATCCTTTTTTAGCTTCAGGAATATCATCAAGTCGAAGGCTTAATTCAGCATGTAAAAACTGAATTCTCTCTCCACCTTCTTGATTAGAGGCAAAGGATTTACTATAAAAGTCTCTCGCTGCAAAAAGATAGCGCTTTTCGGATTCTTCGTCTTTTTTTAAACGATAGAGCCAAGCGATTTTTAAAGCGAAATTCGCCATTAAAAGAGATTCTTCCATTGACGCACGGGATACTAAATAGGCGAGCTTAAAACTGATAATGGCATCATCAATTGTACGTTCCTGACAGATATCCATAGGTTTCTGGAGCTCTTTAATGTATAGTTCATCAATGAGTAGCATGAAAGGTCCGTATGTCCGTGTCATAGATTTATGGTAGGCATAGCCACAATGTGGACATACGGCAACTTCATATAGCAAAGGGTTTAGGCCATCGTAAACAGGCATGAAATCCGTTTGTTCTTCGATAATTTTATATCGATTAGGGCGAACTTTATATGTTGTAAACTGCTTTTTGCAAAATTTACAATCCACACTACTTTCATAGTAGTAAATGTTAAATGCCATAAGAATCAACTCCTTTGCGTACTCTAAAATTTTATTTCTTTTGTTCTATTTATACGTAAGATTTTATCGTTCAATGTATTTAAGATATTATCTTTTATTTTAACAATTTTGTGTTCTTTGGTATACTCCTTTAGAATTATTAAAATAAATATATTCAAAGAATTTTTAGTTAAATATTATTATAAATACGCTTGTAATAGTTTTTATCGGAGGTGTAAATGGAAGTTATATAGTTTGCTTAAAGTTTGTCAAAATACTTTCACATATTTCAAGAGAGAAGAATTGTAAATTTAAATCAATTGGTTCTAAAAGACTATGATGGAGGTGCTCAAAATGAAGTGTAATATCGTGATTTTTGATGTAGACGGCACATTGATTAATTACGAGGATGGCTGTGTGGAAGAAAGTACAAAACAAGCTATTCAGCTATTGCAAGAAAAGGGAATTCATCTTGTAGCGGCTACTGGAAGACCCTTATCTATGTGCTATGAATTAAAAGCGCTGGGGATTGAAACCTTTATTACAGCAAATGGGGCCTATGTGAAACATAAGGAACTTGTCATACATAAAACTCCGATTGCCAAAGAAATTGTCTACAATATACAGGCTTTTGCACAGGAACAGCAGCATAGCCTAACATTTTTTACAGAGGAGTTATCTATGAATAGCATACAAAGTCCAGTAGCTTTAAGAGCGATGCAAGAAACTTTATCTTTACGGGATTTTCCACTTATAAATGAAAAAATTGTAGATGAAGAGGTTTTTCTCATGTGTTTATATGCGGATGAGCTGGCTGAAAAAAGATATACTAGCCAATTTTCGAATATATTTTTGCAGCGTTGGCATCCTTATATTGTGAATGTCTTACAGCAGGATGTTTCGAAGTCTATAGCTATTAAAGCGGTGCTTGATCATTTTAACATTGACCCTGAGAATGCGATTGCCTTTGGGGATGGGGATAATGATATTGATATGTTGGAGTATGTAGGAGTAGGAATTGCCATGGGAAATGGCAGTAAAGCTCTAAAAAGTGCTGCCAATTTTGTTACAAAGAAATCTACGGATGGCGGTATCAATTTTGCTTTACGTCAGCTTCAAGTCATTTAGAGCGCTGAGGCTACACTATATATAGCAGGTAGATTTTAATAAATTTTAGGTGGGATGATTTATGGCACATCACGTGCAGTCTCTAATTGAACATTACGGATATTTTGGGATTATCGTGATTCTAATTGGAGGTATTGTTGGGGTGCCACTTCCTGATGAGGTGTTTCTGACTTATGTAGGCTATAGTGTTTACCGAGAAAGTCTTGAACACATTCCTGCTTTAGTCAGTGCAATGATTGGTGCGATTGGAGGCATTACCTTAAGCTACTATATTGGTTATCGTTTTGGCTTACCGTTATTGCAGAAATATGGCCCTAAAATTCATATTACCGAGCAAAAAATTGACTTTACGAAAAAGATGTTTACAAAAATAGGACCTACCCTATTATTAATTGGCTATTTTATTCCAGGGGTACGCCATTTGACAGCTTATATTGCGGCTATTAATAATTATCCTTATAGAAAGTTTGCTCTTTTTGCCTATACAGGGGCATTTATTTGGACGTTCACATTTATATCATTAGGAAAGATGCTTGGAGAGAAATGGCGATTTGTTGGATACTATTTAACCCATTACAGTATCTATCTTATTCTTTTATTTATTATAGGGATGCTCATTGCTTATTTTTTATTTAAAAAAAGAAATGGACAAAAATAAAAGTCGGTATACGCTATACCGACTTTTATGTTATGGCAAAATAGCAAAAGATCGCACAGGGAAGCCAGATGCTTTTTCTGGCTTAGGTACGATATTAAAGATGATAGCGCCTTTCGCAGGTAGCTTGTCCAAATTCGTCATTAGCTCAATTTGATAGGCGTCTTGGTCAAGCACAAAATATTCGCCATCTAGCTTGCCATTTTTACGAAAATCAGCAGCAGAGTCCGTATCGAATGTTTCATGACCAATTGCGCTTACCTTGCGTTCTTGTAGTAAAAACTGTAAAGCTTCTAAACCCCAGCCAGGGATATGGTTATGTCCATCTGCATCCTTATTACTGAAAGCCTCTTTATCTGGCCAGCGCTTACTCCAATCTGTACGTAATGCTACAAATGTTCCTGCTTCAATTTCTCCATGCTTGTCCTCAAAATCAAGAATATCTTGAACACTTAATGAAAAATCATGGTTGCTCGCAGCCTCCTGTGATTTATCAATAACAACAAGGGGGAGAACAAGCTCTTTTAGTTCTAATTCTTCTAAGTAGCGAGTATCTCGCACAAAATGAATGGGTGGGTCGATATGTGTGCCATATTGACCAGGGAACGTGAATTGTTGAGCGAAGAAACCATCCTTATGAGAAAATAACGTTTCAAATTTAGCGTCCTCAAACATAAAAAAATGTGGAGAATTAGGGCCGAATGTATGTGTTAAATCAACCCACTGTTTCGATTTTAGTAATTGCAATGCTTGCAAAAGTTCATTAGACATCGATTTCCCTGCTTTCTGTAAAAAATAGTGGTAAATAAAAAGGAGTCCCCTAATAGAAGAGGACTCCTGCTTGAAACAACGGTAGTTCTTCTTCTCATCTTCAAGGCTGATCATTTTGCCAATTGGAATTAGCACCATACTGTTAGCTGGTTGCTGAGACTTCGTCGGGCCAATCCCTCCGTCTCTCTTGATAAGAAAAGTAATATAAGAATTTTCAGAAATAACAATACAAACACTTTAGCATAGTTTTTTATAGTTTACAAGTTCACTAGGAATTTTCACCAATTCAAATTCAAGGTGACTCCACAACAATCATTATCAATCAGACGTATTCTAAAACTGTCTGGTGTATAGTTCGTTTCAAATTTCATCGTAATGCCTGTTGATGTGATTAATTTTTCAACCTCTGTTTTATTTGAAAGTTGAGCAGCATTCATTAAATCATGTGCGAATTGTTGGGAGCTATCTATTTTATCCGTAAGTAATTGGGCTTGCTGCATCATCGCCTTTATCCGTGTTGCTGAAGCTTTTAATTTGTGTGTATCGACAGGTGGAAAAGGATTATTGGTCGGCATTGCTAAATGTTGCGAAAAGGGTCTAATGGCAAAATGATTAGCGATAGGCGATGTTGGATAATGATAGGGATGCACAAAATACGGATAAGGATTGTAATACAAGGTCATTCCTCCTATCCTATAACTGATATCCTATCTTATGTAGCCAAACTACATTCGGTGTTATTTTGCGGTGCAATGTTTGTCCTCCTCACCATTTAAAAAGGAAGCTAAAGTAAGCTTTTTTTAGCCAAGTACATTCAAGACATCATCAATTTTTTTACTATGTGATAAAATGCCATAATTCATCCATGTTAAAAAGTCTACTTCATAGACACAGCTGCTTTTAACGGCAGCTAGGTTTTTCCAAGTAGGAGTTTTTAAAATAGCACGTTCCTCATTTTCATAAATGGAATGTTGCTTATCAAATGTAATAAATAAATGATCCGCATCTAATTGCAACAATTGATCAAATGTCAGTTGTGCTTTACGTTGATTGTGCGGAATACTCCATACTAGTGAATGTGGCATTAAACCTAAGTCACGATATAAAATGGGGCCCGTATAGCCACATTCAGGACCCGCGTATAGAGTAATGCTAATGGCTGAAATACGGAGAAATGCCACACTTTGCCCATAAACTGATTTGCTAAGAATTCCTTTTGCTTGTTGTACTTTATCTTCATATTGTAGGATTACGTCTTGTATCAAGGAGGTTTTTCCTGTTAGATCTGCAATCTTAAATAACGTAGATTGCCAATTCTCTCCAGGGTGTGAAAGATGACAGACGGGTCCTACTTCATCTAAGTGCTGAAAGGATTCCCAACGCTCTACACCAGAATCTAACATAATTAAAGTTGGCTTATAGTAAAGGAGTCGATCCATTTCTCTATTTTGTACATCAATATCTGGCACTTTCTGTAGACCTAAATAGTCTTGTTTTCCCCATTTTGAATGACTGAATTGAGCAATTGGCGTAATCCCAAGCGCAACAAAGAAATCTTCTAAGAATGGTGCAAATACACGTAGATGGCTGCTTTGATTTCTTCGATATTGTCCTGGAGAGATGCCGACATGTTCCTTAAAGCGACGATTGAAATAATACTCATTATTAAATCCGACAGACTGGCTAATTTCAAATACTCGATCATTTGTTGTCATTAATAAATGCTTAGCTTTTTCAATACGAAGTTTAGTTAAATAGTGAAGAGGAATTTGTCCCGTAATATCTTTAAAAATGCGCGTATAATTCCATCTTGGTACGTCAGCTAGCTGTGCTAGCTGCTCAACCGTCCACTCTTTTTCAAAATGTTTATGTAAATGGTTAATGGACTGCTCAACAGATTGTCGATCATTTTTTTGCATCTGCTTGGGTATGGTTGGATGTAGGAGTAATAACATCAGCTCTTGAAAGTGTACATGCTGTTCAAAAATCGTGTGTTCATCCTCCGCTAACCTGTTCTGATAGATGACTTCTAGCAGTCTATGACATTGTGAAAAGGGGAGAAGATGTCGTTCGCTGATACTTGTAAAATGACTATATGAATTCTGACTATTGCTGAGATTGACAATGTTGAAATGTAATTGATAAAAACAAAGGTGCTCACTTTGAATATGGATACTAACCGTGTTATTTGGCGGAATCAATATGTACTTTTCTTCACTAAAATGAATGATGTCATGATCTATTTCTAGCTTTCCGCTACCATTCATTACGATGAAAAGTGTATAGAAGTCACTACTAATCAATAACTTTTTTGATGATTGAATTGAATAAGAGATATTTTGTAACGTATAAACATGTGTTAAGTTACCCATTGATAATTCACCCCTTTTTTTGAATTGGCAGAACAACACAAAGAAAGCCCTCATTAAGAGCTTTCTTTGGAAAATTATTTGACGAACCATTTCTCTAAATCATCATACTTTAGCAAGTTGGCTGTAATTGCGCCAGATTGCCAATATGTGCGATCAGCAATATAGACATGCCCATTTTTTACAGCAGGGAGTGTTTTCCATAGTGTACTATCTAACCATTTAATGGCTTCTTGGTTTTCTTTAGACTCCCATGTACCGTTTGAAGGGAAAAGGATAATATGATCCGCATCTAATTCCGTGATAGCCTCTTCTGATAAAACCTCGTGGAACTCTGTCATATCACGGGCTAATGGATGTGGTGTTAAGTCTGTCTCTGTGTAAATATAGCCAGAGTAGCGATTTTTAATGCCAAATAATGCTAATGTATTATCTGCTACATTTAGTCGTACAACGGCAACTGTTTCGTCTCCAATTGATTCATCTAGTTTTGCTTTTAAATCGGCAACACGTTGCTCATATCGATCAACCATTTCTTTTGCCTTATCGGGAATATTTAAAACATCAGCTATTGTTTTTGTAATTTCACGTGGATCTTGTAGAATATCTTCTTTCAAGCGGTAAGTAGGCGCTACCTTTGAGTATTCCTCATACTTTGCCTGGTCCGCGGCACCATCTACAATGATTAAATCAGGCTTGGCTTGTAATAATGTTTCCATGCTACCGGTAATGTCGAACTCAGGAACATCTAATCCTAAATAGTCCTGTTTTCCCCAAGATGGGTGATACCATTGCACAACGGGTTTTACATCCAAAGCTGTTAAATAGTCTTCCAAATAGATAGCAGCTACACGCTGTGGATTTGTAGGAATTTCTACTTTTCCAAACTCGTCTTCTACAATTCTTGTATCTTTAGATGATTGTTCTTCTGTAGCTGTATCCTCTTTTACTTCATTTGAGCCACAGGCACTTAATACGAACATTAGTGCAATGAAAACTACAAATGAAAAATATCGACCTCTACGCATTTTATTCACTCCTATAGATTTACTAAAACAGTAAGGGTATACCCTTAAATTAGAATGATAATCATTCTCGTTTGACTCAAATAAATTATAGGATACAACATATTAACAAACAATACACATTCTCTACTAATTTTTTATACAAAATGAAATTTAGAGAGTTATTGTTTTTTGTTATCGAAAAGTAACCATAAAAGTGTAACAATTGCTGCTAGCATAACCATCAGGAATCCGTATATAGGCGTATGCGCCAACGATTGGTGGCGAATAATAAAGCCTCCGATATATGAGCCTAAAAATATGCCAATGTTGAAAGCAGAAATATTCAATGCCGAGGCCATTGAAATGGCTGATGGTACATATTTTTCAGATAGTAGAACAGCATATAGCTGCAATCCTGGGACATTCATAAACATGAACAATCCCATTGTTAGCACCATTATTAATCCCATAATAGGTGATTCTAGGGTAAAGCCAATGCCAAGCAATGACAATGCAAGTCCAACAAAAATAATAAAGATGGAACGTAGTGGATTATGATTAGCAAAATGACCACCAAGAGTATTACCGATAGCTACACAAATACCATAGACAACTAGAATAATGACGACTGTATGTGGGGAATACCCCATATATTGTTCTAAAATAGGTGAAACATATGTGTAGACAACAAAAGCACCGCCGTATCCAATTGCGGTAATGAATAGTATTAAGATCATACGAATATTGCCTAAAACTTTGCCGATATCACGAATAGAGATGGGATTGCCTTTCGATAATTGGCTAGGTACTAACAATGCATTACTAATTAAACCGACAATTCCAATGACAACAATAAAAATGAATGACATACGCCAATCTGTTACTTGTCCAATAAATGTACCGAGTGGGACACCTGTTACAGTAGCTAATGTTAAGCCAGTAAACATAAAGGCGATAGCACTTGCTCGTTTATTTGGTTCCACTACATCTGCTGCTATAACAGAAGCGATGGACATAAACACACCATGTGCTAATGCTGAAATAATACGTCCGATTAATAGTAATGCGAAATTAGGAGCTAAAGCGACTGCTAGGTTACCCACTATAAAAATGGACATGACAAGCAATAATACGGTTTTTCGACTAAGGCGGGATGTTAAAGCTGTTAGTAAGGGAGCCCCAACAGTTACCCCTAGTGCATATATAGAAACGGTTAAGCCAGCTGTGCTAAGAGAAATACCAAAGTCATCTGTAATTAATGGTAAAAGTCCCACACTGATAAATTCAGTGGACCCTATACCAAATGCACTGATAGCAAGTGCTAGTAAGGTAAGTTTAGCATTTGGCTTTTTTGATTTTGACATTTTACTACTATCTCCTTTGATTTTTTTTATGATGTGTAGTAATATTCATACATACCAAAAAGATATGTAGAGTACTTTTAGTTACTTTTGGATATTACAGGAGGTTTACGATGCAAAAAATTTATAATATTGGTGTTGAAGCTACACTAGAAGTTATTGGTGGTAAATGGAAACCAGTTATTCTTTGTCATTTAAACCACCATGGTAAAATTCGAACAAACGAATTTCGACGATTGATTCCAGGTATTTCGCAAAAAATGCTCACAAACCAATTAAGGGAACTGGAGCAGGCTGGGTTAATCAATCGAAAGGTCTTCAATCAAGTACCACCAAAAGTTGAATATTCATTAACAGCCTATGGACAAGGAATGGAACCAATTCTGAACATGCTTTGTACGTGGGGTGAAAAACATGTTGAATTATTACAGGATAAAGGTGAAGATGTACTGTTAAAACAACGTGATGATGATATTGCCATGCAGCAAACATCATAATGAGGGGAGAAAGAGACTGTCATATACAAGACAGTCTCTTTCCTCTTTTTAATGCTTATAGAGCAAAGTCAAATTCATCTGGATTTGGTCCAACACGTTGTTCACGATTCATCTCATTGATTAATGCCATTTCTTCGTCTGTTAAAGTAAAGTCAAAGATATCAGCGTTTTGCATCATACGCTCTCTACGTACTGATTTTGGAATTGTAATCACTCCATTTTGTACATCCCAGCGTAAAATAACCTGAGCATTTGATTTTCCGTATTTTGTTGCGATTTTTGAAATTGTTTCATCTTCAAGAAGTCCACCTTGCATTAAAGGTGCCCATGCTTCAAGTTGAATTTGGTGCTTGTCACAGAATGAACGAAGCTCCACTTGTTGTAAGCGTGGGTGGAATTCCACTTGGTTCACAACAGGTTTAATATGAGCAAATGATAATAAGTTATCCAAGTGTGCCACAGTAAAGTTACATACACCGATTGCTTTGATCTTGCCTTGTTCATATAAGTCTTCAAGTGCTTTCCACGATTCAGCATATTTATCTTTACCAGGCCAATGAATTAGATAAAGGTCTAAATAATCTAATCCTAATTTTTTTAGGCTCTCTTCATAGGCTGCAATTGTTTCATCATAGCTTAAACCATCGTTCCATACTTTAGATGTGATAAATAAATCTTCACGACGTAAGCCAGTAGATGCTAGACCTTGTTTAATACCTTCTCCTACACCTGCTTCATTGCCATAAATAGCAGCAGTATCGATGCTTCGATAGCCAACCTCGATAGCATTTTTAACCATTTCTGCAGTAGCGTCATTTTCTACTTGAAAAACCCCTAAACCCATACCAGGCATTTGTAGGCCATTATTTAAAGTGATTGTATCTTGTAAATGAGTAATCATTTTTAGTCCTCCATGTTTTGTGATTATTGGATTGCTTACTCATTATGCTGCTAATAAACTCTCAAAAAAAGTACGTACTTTTTTGTGTCATAGAAACGTAGAGGTAACTTTTGTGAGCTGGCAATGATTAGAGGAATAAAAATATTTATTGATGATGAACGATTAAATAAAAATGTCACACCTGATTGGTCTTAACTACTAGTAAAAATATCGAGTAGTCTACAAAAGGCTTTGGAGACAATTAAACAAATATTTTTCTTGCGGTAATAAAAGGAAATATACGTTCGGTAGAGAATTAAAGTAGTAATACTTTAAAAAGGGGATTTTGAAGATGAATCGTTTAAATTTAATTACATTAGGTGTGAAAGATATGGTGGAATCTCTCAATTTTTACCGAGAGGGACTGGGTTTTGAAGTGGTGGTATACGGAGAGGAGACGAATCCCGATGTCATGTTCTTTAATAATGGAGGAACAAAAATATCGTTATTTCCAATTGAACGTTTAGTCAAAGATATCAATGCATCCAATCCACCAGAAATTAGCCAAGGCTTTGGTGGAATCACGCTTGCCTATAATGGTAAATCAAAAGAAGAAGTAGATCGAGTCTTTGCATTAGCAAAAAAGGCGGGTGCTAAAATTGTTAAGGAGCCCGTAACTGTATTTTGGGGTGGCTATAGTGGCTATTTTCAAGATCCAAATGGCTACTATTGGGAAGTTGCCTATGGCGACATGTGGCAGTTTGATGAGAATGATATGCTGATTATTCAATAACTGTTCAAAAAGAGAGCAAACGAAGGTTACAAATTTGTTCTCTTTTTTATTAATCATTAACAATAATGCTCCCTCATTAAATTCACAAAGTTTTGAGCGGCTTTAGATAAATAATGATTCTTCAACCATACGAGTCCTACTGAGGTGGATAATTCTGCTGATGGAATTTTATATGCATGAAGTGGTAAATCTCCATAATGCTTTAAAATAGTTTCAGGTATGATAGAGGAGCTAAAGCCAGAAGCGATTAAGTTCATTAACAGTGCCGTATCTGAGCATTCTCCAACAATGTGGGACTGCAACTGGCAGCGAGAAAATGCTTCTAATATCGAATAATGTACGCCTAAGCCTTCAGTGCTTGGTCTTGGTAAAAGGATTGGCCAATTTTGCATGTCAGCTAAAGATACATCGTGTTCTAAGAAGTCGGATTTTTTGGATTGTATAAAGTAAAATGGTTCAGTGTACATATGAAGAACAGAGAAATCATCTAATTCTAAAGGTAAGCGAATGATGGCAAGTTCTAAACACGGTCCCTTACTAAAGAAGATTCGTTTTGTTGAATTTTATAAGTCACCTTTGGATAATATTGTTGAAATTGTTGTAGTAATTGAGGTAGCTCAACAACTGAAAATGTATTAATGCCCAATGTCAATAAACCATGAAGGCCTGATCCAATATCCTTGACCTCTGCTTCTGCCTCTTCCATTAATTGTGCAACCTGCAATGCATATTTATATAACGTATTTCCCGCTTCAGTTACTTCAAAATACTTGCCGCTCCTTTCTACCAACTTTGAACCGAGTTCTTCCTCCATCGTTTTGAAATGCTGACTTAATGGTGTTGAGAAATATGTAACCTTTCAGCCTTTCCTCCACAATTGCTATAAAATAGATTAGCTGTCTAATATCCAAACATAAACACCCCCTCTATTATAAGGAAAACCTAAGTAAATTATATTTCTCTAATACTCCAATATAGTTAGGGCCATGTTAGCATATTTATCAAAAAAACAAGAAGTGAAGTTTCTTTTTTTCCAGCACCTAAATGTGAAGCGAGCAACATTGATGGAAAGATATTTCCATTTTAGGGGTATATGATTCTTCCCATGCTTTGAGGCTTGCCTTGTAATACAGATTTCCAACACCTTTTTAAATGAATTTGAAGCATGTGATAAAGTAGCAGCGTATACTATAAAAGAGCAACTTTTAGTAGTTGCTTTTTTTAATTAGTCAACGTTTTTGAATTTCCTAAGAAAATAAATAACAGTTCCCCTATAATAACCATGTATGGAAATTATAAATTTTTTATTACAAGTTAAATGTATCAAGGAGGATGAACATTGATTCGTATATTATACATAGAAGATGAAAAAGAAATCGGACAATGGGTAAGCAAAGAATTAACTGAACGAGGCTATGATGTGACATGGCTAGAATCAGGGGAGGGGCTTGAACAACATATTAACTCAAAAGATATTGCTATATTAGATGTGATGCTACCTGGATTGGACGGTTTCTCCATAGGTAAAAGAATTAAACGGGAAAATAAAGACCTGCCAATTCTAATGTTATCAGCACGAACAGCTGTTGAAGATAAAATTGAAGGGCTGCATTTTGCTGATGATTACTTAACAAAGCCATTTCACCCTGATGAGCTCGTAGCAAGACTGGAAGTATTATTAAGAAGATATCAAAAAAGTGATGATGTACTGACATTGCAGCACCTTAAAATTGATACGAAAGATATGCAAATAATCAATACGATTGATGAAGAAGAAATTCTTTTGACAGGAAAACAATTTTATTTATTACAGTATTTTATTCGTCATTTAAATCAAATTTTAACGAAGGAACAACTCTATGAGGGTGTTTGGGGTGAGAGCTATATAGAGGGTGATAAAACACTCATGGTGCATATTCGTTACTTAAGAGAAAAAATAGAAATCAATCCTGCAAAGCCTATGATTATTGAAACAATCCGAGGCATTGGCTATAGGGTGAAACAATGATATTTTTTCGATCATTATTAGCAAAATATATGCTGATTATTGTATTAGCCATATCTATTGTACAAATCTCCTATCTGGGTGTTGCTATTTTCGTATTAGGCATTACAAAGACAGGGACAGGAGAATTTTCAAGTGGAGTACTTGTAGAAAGTGATATTGAAGAGCGATGGCATGCACAGGCTAAAAATATGACCAATGCAACAGATGATGCGATTACGCAGTTATTTCAAAAGTGGCAGGAGCAATTTCCAACGGCTTCTATGTTTTGGGTAAGTGAAGAGGGGAACTTACTGACTACATTGAATGTGAAGGATCAGTTACCAGCAAAATGGACACCAGCCTATACAACTCAATTTATAAAAGAACGTTATGGAGACGATCCATTTACTGTTATTGCCTTCTTAGGTGATGACATATCAAATGGCTTTATTGTATTAGAGATTCCAAGGGTAGCATTTAATCCTCCACTTATAAAGGTCTATGATAACTATGGTAACTTTTTATTTTTTGGTGTTATTGCAGTTATTTTATTTTTTATTGTAGTGTCGCTTTTATTTTTCAAGGGAATTCGAAAAAGACTATTACATCTGCAAGAGGCTATGGAAATACGTGATGTAGATGGTCTACCTATTGAAATTCAGGTGAAAAAACGAGATGAGATTGGGCAATTGGAGCATAGTTTTAACAGAATGGTTTGTGAACTGCGAGACAGTAAACAACGTCAACAGAAGGAAGAACAGCTAAGACGTGAACTGATTGCTAATCTATCACATGATTTACGGACGCCTTTAACGAAGGTAAGAGCTCAATCCTATACAATTAGCAAAGAAGTGTTATCTGAGGAAGGGAAGCAGGCATTAAAGGCTATGGACGCATCCATAGTGAATATTGATGCTTTAATTGAAAATTTGATGTCCTACACATTGCTTATGGCAAGTAAATATAAATTTGAACCGAACGACATCAATGTTATCCGATTTGTAAGGGAACATCTAACGACATGGTATCCAGTTTTCGAGCGAGAAGGTTTCATAATCGATATTGAGCTACAGCCATTTGAACCTGTTGAATGGCGTGTTGATCCATTATGGTTAGGGAGAGTATTTGATAATATTTTCCAAAATGTACTGCGCCACGCGAATAGTGGTAAGTATATAAGTGTGAGAACGCAATCGACGGAGTATTATACAGCATTTATTGTGGAGGATCATGGGCAAGGGATGAAAAATGAGTCGAATGCAAAGGGCGCTGGTATTGGCTTATCAATTGTTGATGTCATGATAAAGGGCATGCATCTTGAATGGGATATTCATTCCGATCACTCTGGTACAAAAATTATCATAAAAAAATCTGCGAAGCTTAAGAAATAAATGCCTCGCAGATTTTTTTTATGATAGAAATGAATTTTTAAACAAAATTTAAACTTAGCCCATACTTTTTTTAAACTTCCCTTTTTAAGATAGTTAAAGAGGTGAGGACATTGGAGTATATCGTACAAACACAAAACTTATCAAAAAGCTTTGGGAAAGAGCAAGCTGTATCAAATTTGAACTTGCAAATTCGCAAAGGTGAAATATATGGATTTTTAGGTCCGAATGGGGCAGGTAAAACGACTACAATTCGAATGCTTCTAGGTTTAATGAAGCCATCTTCTGGAACAATTAAAGTCTTTGAAAAGAATATTACGAAGGAACGTATCCAAATTTTAGCTAAGATTGGTTCGTTGGTGGAAAACCCTTCTTATTATCCACATTTAACGGCTTATGAGAATCTAGAGGCACTAAGAAAAATACTAGGTGTACCGAAAACTCGAATCGATGAAGTTTTGGAAATTGTCCGTTTGAAGGAAGCTGCCCATAAAAAGGTCAAAGGTTTCTCTTTAGGAATGAAGCAACGTCTTGGTATTGCTGCTTCTTTACTACATAGTCCTGAATTACTTATTTTAGATGAACCAACGAATGGCCTCGATCCTTCAGGCATTATAGAGATTCGTAATTTAATTAAAAGATTACCAGAGGAATATGGCATGACCATTATAATCTCCAGCCATTTATTATCAGAGATTGATCAAATGGCAACACAAGTGGGGATTGTTTTGAAAGGGAAATTAATTTTCCAAGATTCTATTGAAGCTATGCGTCGATTTGCCCAACCAAAGGTTATCTTTAAAGTAAGCAATGGTGAAAAAGGATGGCGTTTCTTATTAGCAAATGGTATTAAGGCAGATTATCAGGGTGGTGTGATTTTCTTAGAAGAGTGCTCGGATGAAAAGGTTGCTCATATTGTCCAAGTTCTTGTTCAGGAGGGTATATCCGTATTCCGAGTCGAGGAAGAGAAACGCTCATTGGAGGATATATTCTTGCAAATGACGATGGGAGAGCAGGGGATATGATGGGGCTTTTAACTGCTGATTTCTTAAAAATCAAACGTAAAGGATTATGGCTTCTAACGCTTATCGGCCCTTTAGGAGTGGTTGCTCTGCAAATGGTCAATTATGGCGTAAGAAAGGAGTACCTCTTACAGCAAAGTGAGGATGATTGGGGCTATTTCTTATTAAATGTGCATTCATTTACACCGCTTGCCATAGTCTTGGGTATTGCCATTCTTACGTCATTCATAGCAAGCATTGAAAATGAGACCAATGCTTGGAAACAACTCATTGCATTACCTGTTTCCAAAATAACCGTATATTTGTCTAAATTTACGCTGTTAGCTATCTTACTATTTTTCGCTTCAACGTTATTAATGTTTTTTACGCTGAGCTACGGGCTGTTTTTAGAATTAGGTGACACGGTACCTTACATGGAGCTTGCAAAATATAGCTATTTCCCTGCGTTTGCAGCATTACCTATCTTGGCACTTCAATTGTGGATAGCGAGTGTAAGTCATAATCAAGGGATTCCGATAACTGTAGGCATTTTTGGGGTGATTTTTGCCTATTCTTCCTATGTTCTTCCAGATTGGATGATATGGAAATGGCCATCATTGATGAACCAATGGAATGAGCCGATGATCAATGTCTTATTAGGCGTAGGAATTGGTATCTTACTCTATATTATCGGCATGGTTGATTTTGCAAGAAGGGACGTGAAATAATGATTGCTTTACTTCAAGCTGAGTGGTTTAAGTTACGTAAATCAAAAATGGTACCGATTATTTTAGCAGGACCCATGATTGGACTTTTTATAGGCCTATCCGCTAATTTAGAGGACAACATGCAGGGGATTGAGATCAATGAGTGGTATGTATCGTTATTTTCGATGAATTTAACATATGCTCTATTATTTTTACCACTTATTTCTGGTGTTTTTACCAGTCTTATTTGTAGGTATGAACATCAGTCTGGTGGATGGAAGCAGCTTTTAGCATTACCTGTAACAAGAGGGAAGGTATTTGTAGCTAAATACATATTGATTATGCTGCTTGTTTTAGCAATGCAGATATTGTATTTAGGTTCGGTCTTTGCTGTTGGGATGGTAAAAGGCTATACAGATTCTTTTCCTATGGAGATTGTTTGGAAAAGCATAGTGGGAGGCTGGGTAGCGACATTGCCATTAGTAGCCTTGCAATTGTGGATGTCCATTATGTTTAAAAGCTTTGCTGCTCCATTTGCTGTTAATGTCATATTTACTTTACCATCAATTTTAGCAGTGAATTCTGAAAGAATTGGTCCGTATTATCCTTGGGCACAACCCTTTTCGATGATGTATATAGGTGGCAATACAGACGATGTATTCTTTGTACCGTGGGAGCAATTGTTAACCGTAGTAGGTGGCGGATTCATCGTATTTTTCCTCGGAGGATATTACTATTTCCAGCGAAAATCCATTTAACCTAAAAGGAGAATTGACATGAGAATGATGAAACGTAGCTTACGTTTTTTAACAGTATCGATGCTATTAGTAGCTTTAGTAGGATGTGGACAGAGAGAGATTGTAAAAGATGGCACACGATATACGAATGAAATTAAAGATATCAACATTCCTGATGATGTAAAAATTATTGGTTTTGGGGAAGCAACACATGGCAATATCGAATTTCAAACATTAAAAAAAGATGTATTTGAAGCGATGATAAAAAATGAAAATGTCCATGTTTTCGTTTTAGAAGGAGATTTTGGTGGAGCCCAGCAGATAAACCAATTTATCGAAAACGGTGTCGGAACGGCGGAGGAAGCTATAAAAGCGTTAGACTATGGTATCTACAAAACCGAACAAATGGTAGAGTTTGTGCAGTGGATGCATGACTATAACCAGACAGTTGATGATCAAGAGAAAATTTATTTTTATGGCAATGATATGCAGCGCTATGATTATAGCAAAAAGGGGTTACTTGATTTTTACGCCAAGGTACATGCTGACAATGCACGAAAATTCACGACTAAGCTAGAGCATGTTTCCAACAAAACGATGAGAGATTTATCGGATAGTCAGCTACTTGAGCTTGATAAAACGATTGATACAATAATCAACGATTTACAAGCAAACAAGGCGATGTATGAGAAACAATCTTCAAAGGATGAATTTGCATTTGCTGTTCAATATGCGCAAATTATGAAGCAGCGTACGCAATTATTTTTAAATGATGGTAATTATATGAATTTGCGGGACGAATATTTAGCTGAAAATTTACAATGGATTGTTGAATATGAAGCAACGCAAGGTCATGATAAGGTATTAATGTCTGCTCATAATGGTCATATTGAGAAAACTTCTGCTACGATGGCAGGCTATCAATCGATGGGGCATTATTTAAGTGAGATATATAAAGATCAATATTTTGCGATTGGCACAGACTTTGTGAAAAATACATTCCAGGCACAAAATGGGTCTGGTGCACGAAAGGAATATTCGATTGAGCATCACAATGCTTTAGTGGATGCCTTTAGTGACATTGATAATAACATCTTTTATGTGAATTTTGAAGCTGCCAAACAATCGAAGGAGCTGGCGAATATTCTTGCCAAAAAGCAAAGAATGGGCAATATCGGCGATGATTTTCGTCCGTGGTATAAGCTGACACAAATGCTGTACACCATTAAAATGACACCTGAGGAAGCTTATGATGGTCTCATCGTTGTGCAAGAAGCAACACCAACAAAAATAATTGATTAAGCTAAATTTAGCAACCTCCATCAAAAAATCTGTTTCCTTCTCCATTATGATAAAGATGAGGTGAGTAACATGGAGTATAGTCAAGCGACGCAAAGAACTATTGCCTATATCGAGGAGCAATTGATGGAAGAAATTTCCTTTGAATGTCTTCCTAATACTGCTGGCTATTCGAAGTACCATCTAAGCCGAATTTTTAAGCAAGAAACGGGATTTACGATTGGTGAATATATTCGTATACGTCGGCTAGCTATGGCAGCGAGTTATTTGATGTACTCTAATGTATCGATATTAACGATTGCTGTTACACTTCAGTTTCAATCACAAGAGGCTTTTACAAGAGCCTTTAAAGAAGTTTATGCTTTACCACCAGGGAAGTATCGAAAAGTAATGCAATCATTAAATATGATGGAGGAGGAACATTACATGGAAACAGTTGAACAGGTTAAAGGTTGGGTGTTGAGTGGTGCTAATCCAGAATTGTATAAATTTCATACAGATGACAAGGTATTTCATTCAGGGAAGCGTTCAGGAGTATTGTATTCCACAACTGCCTCAGCAAATCATGGTCAATTTGCTACAATGATGCAGGGTTTTCTGGCAGCTGACTATAAAGGGAAACGCTTGAAAATGTCATGCTACTTAAAGACGGCAGATGCTACAAAGTGTGGTGCATGGATGCGTATTGACAATGGTACAGGTGATACGATTCAATTTGATAATATGGATCAACGCCCTGTGACAGGTTCTACTGAATGGAATCATTATTCGATTGTCTTAGACGTACCTGAAGAAGGTAATTCCATTTATTTTGGTGTGTTACTAATTGGTTCGGGTAAAGTCTGGGCAGATGGCTTCCGTTTTGAAGAAGTTGACAACAAGGTACCCTCAACAAATATGCTTACGCAGGAACATTTATCAAATCATCCTACTAATCTAGACTTCAGTATGGAGTGAATCAGACAGCTCTTACAATAATTGCGAAGTGACTTTTTTGAATAACGTATTGATTACCTCTAATTTGTTAAAGATAACAAAGAGGAGGTGTGAGACGATGGCACAAGAAATTCTTTGTGAAGTCAATAACTGCACATTTTGGGATTCTGGTAACAAATGCACAGCTGAAAAAATTTATGTTGTCAGCCAAAAGGGACAACATGCTTCCAACAGCGAGGAAACAGACTGTAAAACATTCGAACCTGAAACGCATTAATGTCAAAAGGGTAGCCATGTATTATGGTTACCCTTTTTCCTGGTCTTGATTAATAAATATCTACCTTTTCTTTGTTAAATAAAAGAGCATGGGCATTTTTCACTTTTTCCTCTACATAATCCAGTGAGTATTTACCAACAGAATCTGTTAAATCCCCAATTGCCCGCGACAAGTTATCAATAATCGGAATTAATTTGTGCATTTCTGTGCGATGCTTTTCTTTGTGCATCTCATCCATAATTTCATATGCAAGACGTTGAATCTTCCTTAGTCGCAATTTCTCAGATTGCATTGAATCCTCCTTATTGAACCAATTTATGATGTCTAATTATATGAGCTACAATAAGGTTTCATGAATAATGTGCTTTAGAAATAATTGCTCGTGTTATGAAGGGCTAGCGCAATTTCCCTTATGCCAACATCAATCTTGGATTCGTCTATATTCGATACATTTAGTTTGATAATACGTTCCCGATAAAATGCTTCTAAATAATTACGTTTAATAGGATCTAACAAAATATTTTGTTATGCCAAATGATCAATAATCTTAGAAGTATTCACCTGTCTCGATAGAATGATATGGCTATGCATACAGATTTCCTTAGAGGATTGATTTTGGCAGGGGTCTTATTTTTACAGGAAGATTTCCATCTATATCATCTTATTGGTGGCGTCATGATTATTATTGGTGTGATAGGGACGAATTATTTTGGGCGGAAAAATGTAGAACAAGTGAGATAATGAATAGGAACATTTAAATCGTAGCTATTTAGTAAACGGGGTATAATAATCGTTTAAAAATGACTTTCTAAACGAGGAGGTATGTATGGGGAAAATTTATGTCATTAGACATTGTCTCGCACAAGGACAATCACTAGATGCACCCTTAACACAGAAGGGAATAGAGCAAGCAGATAGTTTAGCTGAGTTTTTCAAGGATCTAAAAATTGATCGAATTGTATCTAGCCCTTTCTTACGAGCAATCCAATCCATTAAACCATTAAGTAGTAGAGAAAGTATGACGATTGAAATTGATGAACGTCTTTCGGAGCGCATTTTAAGTACTAGAGATTTACCAGATTGGTACGAAAAATTACAGGCGACATTTGTGGATATGGATTTAAAATATGATGGTGGAGAATCCAGTAATGAAGCGATGCATCGAATTGTAGACCTTGTAAAAGATGCATTTGCACAGGATGTTGATAATACATTAATCGTGAGTCATGGCAATATCATCTCTTTGCTACTGAAGTATTATGATAAGGATGTTGATTTTCACTGTTGGAAAAATTTAAGCAACCCAGATGTTTTTCTACTAAGCCCTCAGCATAATGAAGTAATGATAGAGCGAATATGGGGAGCATAGTAAAGTGAAGGCTAATATTAAGTGGTATGGTAGGAATTGTTTCTTGCCATACCTTTTATAGTGAAGGAGAGTAAGATGGAGACGATATTAAAAGAAATTTTAAAATGGGTTAAACAGGCTGATAAAAGAATCATAATCGGCATTTCTGGTCATGGTGCTGCTGGAAAAACGACATTTGCCAAAAAACTTATACATGCTTTAGATCAAGATGAAGTGAATTATTTGAATACTGATCCGTATATTGTGAATTCGGATATTCGCAAGCAAACAATACTTAATTATACATATCAAAATGAGCATCATCGTTTTAAAATGACGGCTTGTCATCCCGCTGCTCATCATCTGCCATCATTGGAGCGAGATGTTCAGATGATAAGAGCAGGGCTTGATTTTATGACAATCGATACAAATTATATGAAAAGTACATTAATTTCTTCGAAAAAACAGATCACGATAGTAGAAGGAATGTGTGTAGCATTTATAGATCCGCAGTTACTCGATTTAAAGATTTATTTTTATACGGATGGGGCTACAGAGCTTAAGAGAAGATCAGATCGTGATGTGCTGGAAAGAGGGACAGATATAAATTATTTAAAACAATCACATGATGAGCGACGTATTCAATATGAATTATTTATGCATCCACATTGCCAGCATTTTGATATGGTTATTAAAACTCAGGATGATGAAATCCGTATTGAAAAAAATACACTTGTAAAATAAATGAGGGCCTTCTGCACTTTGACTAGCGGAAGGCTCTAACTTTAGTATTGAAATTTTACACGAACAGTAGCATCAATAGCAATTTGTCCCTGTTCTATAGGCGTAATTCCCGAGGATACAGCCATAGAGCGATAAAGGATAGGTGTGTTAGCCTGCTCTTCCACAATCTCTACAGGGAATGGCTGCAAAGGCAGGTGCATAGTTTCTGCTATTGTTTTCGCCTTCAATTGAGCATTCTGTAGCGCTAAACTTAATGCTTGCTGATAGTAAGCATCGGTATGGTCCATTTTGAACTGAATATTGGTTATTCGATTTGCCCCATTTTCTATAGCCGTATCAATGATTAAGCCCAAATCATTGGTATCCGAAACGTTGACCGAAATGGCGTTGACTACTTCATAGCCATTAAAAATTTGTTTGCCATCTTCGAAATTATATAGTGGTGTGATGGTATAACTAGCCGTTTGAATTTGTTCTCTTGGAATACCAAGTGCGAGAAGTGATTGCATAACTTCATTCATGATTGCCGCATTTTCCTGTTGAGGACCTTGTACATGGTTGCCCTGTGTTTGGACTTCAATTTGTAATTGTACAGAGCTAGGTGTAGCCATTACCTGTCCATAGCCGATTACAATCATAGTACGTGATGGATGATGTGTTTGTTGATTGACCTGTGCATAGTACATCTAATACCACCTTTCATTGGTTATATAATCATGCTATGCAAAAATATTTACGATTTGTTTATTCTTTTTAAAAATTTATCATGGAGCTTTGTGAATAGAAGTAAAGCTAAAATAGCTCCCAGCAAGGCTAAAAACATGTCCCATTGTGCATCCCATTTATCTCCCTGCATGCCTAAAAAATCCTTTGCTCCTTTACTTCCCTTCGAGATTCTTGTACTTAACCATTCAATGATTTCATAAAAAGCGGCAATTGCGAGTAGAATACTGATCGTAATACCTGTAAGCCAAGCTCCTTTTGTAAGTGGTGTTTTCCTAATTAGTATTTCCCTTATTACGATGGCTAATAAACCTTTTAAAAAGTGGCCAAAGCGATCATAGTGATTACGTTGTAAATGAAACTCATCTTTTATCCAATTAAAAAGAGGGACTTCCGAATAGGTATAATGCCCACCTATAAATGTCAGGATCGACAAGAGAGCAATAATAAAATAAGAAAATGTGGTGAAGCGGAATTTACGATAAATGCAAACAGCGACTGTTATTGCCACAATTCCAGGACTAACTTCAGCTAGCCAATCTAAATAGGAGGACGGCTTTATAACAGACCAGATGAAAACAATTAAAACAATAATAAGTAAGGTGGCGTGTATTTTAACATGTTGCCTACTATTCATACTAACAACTCCCTTTGTCCCACAGTATGGGGAATGGGGAAATTGCTTATTCAAATTAGGTTAACAAACAAAAAAGAAAAGCGTCTAGTTGACGCTTTTTTTAGCCAATTAGATCATTTTTAAAAGTGCTTCTACACCAGTCATTCCTTCTGTTATACCAAGCTGTTCTGCTTCATAAGTTACAGATTCTAATGGAGCTGTTAATAGCTCGTCAATTGTTTTCACGCCTACTGCACGACCAGCAATAATTTTTCGATCAACTAAGCGACTATTTAATAGGCCGACATCTAAAGCACCACACATAATGTAGCCTGTATCATTAGAAATAGTTAGTAATGTTGTTTTAGGTAATTGAACAACTACTGCAGTGAAGAAATGCCCTTTAATCATAATAGGTTCAATTGTCACCATTGAAATCACTCCTTTTCTCTATATACATATGGTGAAGGCTAGCAAGGTGTTCGACATTTTCAGGAAAAAATCATGGCAACTAACTAAATATGTTGTTAGATGTATAAGGATGAAAGGAATTAGGAGGGACTTTATAACAAAAAGGAATCTACTCAAATGAATAGATTCCTTTTATCCTTTATTATCTTGTATAAGAAAGCAAAGCGGTTTGTTTAAATTTATGTAGTGCATTTGTTGCCTCACGTTTAGAACTATACTCAAACATACGATAAGTGTTTTCTTCAAATACTGTAATAATCCACATATATGTCATCCCCTTTGTTGTGTTGCATAACATTTATATATTTATAATAACTGTTATATATCAGATTTGATTTAATTTTACACCAATAAATAAAAAAATAAAGTACTATTCAAAGATTTTCACATATTGTTCAAAATTAAAAATAACGTTTAAAATTTTCCTGAAATAATTAAAAGGAGAAAACAGACAATCCTTTACAAGTATATTTCATGGCAATTCGTAAATAGTAAGTTGACGGAGTTCTGTGATTTCGGACTTGGGAGGTGATGCTATGACACGTATTTACGTATTCATTTTTATGGTTTTCTTTTTAATCATCTCGGGATTTTTAGTGCAGGAAGGCTACGCAGATAAAGGTCGTCCCTATTATGAGGAGACAGGGGAAGTTGTTTGGGATATCAAAACAAAGGATAAAATTGTTGCACTCACCTTTGATGATGGTCCACATCCTAAATACACAGCGGCTGTGCTAGATTTATTAGCAAAATATGATGCAAAAGCCACCTTTTTTATTATTGGAAAAAATGCAGAAAAATATCCAGAGCTTGTTTTACGTTCTTATACAGAAGGCCATGAATTAGCAAATCATACGTATACACATCCATTTAAAGTTTCCATCAAAAAATTGCAAGAGGAGCTTCAACAGACAAATGACACGATTTATAGTATTACTGGTTTTTCCCCAGTTTTATTCCGTCCCGTTGGTGGAAATTATACGGATGCTATGATTAATGCGGCTGTGAAGGACGGCTATAAGGTAGTAATGTGGTCCTGGCATCAGGATACGCAAGATTGGAAAGAGCCTGGTGTAAGGAAAATTGTGCAAAAGGTAATGAAGGGAACAAGGCCTGGAGATGTTATTTTATTTCATGATGGTGGCGGGAACCGTACACAAACAATTCAAGCACTAGAAGAAATACTACCTGCATTAAAAAAGCAAGGCTACACATTTGTTACAATATCCGAGCTGATTGAAATCAAACAGCAACAAGAGCAAGTTCAATAATGAAAAATGAGCCATCTCAACAAAGTTTGAAATGGCTTCTTTTTCACTTAAATAAAAGGTTTGAATTAGAAGAAAATAATTGGAGCTAGTGCAATACCTAAAATTGTTCCTAGAGCAATTCCATAGCCAAAACCTGCTCCTCCATACCCTCCAAATCCCCAAAACCCTAAACCATAACCACTATATCTTCTATCAGGTAGAATCCATACCTGTCTTCTATCTACCCTTGTGATTTCTCCAACATGTACTTTACCAGATGAATCTGAGATTCGAACACGTTTACCATGATATTTACAGCAAAGACTATAAGCATCAGCTGGATTCACACATATCCCTCCTTTCAATGTCATTACAAGCTAATATATGCGATTTGATGGATTTATCACTAGCCGATTGTCTATTCAAGGCATATGCTGTGAAGAGGTGATAATATGGCAGTTGTGTCAACGGATAAGTGGTTAAATGAATTTGTAAGTGCTAGAAAATCAACTAGAAAGGATGAGCGAACAAGCTTACAATGCTCCATTCTTTGTGATCGATTGGTCAAACTATTTCAAGATGGGCTTCCAGAAGAAATTCACTATACATTACAGCAACAGGGTCTTTTTTTACCTCATGAGGAAGTCGATGTTGAAAAATTAAAGAGGCAAAAAGTATGGGCCAGTGTACAGCAGGAGTTCCTATACCTACAGAGGAAATGGAATGGCCCATCAATACCAATTTATATTTTCCCAATAACTCAGCAGCAAACGATAACCAATAAAAATGGTGTCGCTTATCCTCATTCGCTTTTTTTATTTGTGGGTGATTTAGATAAGCAGGAGCTTCAAGCATTATTTGCTCATGAATATAACCATGTTTGTCGTATACACATATTAAAAAAAAGTTTAGACGATATGACTTTATTGGATACTCTCATTTTAGAAGGCTTAGCAGAAGATGCGGTGAAAGATTTATATGGGGAAAAGTGGATTTCTCCTTGGTTGCAATTCTACTCAGATAAAGAACTTTTAGCTTTATGGGAGCATCATTTTTTACCGAATTTACAACTCCAAGGAATCGAACAGCATCATCCATTTCTATACGGGGGGGCCCTTCCATCTTGGATCGGCTACTGTATAGGCTACAAAATTGTGCAGTCATATAAAATGAACCATTCATGTCAACATCCCTTGTTCATTTCAAGCCAAGATTTACTTGCTGGTTCGAATTTTCCGTTACAATAGAGAAAAGGAGTGATTGTTGTGTCCAATGAATTAAAAAATATATTATTACCAATTGTAGACCCATCAACAAGGGTGCTCATTGTTGGATCCATGCCAGGAAAACAATCGTTAGAGAAACAGCAGTACTATGGCAATTCACGCAATCACTTTTGGCCTATTATGGGTGAGTTATTACAGATAGCGATTCCAAATGATTATACAGAGAGAATAGCCTTATTAAAAAACAATGCAATCGGTCTTTGGGACACGATTGCAACTTGTGAACGCGAAGGAAGTTTAGATGCAGCGATACGCAATGAACAGCCCAATGATTTTCAAACCCTTTTTAAACAATACCCTAATATCCAATTAGTGCTTTTTAATGGAGCGAAGGCATTTGAGGTTTTTAAAAAGCATATTGGCTTAGGGCTTCTAGAAGGACGAGCCTATAAAAAAATGCCATCAACAAGTCCAATACCAGGGAAAAATATTAAAACGTTCACTGAAAAGCTAGAGGACTGGCGGATTATCCAATCCTATTTAACTTAATCAACAGGGCGAGATTAGCGTGATGAAGTCGCTGCTTTGGGGTGAATACTATTCCTTGTGCTTTTAAACCATTGATAAAAGAGAATATACACAAGAAGGATTTCAATAGCATCTCCACCGTAGTACATGATCTTAGCACCTAGTTCTGCCTCTGTGGAGGGTACATGACGAGGCGGATTTGCAAAAATAAATTTTGCCAATATGGCATGAGCGGCCAATGCTACTACTAATGTAAGGGATCGAAAAACATAAGAGTATGAATGTGGAGTAGGATCAATATAAATAAAGGCAATAGTAAACAAATAACCCGCTAGAAAAATATGGAGATGAATGAATATATACAGTAGTATATGTTCATGCATCAAATTGAAAAGTGAGGTTGTATAGAGTAACCATAGACCTCCTACATTTAGAATAGATGCAATAATTGGATGACGTATAAAACGAACATACGGATTTTTTAGTGTCCGAGAGAGAAAACGTGCCTTGTTTACTGATAAGGTTCTTAACAGCAGAGTCATGGGTGCTGCTAAAGCCATAAGTAATGGTGCCAGCATGCCAAGCAATAAATGTCCTATCATATGTGCGTCAAAATGAATATGACTAAGAGCAGCCAATGGGCCGATTAATGTAATCAGAGCACAGACATTTCCAACAATCCAACAGATAGTACGGAAATGAGGCCATTGTTTTTTATATTGATTCGAAATAATAACAGCGAGGATATAGCCTATAAGAGCTAGAACAAATGGCAAGGCCAGTAGAAGCTGAACTATAATAGGAAAGTTTTGAGCATGAACATCGTGAGAATGCAAGATGCGCCACCTCCTATCGATCTTTTTGATTTGTTTGGAGCAGTAAGACAATACCGATAATTATTAATAGCACCGCCAATATGTTCCAAACGATATCATAGGGAAGTATTTCAACATTGTAACGAATTTGGTGAAGTTTCATGAATTTATGTTGTATAATTCCATCGTAAAGCTGAAATGAGCCTGCTCCAAGAAAAATACCGCCTAGCCATCTTTTTAGCCAAAACCCATGTTTTCTATGTAGATCAGCCAATAAAAAAGCAGATCCAATCGTAGCAAAAAAGCTGAATGCATGAAATAAACCATCTGAAACTAGTCCAATAGCTGCTGTAGACTTATCATAGAAATGATGCCAGTGTAATAATTGGTGAAAAATCACCTCATCTATAAATGCCACCACCCCAAGCCCAAATAAAATCCCAGTCCACATGTTACGCTGCTTATATTGAAAGCGATTTTCATGCTTATGTTTTTGTTCTTCATACATATTCGTCATATCCAATCCTATCACCTCAAGCTGATTTTCTTTTAGTCTACCCCTGAGATGAGCTCTTAAACAAATATCCCTCAAAACAGTCGTTTGTCAGAGGGAAGTAAGGATGATTGCCAGCTATTATAGTAAGAACCAGCAGGACTGTAAAAGAATTTGAAATGATGCTTCTCAGCTAATGCACGGCTTTTTGATTCTTCTTCAAAACCAATTGCCATCACCTGTGTACCAAATTTATTGCGTATGTGGACAAGCTGTTGCATCATATCGAGTGACCATTTATCTTTTCCTACCACAGGATACGAAAAATCCTCCCACATAATAAAATCAACATATGGTGCTGTATAATCGGCGAGTGTTTGAAATCCCCAATTTTGAGCAACAGATATATTCGGATGTCGTTTTTTGATTTGTTGGATAAAAGATAACATGGCTTCATTTTGCCACTTTTGTTCATCTTCAGGTAAATAGGAATTGATATTACCAACCGTATCTAAAAACACACCGTCTAAGCCTTTCTGAACAATTTGCTGCTCTATTTCCGCTAGTAAAATGTCTTGATAGTGCGTAGAAGTCAAATCCATTAAAAAAGAATCCCATTTGGTAAAATACATTCTTTCACCCTGTTTGTCTCGATAAAAATCTTCTTCCTTCAATTGTTGATAGAGTGCTGTATTCCATTTGTCTGCTTCCATCACATTAATATAGCCGTACACTAAAGTACCGCTTTTTTGAGCATTGACGATATACTTTTGCTGCATTTCAAGAGGTTCTACAATCACTAAATCTAACTTCGTCATGCTCTTGCCAATGGCATCGTTGCCTTTATCTAAGTAGTATGTGTAATCTTTCACATCAGCAAGCTTTGCTTGGATACTTGTGGAAGAAGAGACTGAATTTTTAGCAAGCAGCATCCACATACTACCTGCGATAAGCAGGGCTAATAAGAGTATCAATAATTTTTTCATAAGTACTCCTTTTTGAAAAATATCCCTTCCATTATACAGTAATAGGAAATGGATTACCTTCGATAAATGGGCAATGGCTCAACGGTGAATCGCCCTTTTACATATATTGAATAATGTAAAAGGAGGGTTTGTGTGTATAATAATCCATTTAGAGAAGATAATTTTAGAAGACCTGGTTGGGGAGATTATAATGATTTTGAAACAACGTCATTTGGGCCAAGTCATTTCGGACCCCCTCCAGCAGGACAAATGCCAATGAGCACACCGCCAGGTTTTTCGCCACCTATTCCAGCTTGGCGAGTAGGATCAAGTGGTATACGTTCCTGTTTGTTTAGAAATACGTATATTTGGATGAATAGTGGTAGAAGTTTTTGGTTTTTCCCAACAGCTGTAGGAAGGGAAATCATTGCTGGCTTCCGATGGAGTCGAAGATATGGCTGGTATTTCCGTACCATTTCAAGAAATCAAATTCGCTCCTATGAATGTTTTAGATAGACTAGGGAGTTTAATTTTTAAAAAAATGATGTTACAATGACGGTAACGATAAATGAAGGGAAGATGGGTGGCTAATGAATAACTAATCTTAATTTTTGTATAGGAAATTTTATATTTCACGAACAACAAAAATAGGATTAGTCTGCCCATTTTTCATAATAATTGCTTTATATTCGCAAACAACTGCTGATATTTAGCTACTCCAAAGATTGTTTTCACAATAATTTTGGAGCTTATTTGTGTATGATATTGTAGCGACTAATCCTTCCAAATGAATTGGAGGGATTTTTTTGTCCCTCCAACTGGAGAGGATGGATAATATGAAGGAACTTTTAAAATTACAGGATATACGTTATGAAATAAAGGATACATTACTATTTGAGCATGTGACAGGCACAGTAAAACAAGGTGAGGTCATCGGCATTATAGGGAGGAATGGTGCTGGGAAATCAACATTATTACAATTGATTCGAGGTGCATTATTGCCCACTAAGGGAGCAATACAGGAGTCACAGGCTTTAAAAATTTCATTTGTAGAACAGGAGCTAGCTCATTTTGACAAACTAGAAATATCCGCAAGAGAGGCTGATCTGCTGGCTAAGTGGCAGGTACCTAATGTGTCATTTGCAGCGTTAAGTGGGGGTGAAAAGCTGAAAATGCGTCTTGCAGAAGGTTTTTCCCAGAATGCTCAAATTTTATTACTTGATGAACCAACGAATCATTTAGATGAACGAAGTACCGCATTCCTCATCAGACAAGTACAAAATTATAAGGGGACAATCATCGTGGTATCACATGATCGCTATTTTTTAGATAAGGTTGCCACAAAAATCTGGTCTATTGAGGAAAAAAGCCTGATTGAACATGATGGCAATTATACAAGCTACATGGCTGATAGGGAACACCGACGATTAACACAACAACGTGCCTACGAGAAGCAGCAAAAAAACATTGAACGAATTGAGGCTCAAATGTCGGAACTGACGTCTTGGTCACAAAAGGGCCACGCCCAGTCAACAAAACTGGAAGGTTTTAAGGAGTACCATCGTGTGAAAGCAAAGCGTTTAGATTCTCAGGTGAAATCTAAGAAAAAGCGATTAGAGGCTGAACTTGCGAAGACAAGAGTGGAAGCAGTGGAGCCAGAAGCAGAGATTCGTTTTTCTTTAGGCACGAATCAACGAGTTGGCAAGCGCTTACTGGAAATCAAGCATTTATCTTTAAAATTTGGTGAACGTATACTATTTAACAATGTGAATATTACGGCTCAATTTGGAGATAAGATAGCTATCACAGGAAAGAATGGAAGTGGGAAAACAAGCTTTTTAAAAGTTCTTTTAGGCAAGCTAGAAGCTGAGGGTGAAGTATGGGTATCACCAGCTGCAAACATTGGTTATCTGACACAGGAAGTATTTGATTTACCACTTGATCAGACACCAGAGCAATATTTTTATCAAGACACATTTGAAGAGCGTGGAAAAGTCCGCAACTTGATGAAGAATCTAGGATTTACACAGGCGCATTGGACATCCGCCATAGGCAAAATGAGTATGGGAGAGCGCGTAAAGTGTAAGCTGATGGCCTATATTTTAGAGGATAAAAATGTTCTTATTTTAGATGAGCCGACAAACCATCTTGATCTACCTTCTCGTGAGCAGTTAGAGCATACTCTTACTCAATATAATGGAACATTGCTTGTCGTTTCACATGATCGATACTTTCTAGAAAAAGTCACGAACAGTGTTTGGGAGCTTCACGGTCAGCACATCAAGAAAAAGTGGACAGAAGCCACACCAAATAAAGTGGATGATACAGCGGCACTTCGTTTAAAGCTAGAAACGGAAAGGCAAGAGATTTTAGGCAAACTAAGCTTTCTAACAGCAAAAGATAAGGACTACGCAATGCTTGATCAGAAGTTTAATGAGCTGACGAAGCTTATTAATGAGCTGAAAGTCAAATCCTAACACGACTTAAAATAAGACATCCTGAATTAATGGATGTCTTATTTTTATTTGTAATTATTGAAAGCATTAATGCTGAAAAGTTAATCCTAAATAAAAAAAATAATATCAAAAGTGCTTTTGATTATAAAAAATAGTGCACTTTTATAGTTAAATCATTTAATTAGGAAAAAAAATACTCTTGAATGAAAATAAACTATTATTAATTTACAAGGTAAGTCAAAACTATTTAAGCATATTGAAATGGGGAGGAAAAATGTCAATTAAAATATTTGATTACTCGTCTAGCAAATTACAATTAATGAACAAAATAGATAAGTTGATTTTGGAACAGAATATACTTGATTATTATTTTGATACAGATTGGCTGAACGGTCCTAGTATTGTTATTAATTTTCGAAGTATAGAAAGTGAAATGGATATTTTTAAGAAAATACAGGAGATCGTCAGTGAGTATAAGCGAAACAATCCATTATCAAATACAGAAATCCTAAGAAAAATGAAAAAATATGAAAAAGAACAAAAAAGACTTACGGATTTAGAGTTAAGAAATACTAAAGAAGTGGAAATGAAAGAGGATGGCACAGTACTCATAGAAAATAAAACGAAATCAGGAATATACAACTCTCCATTTCATGAAAATAGATTTTTAGAATACAGATACCAGTTACAGCCTATTCACAGTAAAATTCAAAAACTATTACCAACAATGGATGAAAAAAAAATAATGCACTTTTTCATTGAACAATTTAAATATATTTCTTTATTTTTTAATGGTGAAATAAAGGATGGATATATTTCCTATGTCTCACACGTAATTGGCTTTTTTTCTCGACTAAAGCTAGAAAATAAAAATTATGATCTAAAAGGGTATTTTGATTCGCTCTATTCAAATCTCTATAAAGAGACTCTTATTTTTACTTTAGAGGAGAGTTTAGTTTTAGAGGAATGGAAAAAACGTTGGGCTGAGGTTAATCTTCAGATGATAATGGATATTCCTTTTTATAAAGAAAGTGATACTAAATATTTAAACCTAGAGGATCAATATGAACATTTTATTAATAACATTAGTGAATTAAATAGCCCATTCCATAATCTTCTCTTAAGAAAAGATAACTTAAAAGAATTTATACTCTCTGATCAGATGCTTCATTATCGAAATGTAGTAAACCTATTTTACGTAACCCTGCCTTTATTCGAGCAAAATATGCTAAAAAAACACTTTTATGGATATTGTGTGATAAAGGATGTTCAAAAAGATTATGAGGATTTATTAATTCGTATTTAGATATGTAATGGAGGAATAAAATGGGGAAATTAAATCCATTTATTTTAGTAAGAAAAAATTCACTACCCAAAGCTTCAATCGAATTGAAAAGAGAAGGAAGTATAACTTTACTATTAAATAAAATAGAGAAAAATAATTCTCTTTTTCTAAAAAATAAAGAAAATACAATTGAACTACTTGAAAATCAAATTGCTTATTCTTTTGACAATAATCTACTGAATTTGAAACGTGTTATATATAACGAGCAATATAACAAATTTATTAACATTTTGAATAAGATTAAAGTTAGTTTAAATCCAGAGATGGAGCAAGCTCTTAAAGAACTTCATAAGTATTGGGAAAATAAACACCTATTAAATCAAAACTATAATCAATTATTTGAAAATCTAAGTGTAGAGAGTCGAGAGGTTTTGCACGAGGCATCAAATAGTAAGATTATTCAAGATTATCTATTAATGATTCAACCCAATATTTATAAAAAGCTACAGTCATATAAAGAAATGGATGCAAAAGATCATAAGAATAAGGAAAGAAAGCTTGATGATACATTATATAAAGTGTTAGCTAGAGCTTCCTTAAAAACAAGTCCATTTGCGAATATGACAAGAGTTGGATTGGTAGAAAGAGCAAGTTCAAAAAAAGAGAAATTAGAAGAGGTAAGCGCAAATATAAATTTCTCGAATGAAGTTAAGATTAATTATACTTTCTTAAATCGATTGATTTTCGAGTTTCTCTTAAAAGAAGACAGCTTCTATTTTATTACTAATTATCGAACACCACCATTGTCAATTGAAATACAAGATAATGCTAATATTGTAAATTTTGTATCCACACAAGACGACAAAAAAAGCGTAAAAATCTTTGAAACAAGCGAGATTTTAAAAAAGCTTAAAATCCCTACAAAGTTAGCCGCTTTTTTAAAAGATAATAGTGTTAAGAAGAATTTCAATTTAAATGATATCTCATTAGTGTTAGACAATAAATTGAGTAATTTAGAGCTAATTGAACTTGCCAAGAAATATGTTGAGATTGGATTATTAGTTCCTACAATTGGATTTTCACAATTAGATGATAATGATTTCTTTTTGGAAATGAATGAGATCGGGAAAAAATTTCTGAACAAAGATAGCTTTAATAGACTTAATGACATCATTAATCAGCTAATTTTAACGAAAGAAAAACTACAATTTGTTGAGACGATTGAGGATAGAGATTGTATTTACAGAGAGTTGGAAGAATTTTTGGATAGCATTGAAGAAACAAAAAACATTAGTATGTCTGTAAATCATATTTATTATGAAGATGGTGTTCTTACTAATGAGTTTCCAGTGAACAATCTCTGCACCCAATCTGATATCAATATTCTTAGTAATATACAAAAAATTACGTTGTTATTTGATGTTAGCCTGCGAATGAGGTTGGAACTCGGGGAAAGAGTTTTTCTTAGTGGTGTTCAATCGTTAAATAGCGATTTCTTTACAATATTATTTGAAACCTCTAAAGACATACTTTCTTACTGGTCAGATCCTCTTTACATAGGGAGCAATATCAAATCTAGTTGGATAAAAAAATTGGATTCATTAAAAATTAGATTTATTAATGATTTAAGAGAGTTAACCTCGGTTTCTAATCAAACTATTGATATTACTAATCTCATCAATGAATATGTAGAAAAAATACCTAAGCAGTTAATTTTAAGAGCTGATCTATCTTCCAGTTTTTTTGTTCAAAAGAATGGTGAAAAATTGATTATTAACAATATTTATGATGGTCAAGAAAAATATAAGGCGAGGTTCATGGATTACTTTAAAGAGTTCCTTGAGCAAGATGCAGAATATAAAAAGTTTGAAGAAGAATATTATATGGATCAGGGTTACCACGAATATACTGAGAATTTTGGTTTTAATGGGAATGTTAAATCAATATTTTTACCAAATAGGGTAACAACAGTAGGGACTGGAAGAAAGAGATTTTCCACTATTGCAAAGAACTATTTAGAAATAGAGGAGTTAGGGATTAAGGTTGATCCGATTTGTAATTTTATTACTTTTTTTGAACGATCAACAAAAAAGGAAGTTAAAGTTTTGTACAGAGGATCCTTAATTCCAACTGCTATGCCTGGTTATATTTCTACATTACTACAGCTTTTTTCATCAGGAAGAATGACCTTTAAGTTCTCTGATCTTTTATGTCATGAGTCGATTCCAAAACTAACAATAGGAAATATAGTTTTGAGCAGAAAGAAGGAGAGCTTAAGTAAATATAAGAATCTATTTTTAGCTAAGGATTTAGAAGCAGCAGAATACCATAAGAAGATAAACACCTTTTTCTGGAAAAATGATTTACCAACAAATTTCTTTGTGGTTGCAAAAAGAGATCTCTCTGATAAACAATTTAGATTTGTAGATTTTAAACCATTTTATGTTGATATAACTAACCCTGTATCTTTGAAAATCTTTGTTAAGGAAATTATAAAGAAATATCAAGATGAAGATTTTGAAGGTCTTTATATAGAGGAGAATCTAGGTAATGAAGGAAATTTTGCTATTGAATATGATCTAGAACTTTACAAAGTAGGTGGAAAAATTTAATGAATGAGAACATTTGTGTTTTAAATAGACAAAATGTGATGGTTTATAGAAAAGAGAGTGAAACAGTTCTTAAAACGAGCTATAAAAGCTTTAAATTTAGTACGTCGGATGACAAGCATTTAAAGTTATTAGATCTTCTAAATGATTCTATTATTGGTATCCCGTTAGAAATGGTGAATGATGAAGATAAAAAACTAATTAAAATGTTGAGTAAAAATGGAGTTTTACTTGTCTATAGAAAGGGAGGAATAGTAGATAAATGTAAGTCTTTAAAGTGGTTTCAAATTTTGTCCCAATATCTCCCGCCTGATTTTGATTTAGAGATAGTGTGTAAAGAAATAATGAATACTACAATCGTTTTAAGAAATTCTTTGAACGATAAAATACCAAAAATTAAGGAAATTTTTTCAGAGTTCGATATGTCTTTAGTTTTAACAGATCAAAAATTTTCGAATAATAATAAATTGTGCGTTTTGACAGATAATGAGCTTGATCCAAATCAAGATTGTGGGATATTAATTCAAAAATTCAATCAAGGTATTTCAGGTACAGTTCTTAAAGATTTGTATTATGAACCATTGGATAATGACTTATCTAGAATGATTAAAATATTTAGTCCTTTATATATTTTAATTTATACTATAAAAAAATTAGCAGGTTTCGGGTCTAATACATTTTATATGAATGAAGTAGGTAAGTTTACTGAAAATGATGTACAGCATCACATAGTGAATGTTGTGAGTACTTCTCAATCCCCACTTGTTCTACAAGAACAACAAAAAGATATTGAGAGAATTGAAAAATTTGAAATGCTTATACAAAATAAATATTTAAAGATGAAAATAGCGAATCAATATACTGAATATTCCGATTTATTCCAAAGTGGTTTATCTACTTATGCCATTATTGATGAATTCCTTAATAAAGAGTACGTTATTGCAGGGTTAAATTTCGAAAAATCCGCTGTTGAAGCAATTAAATATGCAGTTAGATTACATTTTGAAAATGTCTCAGGTGGCAAGTGGCTAATTACCGAAAATGAAAATTATTTCTTAGATAAAATACTTCTGTTAGTTAATAGTCTTCCTGAAAAAGGTATTTTTACAAAGCTTAGTGGTGCTATTATGAACAATTTGAAAGTATTTAGGTCGTATGGTGCATTTTTAGATAATATAGAAATTTATATAGAAAAATTCGAAAAATCAAATTCCTATAAAGTTTATTTGAAAGATAATGATGGAAAAATGTTTGGTGACTCAAAAAAGTGTATTGATTTGTCTAAAAAAATAGAAGAAACTATTTTGAATTATTTGCTACATTATCACAATGATTTAGGTAGCAAAGTGAAAACGCCTTACTCGTTCTATGATAAAAATACAACTAGCCAAAATGATTGTGAAAATCTGCGAGAAATCCCATATGTATCTTCTCGATTATTTATAGAAAATGCGCTCAAACTTTTCAAAGAAAATGATATTCGATATGAAGAATTTGCATGGGATAGAGAATTTGAATTGCAAAGTTTAAATCTCTGCGCTCGGAGAATTGATGTTGGATCGTACGGAGGGTAGAGCTGTCATGAAAAATAGGGTTAACGAAATTATTTTAATTTCAAAAGAAAATGATTGGGAAAAATTTATTAAGAGTCAAATTATTAACAACACTAATTTTGAAATTGAAGAGAATTATCTCCCAAAAAATTATTTAGATAAATTATTTACTGAGTTACTGGATACTGAGTTGGCAGAGGGCTCTTATTATACTTTCAACTTGAATTCAAAAATATTTTCTAAGAGAAAAGTGTTGGATTTATCGCTTGTTACAAATGATGTTGATAAGTTTGGTGAGTTGAACAAAGTTTCAAAATTCGAATTTAGGACAAAAGAGTTTAATGAAATTGCGAAAGATCTAAAAGCCAATCATAGTTCTTTAGTTGACCCACTTGTAGGGATATTCAAAGGGCATTATAGAGGTATTGCGGATTCAATGCCTTTAATCGCCTTCGATGCAAAACTTGGCACTAGAAGCTTTGATGCATATGGTCGAGCAAATACTTATAAGAAAGCATATTTTACAGGTTTACTAGAGGGATTAGAGCGATTTCATTCTGTTGGTTCTATCCATACTCAAGCAATAATTGCTAGTGAAAAGGAATTAATAGATTCAGGTAAAGCTTTTGTGCCGTTCCAAAAGTTCTGTCATTATACATGGGAACATTACCGTTCCAGACATTTTGAACTTGGAATTTACTCACCAGAAAAACCAATTAGGTGGATTAATACGTATTCCGTAAAAGAAGAAAGGGAAATTCTAATTCCAGAACAAATAGCTTATTTTTCATCTGAACAAGTATTAATTGAGACAGATGAAGAGAAGTATATTTCTGAAACATCTAATGGTACAGCGGTAGGAAGTTGTTGGACCGAAGCGGCTATTGCTGGCATATTTGAATTGATTGAGAGAGATAGCTTTTTAGTCTATTGGTATACGAAATCATCCCCAATTAAAGTAACTAATTTGATGGAATGTCAGGATAAAGAGATCAAAATGATTCTGGGTTATATCAATATGATGGACTATGAACCTCATTTATTTGATATAACACTTGAATCAAACGTTCCCACTTATTGGCTTTTACTAGAATATAAAGGGGATGATCCCGATGCTCTTAGTTTCTATACAGCTGCCGGATCAAATTTAAATCCATACTCTGCTATTAAATCAGCGTTTGTAGAGGCAACAACTTCAATTAAAGTTTTCAAAGAGTATATGTATAAAAAGTATTCTATTGAAGAAATGGAAAAACTAAAAAGGGATTTTAATGAAGTGAAAAAGTTAGAAGATCATTTGTATTTGTACTCTTCAGAAACAATGAAACAGTATTTGGATTTTGCACTTAAAACGGGAAAGAATGAAGAACTTAAAAGTAATATGATGAAAAGACTTCCTGATGATAAGGAAATTTCACAATCTAAATTATTACATGATATAGTAAGCCGCATTACAGAGGATGAAAATGACATTTATATCACGGATTTAAGTACAAAGTTTTTAACTGATATCGGCTTATCATGTGTTAAAGTTCATATTCCAGAATATCAAAATATCGGGTTTGGTAGTCAATATCAAAATGTCAATCTTGAGAGGTTAATGAACGCTATAAAATTGAATAATCTGGATGGAAACTTAGATGATATTTATCAAGCACCACATCCTTTTCCATAACGTTGGAGGTAGATTATGAATAATATTGAATACGATTATTATAAAAGATATTCTGCATTAAGATATGATTTAGTGCATTTTACTCACGCTACTCCTTATGTGAAGAAACAATATTCTTTAAAAGGGGAATTTCTAAAGATTGAAGATTCATCTTTGTACAAATTAGTTTCAGGGATAGCAGAAGCAAGTTTAAAAATTAATCGATATGAAATTCTTTCAAGGTATCAAGACCATAATAATTCTCCTTCAACGAGGAACATGCACTCTTGCCAATTAATATTTATTATTGATAGTAAAATATTTTTCTATGATATGTACGAGGATAAATTCATTTTGCTTAGTTCAGAGAGTCAAAGTACCTTTTTAAAAAGTAAAATTTATATTATCGGATTTTCAGATATCTTAAATATCTCAAGATATTATGGAGAATTCTCTCTCTATTTAAGTATGTTAGATGCAGGGCATGTTTTAGGAAACATAAAAAATTTTTTAAGCTTTAATAAATTATCTTGGCAACAACACTTGTCTTTCAATTACTCAGTTGTTTTTAATAAGATTCTTAATATAGATGATTGCGTATATGGATCCTTTGTCATTGAATTAGAGAGGCCAAATGGTGAATTAAATTTGGGTCACTTTGAAAGAGGTATTGAGAGAAAACGGATAGCGGAAACAAAGTTTTTCAATGAAATCAAATGCTCAAAGCATATTACAGAAATTATTAGCAGTATAAACAATGGGGCGACTGACTTTCAATGTAAGCAGTACTATCCAATTGATTGCAACTTCCATTCTTCAGTTAACAGGAATTCTGCTCATAATATGGTAGGTAATTTCAATTTAAATTCAGATGTGATTTTAAACAAATTTGAAGTAGCTACTTGTCTTTCTAGATTAAATAAATTCAGGAATCTAATTAGCATGAACAAGATCAATTATTGTATTTTGGAACACCATCAAATAACTTTCCAAAATGGAGTCGTTTGGGACAAGGAAGTCGAATTTTCTAAGGTTCTTTATAATGATCATCAATTTTTTGATCTTAATACATTTAATAAAGTTGTTGTCTTTTACACAGAAGATAAAAATATAGTTCGGAAAGGTCTATTACCGATTCTTCTCTCAGCTGGAGAATTGATGCAAGGCTTTTGTCTATACGCTGCAGAAACAGGTAATGCTTTTCGACCAATGAAGAATCATCATGACTCATATTTAAAAAAGTTATTAGAGTTAAATGATGATTCAGAGATTAATTATATTGGAGTGCTTTGTAGCTCACCTATTCAACAAATAAAAATGACTACTTAGGGTAGATCGATCTTAATAACACAATATGATGGGAGAGGTGAAAATCATGTGGCATTCATTCCATGTATATATTCATGATTACAAATTATTAGATGAATATTTACAAAGTGAATTTGAACATCTTATCTGTAATAATTTGCAAAGTGATATTGACTATTTTTTTATTAGATATTGGTTAGGTGGTCCTCATATCAGATTGAGAATCAAAGAAAATGTAGACTTTGATGCAAAGATCTTTTTAAAAATATTAAAAAAATCGGTGGATAATTTTTTGTCCTATAAAACGCCAGTACTAATTGATAGAGAAAAATTTTATACACCTGAAATGCTAAAAGGAGAGGGGATCACAGAGGTATTCTGGAAACGACACGGTACTGTGGAATTGGATGAGTATAAACCAGAAATTCCACGATATGGTGGTGAAAGAGGGATATATTACGCTGAAAAGCTATTTGTACAAAGCTCTAAACTTGCACAAAAATTAAATAAGATGAGTTTTTCCAAAAGGTTATTTGCAGCAATCGATCTCCTATATTTCTCATTTGAAGTAAAAGATAAAACTGAAATGGCACAAAAATATTGTGATCTATGGGAGATATATCATAAAAATGAATCGAGCCTAAAAATGATTACCTCCTTAACTTCCAGAAGAGTTTCATATCTCAAAGAAAACCGAGATAAAGCATTTAAAATATATGAAGAATATATCGACTTATTGAAGAATAATCCGACTAAAATAATGTTTTCTCACATTCATATGACAAATAATCGAATTGGTGTTTACCCAGAATTAGAGTATTGCATTGCTAAAAGCATCCAATTAGCTTAAGGAGTTAAAAATGATGAGAAATAATATGAATTCGACAGTTTTATGGGATACAGAGGTTGACAGATCTTTATTAAGAAGAACATTTCATTCAAAAACAATATCTAGAAAAGATTACACCTCAGTACAAATAAAGAAGGTCAAAACAAAAAAAAAATGGGAGACGAAACCAGGGATTTTTCTTCATAAGAGAGCTCCTCAAAACGATATTGAAAAGCTATTGGTAAATAGAAGAACACGGAGATATCCATCAAATAGAGAAATAAATATACAAGATATCTCTGAGATATTACAATTTGCTGCTGGGATAACTGATGAGAAAAACAAATACTTTTCCTATCCCTCTCCGGGTGCTTTATATCCATGTACTCTTTTTCTTAGTATTAATTTAGCTGGTTTCAAAGAAAAAATTTATAGATATAACCCATATAAACACCAATTAGAAGAATATGCTGACGCATCAATAAGAAGTGCCGATTCAATTATCATTGACACCAATCTAAAGAAATTTCCTGTAAAGATTTTCTTTACAAGTGATTATCAGCTCTTAGAAGAGAAGTATGGGGAATTATCATATCGTTTATTAAATCAAGAAATAGGACATATCGCACAAAATATTTCGTTATATTCAGAATTTGTAGGGTTAAATACTACCTGTATTGGTGGATTTTATGAAGAAGAGTTTAAAAGATATATTCCTGAATACGACCTATTATATGCAATGGTGGTGGGCTAAATATGTATATGGTATTAGATTCTGAATATCGTTTATTCAATGATTTTAATAAAATTTATATTGAACATATATTTAATAAGAAAATCATTGAATTATCCCTTAAAGAAAAAATTAATTTAGATTATTTTAAAAGAACATTGTATTTTGGTACAAATTTAAACTTTTTGAGTAACTCAAAAAAGAAAGAAGATCAATTAATCATTTATTTGTTAAAAAAAGAAAATCATATCTTCTTATTATCATCAGAAATAAAAGATATCAATCGCGAACTTAATTGTAGAAGTCTTTATATGATCTGTGACGAGGTAGGGACCTCCCGTGAAAAACTTTTAGATTTTAAAAACACTATGAGCAACACTGGCATTGATATTATCGGAGATAGTAGTGGTAGTCTATCTAGTTATTTGAAAGATAATGGATTCTTGGTTAATAAATCTAGAATCGTTGGTTATAACAAAATATTGATTGTAGAGAGAAGCTCAATAGTAGCACCAGTAAAAAGTCTTTTCAAAGATTACAATTGTATACTTCCATATTCTGTTGTCGACATGTCGATTGGTCCCTGTCTATTTAAGAATGATCAGAATCTTGATGATTATAATCTTTTAATTGAGGATAGTGAAACAAATAGAATTCCATCTCAAGCTAACTTAACATCCATGTACTCACTAATAATAAATACTGTTTTGTACTTAATAAATAATGTTCATCAGGAATTATACATCGATGCGGGTTTACCTATTAATAGAAAATTAAAATTTAGTCTACCCGACATGGGATTGAGGGCTTTCTCGCAAGATTAGGAGGTAAAAAATGAATGTAATAGAGATTAAGAATGTTTCAAGAGAAATAGAAGGTAGAAAAATACTGAAAGATATCAACCTAGATATAAAAAAGGGAGAAATAATAGCAATTTTAGGACATAATGGTGCAGGTAAAACTACATTAGTTAATACAGTTATGAAATTAGTTAGACATTCGGGGGCTATTGAATATTCCTTTAACGAAAAGGAGTTATATAAAAAAATAGCATATCAGATGCAGACTTCATCATATGAAGACGAGGCTAAAGTTCTGGAAGTGTGTCTTCTCTATAAACAAGTCCTTCAAAGCAAAATCGATATACAAGAATTATTACGAGAATTTGATTTAGATAAATTTCAGCATTCTTATATTAAAAATCTATCTGGTGGTCAAAAACAATCACTCTCAATTTTGCTCACATTAATAGGTGAACCAGAGGTGCTCATTTTTGATGAATTAACAACAGGTTTAGATTCACTTAAACGAAGAAATATTTGGGATACTATTAAGAAAATTAATAAGTACAGTGGTACTACGATTATTCTAACAAGCCATTTTCTTGACGAAGTTGAGTATTTAGCAGATAGAGTTGTAATTATGAATCAGGGGAAAATAGAACAAATTGGAACTGTTTTTGATATAGTGAATGTCCAATTTAAGGATACTAAAAAAATGGAATTTGAAACTGTGTTTCTAGAAAATCTGGAAATCATTTTTGAACGGAAAGTAAAAGTTTCTAATAATAAAGTTTCTTTTACGTATAGAAGTAACGAGGAAGAAGATATTTATAAAAAAGTGAAGAAGATAGCTGGAACTAATATTGTTATGAAAAACTTTTCATTCGAAGATGCCTTTTTGCAAATGTTAGGTTATAAATTGGTGAATGGAGGAGAGATACTAAATGACTAATTTATTAAATCTTTCACAGTTTCAAATCAAATTACTTTTTCGAAATTATAAAGGATTGATCTTGGGATTTTCTCTACCCATTATAATGTTTTTTATATTCGGTAATTTATTATCAGAATATTCTATTTACGATGGCATGCCATTAAATAATGCCTTAGTTCCAGCGTATATACCTATTATTATTATTAACGGAGTATTGGTCATTTTCGGACAGAATTTTCTAGTTTATAAAGAACAGGGTAATCTCTTGAAATATAGGCTTCTAGGAATTAGCGAAATTACTGTAGCTACCAGCATATATATTGCCACATTTATTTTCCAAGTATTAGCAGCGATAACTCTAATTATATTTGCGTATTTAACTAAAAATGTAGAATTTCCTTTTGAGAGTATACTGAAAATTTTGTTAGCCTTTGTGATTATTAATTTTTTTGAATTTGCTATTGTGTATTTTGTTACATCTTTTATTAATAAGAGCACTACTTATCAGAGCTTATCATTAATAATTTTTTATTTCCAAATTTTCTTAGGAGGTCTTACTTTTCCTCCAGAGATGTTCCCATCTTTTTTAAAGGAAGCTGTTTATATTTTTAATCCAATTATTTATGGGTTAGAAATGATGCGAAGTTTTTGGTTGCTAGATGGATCAATCTTGGACAATCTTAAAGAAATATCTGTACTAATTGGATGGGCAATATTCTTTATTACTTCCGGAATGATTGTAAATTATAGGAAGAAAATAACGTATAAAAGTAATAAATTGTTAATATTTCAAGGTGAATAAGTCAGGAATAATAGGACTTCAATCAAACTTCGTATTGTTGTTATTGATAAATATATGACATGAATTTAGTGAATGTAAAAAGCAAGAGTGCTACTAGAAACTGTTATTAATGTTAATGGCTGCTCAACATATAGCTCTAGCTCATGTTGTTCATCATAAATAAAAAAAGTGGAGGAAAGACTTATGAAAAAAGAAACACTTATGGAAGAATTATTCTCAGATATTGAGGACATGGACTTTGTAGAAATCAATGAAGCAACAGCACTACCAGAAACAGCGGCAACAAGCGGATCAATGATAAGTAATGGCTGCTCAACATGTGGCTCTAGCTCGTGTTGTTCATCATAAATAAAAAAAGTGGAGGAAAGACTTATGAAAAAAGAAACACTTATGGAAGAATTATTCTCAGAT
>NZ_SJDS01000005.1:0-162993 GCF_004332175.1 Lysinibacillus sp. OL1 | reverse complement strand
GTGTTGTTCATCATAAATAAAAAAAGTGGAGGAAAGACTTATGAAAAAAGAAACACTTATGGAAGAATTATTCTCAGATATTGAGGACATGGACTTTGTAGAAATCAATGAAGCAACAGCACTACCAGAAACAGCGGCAACAAGCGGATCAATGATAAGTAATGGCTGCTCAACATGTGGTTCTAGCTCGTGTTGTTCATCATAAATAAACTATCAAAAACACTAGCTCAAAATTTAGGCTAGTGTTTTTCTTTTTGTCAAAAGAAGTTATTAAATATGAAGTAAAATAATCGAAAAGTTATAATTACTCATTGTAAATAATCACACTTTATACTTATCACCATTATGTTGAAGTGTTTACTTTTCATCAAATACAGACTATAATAAACGGAAAAATGAGAATAGTTTCCATAAAAATATATTCCTTACATTGTTTTTGATTTGGATTCTTCTGGTTAAAGGTGAGTGAGAAAGTGAACACTATTTTTTCGGTTGAGTTTGTAGGACTGTTTTTACAATATTTTTTTATTTTTTTATGTGGTGGTTATTTAATAAGAGTAGCGAACAAAAAAATATACATATTAATTACCTTTATATCTGTATTTTTTATAAGTATGGTTTATTTTAAGCTAAATGTACTTGCTACTGGAGTTCTATGGGGAGTACTATCATTAATTTTAATAAGATATTCTAGAAAAATTGATTTTTCCTTTTTTGCATCATCAATGTCCATTCTATTATATATTTTATCGGATTACATAATTGTTTACCTATTAAGTTCTTTTGAATTAATGACAAATCTTGTTTTTCGTTTCATAGTTGGGACATTTCTCTATCTAGGTATTATTTATTTATTAAAAAAGATCATAGATAAATATACATATTATTTTAAAAGTACTAGTTTCCCTTTGATGATTTCCGCTGTCGCTTCTTCATTAACGGTGATAATTTATTTGGTGATAATTTCTATAGAGAGAGCTATAGAAAGCGGGATCTCTATGGAAAAGACAAATTCAGTGTTCATTGTTGCGTATGCCCTTGTTTCAGGTTTAGTTTGTTTAGCGATCATTTACGCAAAGAATAAAATGTATGTAGCAAGAGAAAAACAAAAAGAGTTGACATATCTCTTAGAATACTTAGATCAGATAGAGAGTAATTATAATGAAATGAGAAAATTCAAACATGATTATATGAATATCTTGATTTCAATTGAAAGCTTCTTAGAATCTAATGATATTCAAGGGTTAAAAAAGTATTATTATAATGAAATAAAATGGACATCACAAAACTTTGATCGAAACTCATTTAAATTGTCCCAATTAAGTAATTTACAAGTAAAAGAATTGAAAAGTTTATTGGCCAATAAATTAATGGTATCGCAAGAAAAAGGTATAGATACCGAAATCGAAATGAGAGAAAAAATAAAAAATATACCGGTTGACTCCGTTGTTTTAGTACGTTCCTTAGGGATTATCCTAGATAATGCCATTGAAGCTGCTGAGGAAATAAATAATGGAAATATCAGAGTTGCTATAGTAAAAGATAATCAAGTTATAAAAATAATAGTAGCAAATTCTTGTCATAAGGACATACCTAAACTTTTTTTATTGAAAAAAGAAGGTTTTTCTACAAAAGGAGAGAATCGTGGTTTGGGTTTAGGTAACCTAGATCAGTTATTGAGTAAAGCTAAAAACATAATTCTTGAAACTAAAATTGAAAGAGATGTATTTACTCAAATCCTTACTATTAATGGGGAGGTGAGAGTATGATAAAAGTATTTGTGTGTGAGGATAATGAAAAACAAAGAAATATTATATCTAATATAATTCAAAATTATTTAATAATGCAGGATTATGATATGAAGTTTGAACTTTCAACAGAAAATCCTAATGACATCATATCCTATTTGGAGCGTAATAAACTAAACAATGGCTTATATTTTCTAGATGTTGAGTTAAACTCAGAAATGAATGGAATTTCTTTGGGGGTAGCAATTAGGAAGTTAGATCCTTCTGCAAAAATAGTTTTTATAACAACTCATACAGAATTAACATATTTAACTTTCCTCTACAAAGTAGAAGCAATGGATTATATACCAAAAGATAATCAAAAAATTATGCAAAATAAAATTATTGAATGTATAGATGTTGTAATGGAGAGATACTTAAATTCAGGGGCTTTGATTGATGATAATATTGTAGTTAAAGCTGGTGAAACGAGTATAAGATTAAATGTAAATGAAATTTATTTTATTGAGTCTTCCTCTGTTCCACACAAGCTAGTTGTTCATCTGAACAATAGGACAATAGAGTATTATGGAAAGATAAAAGAAGCTGAAAATTTAAGCCCCAAGTTTTACAGATGTCATCAATCTTATGTTGTAAATATTAATAGTATTCAAGAGATAAATAAAAAAAATAGAACAATAACGATGAAAGACGGAGAAACGTGCTATGTTTCCACTCGATATTTAAAAGAATTACTTAGAAAGTTTGAATCTTCTATAAAAGAATAATAAAAAGTGCACTTAAATTTTCAAAAGTGCACTTTTTTATTTGTTTAGATAACACTTTTTACTTTAAATATATGTTTTAAGAAAATTTAATCATCATTAAATAATACGATGTAGAATCAGTTTAAAGAGAAGGGGGAGGCTAATGAGGAATCTATCGATGGAAGAAAAACTATCATGCTATTTAACAGATATTATCAATAAAAATATTCAATTAAGTAAAATGGAATTAGCAAAGATAAATTATGGCATAGCCACTCTTTTGATCAACCTAATAAAGGTGAGCTTAATTTATAGCGTATCTATTATGTTAGGTGTTGTAAGTGAAACCTTAGTTTGTCATTTGGTTTTTTGCATAATGAGAAGATATTGTTATGGGCTACATGCTAAGTCAAGTATTGTCTGTTCGATAATCGGAGTATTGTACTTTTCGATTGGTCCTTTTATTGTACTAAATTACTCGTTTAGTATTACTCGAGAGTTAGTAATATTACTCGGAATTATTTTTGAAATTATTATTTATTATAAAGTTCCAGCTTATACGAATAACAGCAGAGTTGGTGACTCAAAAGAGAAAAGAAAGAAAGCGTTGATTATTAACTTCCTTATAATTTGTGGAATACTAATGTTAAATGATGAACAATTAAGGCTTATTTCATTTATGGGGATTTTTTTATCAATACTTCTTACAATACCTATAAAAAAAGGAGATATGACTAATGTTTGAACTAAATGCTATCAAAGTAACAAAGGAAAAATTGTGTTTGTTTTTTGCTATACTTGCTATAAGTATTGGAGAGATGGCTATAAATAACTGTTGTCTTTTAGGGATCTATGAGCCTTCATTACCTGAAGAATTAAAAAAATAACGATTTATTCTGCTAACGGATAGTAAGTATCTAAAATATTTACTGAAGCGATTAGGAGGTAAAGAAAGCTGAAAAATAACAAGAAGAACCCATATTCTAATGAGAAAAGAAAAAAGAATAGAGATTTAAAGTTAAGTATTACATATGGTTTAATTAGTTTTCTAGTGATCATAACTAGTTGGACAGTTGTAATTGCGATAACTAATGGCGACATTGATATGTTACAGATTAATTTTGATAGATTACTTAAAAATATAAGCAGTTACACTTTGATGTCTTCTTTATTTGCTGGATTAATCATTAGTGGAGTATTTTATTTTTATATATTTCCAAGAAAAACACACAACTCAAAACAACCCGATAAGTAAAAGGTAGATTTTGTAAGTATCATGAGAGATACCTATATGATAAGATTTTGATTAAAAATATAACTCCTGAAGCATTTTGCTAAAGGAGTTTTATACATTATAGATTTAGATTTTTTCAGTCTTAATCACAAGTTGCTTATAGTTTGTAAAACATTTTTGCCATTCTTTCATCGGAAACTCTTCATGTATAGTTCCGCTTAAAAAGTCTGTTAGTTGGTTTAGGCATATATGCCACCCTGCTAAATCCTTCGGTGTATGCTCTGTCAGCTCTTGAAGTGTCTCCACTACTACCAATAATGAACCATCGTCAGTAGAAGATAGTTCAAATCTCACCGTATCTGTTCCCCAATCAAATTCTAGTACTTCTTTCTCAGCATAATCTGTGATGGTTATTTCCTCAAAGGTACCTGTTCCATCATTCATATTAAAATGTATTTTCCCGTTCTTACGAAGATCAATGATTTCTAGATTACTCATCCACTTTTGTAGGCTTTCATTGTTAGTAAGCACTGCCCAAACGGCATCTACTGAATGTGTCAGTGGTCGTTTGAATGTTGCAACATGACGATTGGATTGTTTTTCAATAGTAGCTAACATAGACATCCTCCATCTTTATTGTTTTGACTTCATTATAGGTGTTCTTCATTAGCTGTCCAAGCAGAAGGTCATTCAACAATTATTATTTCTAAGAAGTCAATCTTAGGATAATATTGTTAAACAGGGGGAGTGAAGATGACACATCAACAAGCATTAGAACGTTATATACAAGCTACAAATACACATGATTTTAATGAAGTTAAGGCTATTTTGCATCCACAAGCGGTTTATTGGTTCTCCGATAAAACTTGCACAACTACAGATGAGATTGAGGCTTATTTCAAGCATGCATGGAATGTCATTAAAGAAGAGGTTTATTCAGCTACTGAAGTAAAATGGTTAACCGTTGATGAAAAGACGGCTACCTGTCTTTATACATATCACTATGAAGGCTATCATAACGAAAAGTTTGTATCAGGTAGCGGTAGAGCGACAAATATTTTTACGTTAGTTAATGATGAATGGAAGATCATTCATGAGCATTTGAGTAATGGTCATTAAATTATTTTCAATGTAACCTGGACAAGCAACAATATAATAATCAATGTTAGTAGTGTTTTGGCTATTTTTAATGGAATGTAGGGGAGCACTATAAGACCTAATTGGGAACCTATAATGGAGCCAAGTGCCATAGCAATCGCATAGTGCCATTGAATAAAGCCAGTGTGATAAAACACAACAAATGCTCCTGTACAGCTCCCAAAAAGGAGTACTCGAGTGAGCTGTACAGCCTTTATGTAAGTGTGGTGAGAACGTAGATAATGCAAAATGCTAAATGTCGAAGAGCCAGGGCCGAAACCACCATCATACATGGCGATGAAAAATGGTTGCCAAAAACGAGGTGCTTGATGTTCTAGCGAATCAGGAATCTCAGTCCACGCCTTATTCTTCAAAGTAACGACTAAAGCCAAAAGAAGTAGTACACAGGCAGAGTAGTTCATAGTTTGCTCAGACAGCGAAACGGCTAGAAGTGCGCCACAAATTCCCCCAACAATAGCAAGAGCTATATATTTGATGATAGATATGGGATGTAGCTCCTTCTGGTAGAGAAGATAGAAAATACTGGTTAAAGCCGAAATGCCTGTCGAAAATTTGTTTGTGGCAATACTTGTTTGAATAGGGATACCGACAAGCATCATGGCAGGAAGTGTAATTAGTCCACCACCTCCCGCAAGTGTACCAATAAAAGCAGACACCATTCCGATACATATGAGTGTTAAAGAAATGTTTGTATAGAAAAGTCCAACTAAGGTAAGTAGTACAAATAATAACAGCATGATCATTTTATTCATAAGCTTCTCCCTTTCTTTTATTAGCTTTAGGGTAAATGGTGTTAATGTATAAATCTAATATATTATTTTTGAAAATTCATAAAATAAATTTATATAAATAGGGGGATTAAATGAATCACCAAATATATCAATGGGGAAATCCTCATAATCCATCTTTAGTTTTTTTACATGGACTTGGAAGCTCAGGTTTAGCATTTGGGGAGCTAGCAGCGTATTTATCGGAGTACCATGTTATTTCCTTTGACCTACCTGGACATGGTTATAGAACCGCGTTAGAAGAAGAGGAGGGTTATCTCCCTTCCAATTTAATTAAACTAATAGAAGAAATAATAGGTACAAATTTAAAGAGTAAGCCTTTTTATTTGATAGGGCATTCTTTTGGAGCAGATCTGGCTATCCATTTCGGATCTAAATACCCGCAGCAACTTAAAGGCATGGTATTGCTAGATGGGGGATATATGTCAGGGAAAGATTTAGGTATCACTTTAGAAAAGGAATTAAAGGACGTAGCAAGCTTTTGCGAAAATGTCCGCTTCCCATCATGGGAAGAATTTTTTAAATCTGAGAAAGAAGAGCTTGCTCGATGGTCAGAAGAGTTAGAAGTAGCTTCAAAAGCACAAGTAAAGGAACAAAATGGCGAGATTAGACTAACTCTATCTCCCTTCACGGCACAAGCAATGATAAAAGGTATGAATGTGGAGCCAGTTGACCAAGTAGTGGGTATGATAAAATGTCCTACACTATTATTGCATGCAACGGTACCTGCAGAGCTAGGAACGAAAAGAAAAAATTGTATTCAGAAATTACAAGTAAAAATAGAACATTTAGATGTTGAATCTATTGAAGGAGCAGGACACGATATCTTTCGAGATGTCCCTGAAATAGTGGCGGAAAGATTAAATTTTTGGTGTAAAGTTTAATTGGAGGCTGACAGAATGAGGTTGCTTCAATCGGAGGAAGAGCTGAAGAACTTAATTGCATCTGATGACTGGATGATGAGCATTTTATCCACAGTAGAAAACTTGCAACTACCAGATTGGTGGATATGCGCAGGAATTATTCGCTCAAAGGTATGGGATTACCTTCACAATAAGGAGGAAAGAACACCAATTGCTGATATTGATGTGATATATTTTGATAAAGAAAATTTAGCAGAAGAAGTAGAGAAGCAGTATGAGCAAGAACTGAGAAAGTTATCTCCAAACGAGCCTTGGTCCGTGAAAAATCAAGCACGAATGCATGTCCTAAATGGTAGTAAACCATATCAATCTGCTGTTGATGGAATCTCTCATTTCCCAGAAATCCCAACGGCAATTGGAGTAAAATTATCAGATGGGGTACTAGAGATTGCAGCACCGTACGGTATTCATCTTTTAGGAGCAGGCATAGTAGAGCCAACATCGTTTTACCTAGAAAATAAGTATGCCTATGCGATTTATCGTCAAAGAATTCAGCAAAAACAATGGCATTTATGTTGGCCAGAATTGAAAATTCATCTTCAATAAAAAAAGAAAGAGGGGGAACAATTGCAACAAGATAAAACCTATGTCATTAAACACTATATAAAATCTTTAGATTGGATAGATAATTTACGAGGGTTATCTGAGGCACAATGGCGTATGCCCATTGAACCTGGGAAATGGTCGGTTGCAGAGGTAATTGGGCATCTTCCTCCATGGGACAAGTTTGTGCAAAATTACCGAATTCCTTTTCTCTTTACAGATGAGCGTCTGCCGAAAGGGCCAGATGTAGCACATTTGAATACGATGGCAGCTAAGAAAAGCCGTGAACAAACAATGGAGGAAACATTGAATGATTTTATTTCCACAAGGCGTCAATTATTGCAGGACATTCAGCAATGGACAGATGAGCAATGGCAACAGTCATTTAAAATTGGACAGTCAGAAATGACTATAATCGACTATTTTGTAGGATTAATCAATCATGATTTACATCATTTTTCACAGATTCAGAATGTTATACATGTATAGGAGTTAGCATATGGATATCAAGTATTTAATTGATTACTTTGCACATGCTTCTGTAAAATTTACAGATGTTTTTACTAAAAAAATGGAGCCAGGTGAAGTAGATACTGGTAGAACAACAGCTCCAGAAAAGTGTGGTATAGTAGTGCCACTTGCAGGGAGTGCGATCTTTAGCTTTAATGGAACCCCCTATATGATGGAGCCAGGAATGATTGCCCATGCTGGCCCCCAGATGCCGATAGAAGTGAGAGCGACTGGCCATAAAGGTTGGGAGTATGCAGTTGTTCATTACAGCCTACCTACAGAAGAAATAAATCTATATCCGCTAGCCGAGCAACATTTTCTAATCAATACAGGCTTTAACACACAAATTATTAGCCATGTTCAGCAATTAGTAGAAAGCTATTCCTTTCCTGGTAATATGGCTGTATTCAAGTCTAAGACATTATTTATGAATTTGTTGGAAGATATCCTTGTAGCGGCAAAAATGCAGGTTTTAGATAGTGCCAGCGAATTAATGGAACAGGCATTACAGTATATACATGAAAATTTTTCACAGCAAATCTCAGTATCAAATATCTCGATGGAACTGGGCATTGAGCGTCGTCGTTTTGCTTATTTATTTGAGCAGCATACAGGTATGAATCCAAGTACATATATAACAGAATACCGTATACGACGTGCGAAAGACTTACTAGAATATGGTGGAATACCTGTAGCTGAAATTGCAGAATGTGTTGGATATGTAGATTGTTTTTATTTTAGCAGAGTATTTAAAAAGTGTACGGGTTTATCTCCCTCAGCCTATCGCAAGTTAAAAATAGAGGAAGCCAGATATGTATAATTGACTGTTTCTTATAAAAAAGAAGCAGTTTTTTTATTGCTTAAATCGGCAAAAATCCATGTCATTTTCGAAATCGTCCATTCACAATCTTTTTTCACTTTGTTAGGATAGTATCCGTAAATGATAATGAGTATCAATTATATATTGACTTATATATGAAAACGATTATCATTATCAATATGAGCTCGTTAGGGGAGAATATCTATGAATAAATATTTTAAAATGTGTGCACCAGCACTATTAGCATTATCACTGGCCGCATGTGGAACAGACAAAGCAGAGGAATCAACATCAACAGCTAATACAGCAGAAACAAGTGCAACAGAATCACAGACAGAGCAAGCTAAATCAACGCAGACCATCACGTACTTAGGCGAGCAATATGAGCTACCAGCCGAAGTAAAGAACATTGTCGCTGCCAGTCTTGAATCAATGGAAGATGCGGCAATGCTTGGTATTAAGCCAGTAGGTGTTCTAGAAGTAGGTGGAAAAGTTCCTGCCTATCTAGCAACAGATTTTGAAGGAGCTACACTTGTAGGAAATAAAATGGAGCCAAATGCAGAAGCCATTCTTAATCTGGATCCTGATGTAATTGTGGGTACTTCGAAATTCCCTGAAGAAACGGCTGAAAAGCTCAACAAAATTCAAACAATGATTCCATACTCACATATTTCAACAAATTGGAAAGAAAATTTAACATTGCTTGCACAATTAGCTGGGAAGGAAGAGGATGCAAAGAAAATCATCTCTGACTATGAAGCCAAAGTTGCTGATGCCCAAGTAAAATCCAAGGAGCAATTAGCAGATAAGCAAGTATTAATCATCCGTGTTCGTGGTGGAGTGATGTACATCTATCCAGCAGGCGTTTATTTAAACCCTGTTCTATATGAAGATTTAGGAGCACCTGTACCAGAAGTTGTTACAACAGCTAAGGCGCAAGCGGAACTATCACTTGAAACATTAGCACAAGTAAATCCAGATGTGATTTTCCTGCAATTCGAGGATTCCGAGAATAAGGATACGCCAAAAGCTTTAGAGGAGCTACAAAAGAATCCAATTTTCACTAGCTTAAAGGCAACACAAAATAATCAAGTTTTCGTCAACACAATTGAGCCATTAGCACAAGGTGGTACTGCTTGGTCTAAGGTGAAATTCTTAGATGCTGCAGCTGAAAAATTATTTAAATAGTATAAACAGGCTGGTAGTAGATTTGGTGGTATCACCGGGCTATTACCAGCCTTTTGTAAGATGTGGCATTTTTCATTGCAGGCAGTTGTTACGGGTATACACTTAAGTGATTGATATTGTGTACCGCAAAATGGATAAAGAAAAAGGTGTGAAAGTTGAAAAAAACAAACATAGTGTCGTTTTCAATATTAGCGATATCTCCTTTCCTTATTGCCCTTGTGGCACTTATTTCTGTTATGTATGGGACAAAAGATATTAGTGCCATTACAGTATGGCAGTCGATGACAGCATTTGATCCATCGGATGTCGATCATCAAATTATAAGAACAGGCCGTATTCCAAGAGTTGCCGCGGTATTACTAGTTGGAGCATTTTTAGCAGTTGCCGGTGCAGTTATGCAGGGGATTACACGAAACTATTTAGCCTCGCCTTCATTAATGGGTGTCAATGATGGCTCTGCATTTGTCATTACATTAGCCATTGTTTTTTTTCCAGGGCTACCAAACTATCAAATGATTTTATTATCGATGCTTGGTTCTGCATTGGGAGCTGGTATTGTCTTTGGTTTTGGCTCGTTAATCCGCAATGGCTTATCTCCAGTAAGGCTAGCCATAATTGGAACGGTCATTGGCACATTTTTAAGTAGTATTGCTACTGCTATTGCGATGTATTTCCAAGTATCACAAACAGTAAGTGCTTGGTATAACACAAAGGTACATATGGTAAATATGGATATGCTGATTCTTTCTATTCCATTTGGTTTAACTGGGTTGATCTTGGCTTTATTATCGGCAAAAGCGATTACCATTACTTCATTAGGTGAAGATATTGCCATGGGGCTAGGACAGAAAACAAAAGCAGTACGTATTATTAGCATGCTAGCTGTCGTATGTTTGACAGGGACAGCGGTTGCACTTGTAGGGAAAATCGCCTTTGTAGGGTTAGTCATACCACATATTACACGCTTCCTTGTTGGTGTTGATTATCGCTATATTATTCCTTGTGCAGCTGTCATTGGAGCCTTTTTCTTAGCGCTTTGTGATGTCCTGAGCCGCGTTGTCAATTATCCATTTGAAACGCCAATTGGTGTCTTAACCGCATTGGTCGGTGTACCATTCTTCTTATATTTAGTTCGTAAGCACGGAGGTGAAAAACGTGCATAAAAAAACCTCAAGTGTATTCTTTTTAACCATGCTGATGCTTGTTTTAATGATTTTAGTTGCGAGCTATTTACATATTACAAATGGTGTTTTTGATATGTCTGTAATGGATGTCATCAAAACATTGCTACGGATCGAGTCAAATTCAAAGTTTGATCTTGTTATATTTGAGTTCCGTTTACCTCGGATTGTCATTGCTGGACTTGTCGGTATTGGCTTAGGTATGGCAGGAGTTGTATTACAGGGGATTACACGCAATGGACTAGCAGATCCAGGAATATTAGGGATTAATGCTGGAGCTGGTGCAGCAGTCGTACTATTCATGTACTTCTTTCAAGTAAAGCTAGTGAGTGCAGATATGAACAGCTGGATGTCAATTTTAATGATGCCACTATTCGGTTTTATCGGTGGAACAATTGCAGCTATCCTGATTTTTTCATTTGCTTTAAAAAATGGTCATCTCGATATGCAGCGATTAATCTTAACTGGTATAGCTATCAATAGTGGATTTGGAGCTTTGTCCTTGTTCCTATCCTTAAAAATGAGTGCACAAGATTTTGAGTCAGCGGCTATTTGGATGGCAGGTTCAATTTATAATGCGAATTGGATCTTTGCGCTTACGATGCTACCTTGGCTTTTGATTTTAGGAATATATGTGCATAGAAAATCATATTTACTCGATTATTTTCAGCTTGAAGAGGATAGCATCACAAGTTTAGGAATAGCTGTTGAAAAGGAGAAAATGAAGCTGTTACTAGCCAGTGTAGGTCTTGTCAGTGCTTGTGTGTCTGTATCAGGGAGTATTGGCTTCATAGGTTTAATGGCCCCACACATTGCCAAGCAGCTTGTTGGTATTCAGCACCGTTATGTTATGCCAGTGAGTGCTTTAATTGGTGCAGGTCTGTTAATCCTCGCTGATTTTATTGGTAAAACCGTTTTTGCACCATCGGAACTGGCTGTAGGTATTGTCGTTTCAATTATTGGGATTCCATATTTCTTGTATTTACTGGTGAAATCTAAGGCATAGGAGGAAATGGCGTGCAAACTGCATTTAGAATGGAAAATTTGGCTTCAGGTTATGAGCAGGTACGTGTCTTTGAAGGGTTAAATTTAACGATAGAAGAGGGCAAAGTGACTACAATCATCGGTCCAAATGGTTGTGGTAAATCTACACTCCTTAAAACGATAGGACGTATTTTAAAAAAACAACAAGGTACGGTATATTTGCAGGAGCAAAATATGCAAAATTTATCGACCAAAGATATTGCCAAGAAACTAGCAATATTATCTCAAACACCGATAGCTCCTGGTCAATTGAAAGTGGAGGAGTTAATTGCGTATGGTCGCTATCCACATCGCAACAATGTCAATCGTTTAACGAATAAGGATGAGGAAATGATTGAATGGGCTTTAACAGTTACTAATACGATGGAATATCGAAATAGGGAGCTTGCCCAGCTTTCAGGAGGTCAGCGTCAGCGTGTTTGGCTAGCTATGGCCTTAGCACAAGAAACAAATATCTTGCTATTGGATGAACCTACTACTTATTTAGATATGGCGCATCAGCTAGAGGTATTGGACATTGTTAAAAGTTTAAATGAGCACCACAGCTGTACAGTAGTGATGGTTCTACATGATATTAACCACGCGGCCAGATATTCAGATCATCTTATTGCAATGCGTAAGGGTATTATTATGCAAACTGGCACGCCACAGGAAATTTTAAGTGCTGAGGTAATGCGTAAAGTATTTAATATTGATGCACGTATTATGGAAGATCCTGTAACCAATACACCTGTATGTTATGGCTATGAAATTTTGAAGGAGGATATCTAATGAATACAACTAAAGTAGACTACATTACACAACAAATGACTTCAAAATTGACAAATTATTTGTACACGATTAATATCTATGTGCCAGAGGAGGAAGCGCCACAAGATGGCTTTCCAGTTTTGTATGTACTTGATGGCTCATCCTATTTTAACCTTGTAAAGGAAGCGGTGCGTCTACAAAGTCGTAATGCACCAAAAACAGGTATCCTTCCAGCTATTGTTATTGGAATTGGTCATGGCGACGATATGCGTGAAAGAAGATTTTATGATTTTACAGCACCTGCGGAGTCTTATATTTATCCAGCAAGATTTAAAGGAAAAGGTCATGAGAAGCTTGGAGGAGCAGTGGATTTTAGTCGCTTTATAGAAGAAGAGCTAAAGCCGACGATTGAGGCACAATATCCAGTAAATCAAGCACAGCAAGCTTTATTTGGTCATTCTCTAGGAGGTTACTTTGCACTGTGGCAACTATTTCACCACCAATCCAGCTTCCAGCGCTATCTAGCTATTAGCCCATCCATTTGGTGGAATGAGCATGAATTAGTGCAGTGTGCTTCAGTATTTCTGAACGAGCATCAAGACATGAACGAAACTTTGTTTTTGAGCGCTGGTGAACTTGAAACCTTTATGGTGGATGATGCGCGCCAAATGGCGACAGTATTAGAAAAAATAATGAATGTTGAATTTTATGAGGCTTTAAACGAAAATCATGCTTCGATCGTACCAACTGTTATGAGTAGAGCCATACGTTTTATGCATAAATCACATTAATAGTAGACCGCATTGTCTTTTGATAATGCGGTTTCTTTTTTATTTATTAATAAAATTAACGAATGATACGCATAATAAAGGAAATTTGGTCATCTGTCTGGGATAAATGGAGGCGCTGTATGCAAAATAAAATTTTAAGAAACCCAGTATTTCTTATTTCAAGTGGAGCAATTTTTCTTTTGGTCATTATTGGAGCAACGATACCAGAAAAATTTAAGAACGTAGCAAACAGCGTATTTCATATGACAACGGATTATTTCGGCTGGTTTTATTTAATGTCAGTCTTTATTATCGTTCTTTTTTTATTCGGACTGGCAATTAGCAAATATGGCACTATTCGTTTAGGGTCAGAAGATGGTCGTCCTGAATTTAGTTTTCTAACATGGATTTCCATGCTCTTTTCAGCTGGACTTGGTGTCGGTCTGGTCTTTTGGGGTGTAGCTGAGCCGATGAGTCATTATTTTTCACCTCCATTCAGTGACACAAAGCCTCTATCAACGGATGCAGCCCGACTTGCGATGGGATATTCATTCTTTCATTGGGGATTAAGCCAGTGGTCTGTTTATGCCATATTGGGCCTTGTTATGGCCTTTGTACAATTCAATAAAAAAAGAAATATGCTCATCTCCACTGCTTTAGAGCCTGTCACTGGAACAAATCGAGTCGTTAAAGGAACGATCGATATTCTCGCAGTAATTGCTACCGTCATGGGAGTAGCAACGTCTATAGGGCTAGGCGTATTACAAACAAATGGAGGTTTGACATTTGTTTTTGGTTTGCCAGATACATTTATCTTGCAAGTGGCCATTATTCTTATCATGTTTATTGGCTATATGTTATCAGCCACAACAGGTCTACAAAAAGGGATGAAGATTCTGAGTAATGTCAATATGACTTTAGCAATTGTCTTACTCTTATTTGTTTTTATTACAGGCCCAACAATCTTTATACTTGAAACCTTTACATTAGCTATTGGTGATTATATTTCAAATTTTATTCAATATAGTTTAAGGATGCAGCCATATGTTGGTGGAACTTGGGTGAAGGATTGGACAATCTTTTACTGGGCATGGGCGATTGCTTGGTCACCATTTGTAGGCTCCTTTATAGCTCGTGTATCCAAAGGCAGGACTATACGAGAATTTATTATAGGTGTATTAATTATTCCGCCCCTCATTGCCTGCTTTTGGATCGCGACCTTTGGAGGAACTGCGATGTGGTTTGATTTACATCAAGATGCACAAATCGCTCAATCTGTTCATAATGATGTAACGGTTGCTCTTTTCCAGCTTTTTGAACACTTACCACTTTCAATGATTGCATCCACAATTGGAATACTTTTAATCATAATATTTTTAATTACCTCTGCTGATTCCGCCACCTTTATTATGGCAAGTATGACGACAAAAGGATCTTTAAATCCCACCATTTTATCAAAGTTTGTATGGGGTGTTTTGATGGCAGCTATTTCAGGTGTTTTATTGTATACAGGAGGTCTTGAAGCATTACAAACGGCCTCGTTAATTGCTGCATTACCCTTTACAGTGGTGTTACTTTTATTAATGATTTCTTATATTAAGATGATGAAGGAAGAGATTATTCCTCTTAAGAAAAAGGATATCCAACGTTTGAAAATAGCGAGAAAGCATATTGAAAAGGAAGCAAAAGTGAAAGACAAACATACTAAGTAGTAGGCCGTATTCGAAATAATACGGTTTCTTTTTGTTTTAATATGCACTATTATGAATAAAAAACGATAAGAGGTGGTTTAGGATGGAAATTGTTTTAGCACAGAGCAAGGATGCCCCAGTTATACATCAGGTGATGGTACAGGCGTTTCAAGAATATGAAAAAGCTACTCCACCATCCAGTGCACTAAGTGAAACGGTGGATTCTATTGAGCAGGCAATGCAGCAAAGTGAACAAGCGTTTATTGGCTATATCGAAAAACAGCCAGTTGCCATGGTAAGGTTTACCCTCAGTACAAAGGGAATTTATTTTTTTAGACTTTCAGTTATCCCAGAAAGACAGGGACAAGGTTTAGCTAAAACACTAATTTCTTGGCTTGAACAATATACACTATCGAAGGGGATTACAATTAGTCAGTGCAAAGTACGTATGAGTGTTCCACGTAATATTGAGTTATATCGTTCTTTAGGTTATGTTGTAACGAAAGAGGAAATGGTGAAGAATCGTAATGGTAACTCTCTAGTAATAGCAACAATGGAAAAGAGACTTTCCAATGAGGAGGAGTTTAATTGAGAAAAAAGGTCGCCTGCTTGCATGCTCATTATTCCAATATACAATACATTGAGCAGGCTTTTCAAAGCGCTGAAGACATAGAGATACTCCATTTTGTAGACCCTGGCGTGATACAGCACGTGTCTAAAGGTAGTGATGGTTTAGCACGTAAAGTTAAGGAGCAAATTGAATGGATGATTAGCTGTGATGTGGATGCCATTTTAATAACGTGTACAAATTATATTGCTTTATTAGAGGATGAAACTTTGTTCGATCCCTCGATCCCTATCATCAAGATAGATGAGCCCTATTTTGAAAGTATATGTAAGCAACAGCCTCAATTTATTCTTTTTACAAATCCTGCAACTGTCGAAGGAACGATGGCAAGACTTCACCAATATGCTAAGCATCAAGGAGTATCAGTAGATGTAGAGGGAAAAATTATTGAGCATACATTTAATCTCATTATGCAGGGGAAAAAGGAAGCCTATGATGATGCTATTTTAAGGGCTTTACATAATTTGTCAGCTGAAGAAAAATCCATATCAGTTGCCCAGCTATCGATGGTGGATGCAGCACAACGATTTGAAGATCACACGGCGATTACAATTCTCCATCCATTAAAGTCATTAGTTGATATTGTAAAGAGTACGATAAAATGATAGTTTCATAATTTACAGAATTATCTGTAACAATCTGGTTAAAACAAACGTTTCATAAGAAAGGGGGATTTTATGAAACGAGTTGTATTTGGATGTATATTGCTATTATTTTTAGTGGGTTGTACAGACAAAGCAAATGTTACAATGCCAGAGGATCTACCTGATTTTGTGAAAGAAAGTGATATTGAATCAGTTGATTGGAATCAAAAGGCAGTGGAATTTGGTGATAGAGGCATTATTGGTAATGCTGATAAGTCGGGTGTCATTGGTGCGAATATGCCTAGTCTAAGCACACAAAAATGGATGTGGCATCTATGGGGAATAGATGAAGTACGAGATACAGAATTAACAGTTATTGGATACCATAGAGACTCTAAAGTCATACAACCGATTTTAGCGAATGGTTGGAGCATAGGACTCGGAGGACCTGTTAATGGAGCAGATGCTCATACACCTTCTCATGTGAAAGTTCCTAAGCCTGGTGAATGGGCTATTCTACTGTATACAAATGAAAAATACTTTGATACGTTGATATACGATATCCAGGAATAATAGTAAACCCTTATATTGTAATTATTTATACTTATAAAATAAGGGTTTTTGATTGTTAGAATATGTATTGGGAAAGAAGGTGTATGGTGTGCGCATGTAAGCTTGCATTGTGTATTGCTTTCATATTTCTGAAATGCACAAGATGCTGAAGACGCCATTCAGAAATTTAAATGCGAAAAGCTATTGAACATAGATAATTACAGTGCATGGTTGTAGCAAGAAAAATATTAAATTGGTAATATAAAAAATAAAATGGAGGTCAGCAGTATGAAAGATTTACGTTATCCCATTGGACAATTCCAATTTCCCAAAGAAATGAATTCACAGCAAGTACTAGAGTGGATTAATGAAATTCGTTTGTTACCAAAACAACTTGCAGAGGCATTAAGTGGTGCAAGCGAGCAAGACTTAGTAAAATCTTACCGTGAAAATGGCTGGACTGTGACACAGCTAGTCCATCATATTGCTGATAGTCATATGAATAGCTATATTCGTTTTAAGCTAGCGTTAACAGAGGATGTACCAACCATTAAGCCATACAATGAGGCAGAATGGGCACAGCTACCAGATTCTGAAATGCCAGTAGCAATTTCTTTTAATTTAATTGAAAGCTTACATGAACGTTGGGTTTATTTACTGTCAAGCTTATCGGATGAACAATTACAAAGAGCCTTTAATCATCCTGATTCAGGCCTAACGACTCTTGAGCATGCAATTGGCCTTTATGCATGGCATGGTAAGCATCATTTGGCACATATTCAAAATGCATTGGTTAAATAAAGATTTCAGAGTGAAAACAGGCGATTTCCTAATTTGAAGGAAATCGCCTACTTTACTTATTACTTTTGATTTCAAGTAATTTACACAAGGATGCTGTAAAGTAGCTATAATCTAACTTGTGAATGTAAATTTTTATATAATATTAATTCCTGCACTTACGGATCCAGTAATAGTTTCCACAAGTGATGAAGTAGTAGCGGAGAACACCATTAATAAACGATCACCAGCAGCCACTGGCACTGGTGTAACGTTTGCAGTTCCAAATGTAAGAGTACCTACTGCTAACGTTGTGAGAGCTGGTGCTAAATCGACAAATGCTGTTGTAGGACTGAAAATACTACTTCCCGCAACCGCGCGGTAAATTTGTGCTCTGACTGTTGCTGGTTGTGTAAGAGCTAAAGTAACTGTGGACTTCAAGGTTGCAGAAATAGATGTAATAGTACCAGCACGTGGAACTGAAAAGGCTTCCGTGCCAGTAACAGCTGATAAATCTATAATTGTACCAGTAAGACTGATCCCTGTAATATTTGTACCGAATCCTACAAGACTAACTGTACCGATCAAGCCACCAAGACCTGATACTAAGATAACAGGAGTTGGTCCTGAAGAGAATGGGATGATCGAGCCTGTAGCTACTGGTGGAGTAATACATGCAGCATCAACGCCGATAAAAGGCCCCAGTGCAGTACACTCCCCGTTACCATGACCGTTACCTGAACAGCCACACATTGAGTTATTCAAACACATTTTTACACCCCCTTTCTTCATTATTCTATTCATTTCAGATTAGGGGTTAAGGGCAATTATCTATTTCACCTATAAATTCAATGATTTCTTTATGACTGCTTTTATTTAACACATAAAGACATCCACTATGTATGTTTTGACATAGTGGATGTTTAAGATAATGTTAACTCCATCTTTTAAAGAAATCGAAAAATGAGTTTTTTCCCTTTTTATGTTCTTCCTCAATCGGCTTGTTTACAGATTCAAGTTGCATGATCTCTTCTTCAAAGGACGGATGAACCTCATAGGTTGCATCAGCATGATACACTTCAACATATTCTTCTGTTTCTAATGAAGGAGAATGATCTATAGCTGCAGGTTCTGCTACTGTTTCTGCAATGATTTGGTTGAGAGGCTCACTAGCTATTGCTTCAATGTCTTGACTAACAGGTTCGCTAAGTTGCTCAAAGATAACTTGTTCTATCGATTCATTCGTTACAATGGGATTCTCAAGATTGTTATGTTCATTCTCAATTTTCACAACCTCCATAGGATTATTTAATGTTTCAGTTTTAGTGCTATCTGATTCATTAACTATAGAAGATTGTAAAGTATCATTCTCGATGTTTTCTTCTCTTGAAGCAGGCTGTACGGCAGATGGATCATATACACTTACTGGAACTTCCTTTGCATCCATGGCATTTTTAAAATGGAAGGTGGATTCAACTGTCGTGTTTCTGTATAAACCATTGTATATTTGGCTGGGGTGCGTATTGATTGATTGGAAATATTGCTGATTAAAATGCCGTTCTTCAGGTTTAGTTTCCGGTAGACCATTCTGAGGAGAGGGACCCCCGATATTTACATTTGGTTGGTGGTTTTTGGCTTTACCTGCCACACTTTGTAGTAGTCTATAAGAAGGTTGTGCTGATGTAATTGTAGTTTGATCTGCTGTCTGTGTCATTCTAGGTTGTCTAGGTAAAAGATTAGAATAGGTTTGAGCAGGCATGTCAATGGAGGGCATTATGGTTTTTGTATCATTTCCTTTAACTGGCAACAGTTTATTTAAAATTGATAAAATCTCTTGGTTCATTCCTTCAATGGTTTGATTCAAAGACTCAAGCTGTGTTGAAAGAACCCTAATTTGATCGTCGTATCCTTTTATATATGAATTTTGTTTAGTATCCAATGTCTCTGTAATCCCTTCTAAATGGGCCATCTGTGTTTTTAGTCCATCAAACTCCTGCTTCATATAAAGGAAATCTTCAATTGACTTCCCCATTTTTAACGAGGTTAACGATTCTCTATAAGATTCAATTTTTTCCTTTAAATTTTCAATTTCTTGAGTGGTATACAATTTTGACTCTTCCATTGTAGTTCACCCCTTTCAGTCCATTATTAGTTTATTAAAAATATTGACTTTCTGTTACAAATATAACGGTTCTTTCAACATTTTGATTCGTATCGTTAATGAGGGAAGTGTATGAAAACAAATCTTGATTGATTTTAATAAATATCCAATGTAACTATTTGTTAGCCCATGCACTTATAGCTGAAAAACATATGCTACAAACGAAAGATAAAAATTTTATGGAGGTGTCAAAAGGATGCAAGAGCATATGCCATCCCAGGCGCAGGAACTAATCTGTATAAATGTTGATAAGGTATACGACTGGATTGTAAAAGAAATGTCGTTTGATATTTCACCTACTGGACCAATTACATTCCCAGGTGTTACAGCAACTACTGACTTAACAGGTGCTATTGTTACTTGTCGAGTAATTCCAGCAACTACAAATCCAATTGTGATTCTGAACCGTGAGAATCGCCAATTCTCTATTGATGGATCAACTGTTTGTCTGCAACATCTAAATGTTCAAAAGAACTTCATTCTAACAATTGTCGTTACTTTACCTAATGGTACTGTTTTCACAAGCAATAATATTCCAGTTTCTCGCTGTGAGCAAGTGACATTATGTGCACCTAAGGGAACAGACGTTGAAATTTTATACACAGATTTAGATTGCTTCGTTTGTACAACTGGAACACTTAGTGTTGGAACAGGTGCTGCAGCAGGTACAATCACGTTCTCTGCGTTGACAATTACTGTTGCTGTTTGTCAAAGTATTCAATCTACATTCCCAGTTACTGTGGAATTTTTAGCAACTTTCTGCGAACCAAGAGCAGACTTACCATTCTCATGTCCAACTGCGGTTCGTCCACAACAATGCCCAGTTATTTTCCCAACTGTTGGTTAATTGTGATAACAAAAAGAAGAAAGTCATACTATGAAGAGAGGGTAATCCTCTCTTTTTTTAATGGAAATAACAAGGAGGTTTAAAGTGGCAGATCGTATTGAAGACAAGATACAGGCACTAAAAGAACAAACAAATGCCTATGTTCATGATATTAAAAGATTGGTTGAGGAATTAGCAATTCCGAATAGGATTAACCTCATTAGTTATTTTACAACTGCACTTAATATTTCTTATGATCCTGAGCAAGAGAGTTTATGTTTAGGCTCCTATCATATTCGTAATATTGGTAGTGCAGCCGTCACGAACCCATCTTTGTGTATAACAATACCCAAGGAGTCACCGTTTTACTTTTCAGGGAGATATGTTCATGAAAATTTCACTCCGAATTTTAAAACTCAGGGGCAGAGTCAGTGGGAGCGTTTTAATGACAAATCAAGCAAAGAGGAGTATTGGCTGAGACCAGTTGGTAAATCAACAATCGAACCGAATGAAACCATTTCATTTACCAATTTTCAAATAAAATGGTCCCATAATTTATCATATTCAGGCACGATTATGGGTTTTACATATTGCGATCAGCTCACAGAAGGTGTTGTTGTTTTAAATCCAATTAATCTAAATGGAATGGGCCAAACACAGGAGGAAGACAATGGGTGACAACGAAAAACAAGAGTTCGGTAGTGTAATTCAACAATTAGTAAAGGAACAGCTAAGTCGTCGTAATGAACAAGATAATAGCTTTGCCTTTCTTGAAAAAAGTACATTACAGCTATTAATGGCTTATCTTGTTTCAGGCGAAAAGAGTCATGTTGAACAAATAGAGAATTCAAAGTTAGAAGAAAAATGGATGAAGCAGCTGGATGATTTACTAGAGGAAAGTAGAGAGCAGCTTGAAGAGGTGGTCGATTTACTAAAAAGATATTCAGGCTAGGGGGTGTGATGATGGACAATGATATTGTGAAAAACAATGATCCAATACAGCTCCAACAAATGATTATTTTTTTAAGGGCCGAGTTAGCCAAGTACAAAAATGAAGTAAAAAGACTTAGAGATAGTGATTATTATGCTTTGGTTCTTCGACTTGAACGAGAAAATGTTCAATTAACAAGGCATAAAAAAGAACTTTCGATGGAGCTCCTAAAGTTGAAAAGAGACTTTGATAAAGAATTGCAAGCTTACGATGAAGAAATTCAGAAGAGAGAAGCACAAAGAAAAAAGCAAATTGCATCCATTGAGGCATTATTAAAGGAATTGGCAGAATTGCGGGCTGAAAAAAAGTCATTGATGGACAAATTTCAAGCATCGAAGGAGGCTTCGATCGATTCAAATGAAAGGTCTATTGTGGAAGGCATAGATAAAAAGTTAAGTGACTATACAACCATAGCAAGTAAACAAATGGAGAATATTTTAGAGACACTAGAAAAATACCATAGAGAGAAAGTAGAATCGGACAGCCTTCATCGACATTTACTAAGTGAGTTAGAGACGAAAAATCTAGATATTGAGAGATTATCCAATGAAATAGTTGCATTAAAGAAACAATCTAAGGATGGTAGCACATCAATGAAACAAGGAGTTAATATTGATGAACAAATAGATTTTAGATTACGCATGCTCGATGAATTAGATGAGAAATTGAATGAATTAGCGTTAGAAATCAATAGTGAGCAGCTTTAGCTATAAAATTTCATCATGACTGTTTCAAAGTGTACCCTTGAAACAGTCATTTTTTTGATTCGAATAAGAAGCTTTTAAGAAGGTTCAACCGCTCACAAAGAAGAGGAAGGCGCTCCAAAGCATCTCATCTTGACCCCCTATTCCAATATTACTTTGTTTCTCTATGCAAGGTTACGCGTTTCAGGCGAGGGGAGTACTTTTTAAGCTCCAATCTTTCGGGATTATTGCGTTTATTTTTAGTAGTAATATAGTTTTTATCACCTGTTTCAGTACAGGCTAATGTTACTTGTACACGCATTGAAGGACCTCCTTTTAAATAGTAATTATTACGATTTAAACAATATATTTCTTACTGGATATTGTCAAGTTTAATTTCACTAGTAATAAAAAGCTTTGCATTTTCCAAAATAATATGATTTAATTACAAATTGTAAATAGTAATGATTACGATTTGAGGAGTTGTAAGAATGACAAAGAAAATTCCTGTTACAGTATTGAGTGGATATTTAGGTTCTGGTAAGACAACAATGATGAATCATGTATTGCAAAACAAAAAGGATTTACGTGTCGCTGTTATTGTGAATGATATGAGTGAAATTAATATTGATGCGGAGCTTATCGCAAATGGTAGCGGTATATCACGTACAGAAGAGAAATTTGTGGAGCTATCGAATGGTTGTATTTGCTGTACATTACGAGAGGATCTATTGCAGGAGGTGGAACGTCTTTCGAAGCTAGGCAATATTGATTACATTTTGATTGAATCGACAGGGATTAGTGAGCCGATTCCAGTTGCACAAACATTTAGTTATTTAGACGAGGAGCTTGGCATTGATTTAACGAAGTTTTGTCGATTAGATACAATGGTTACTGTCGTAGATGCCCATCGTTTTTGGCATGATTTTCAGTCTGGGGAAAGCTTATTGGAGCGGAAGGAAGCTGTTGGTGAATTAGATGAGCGTGATGTTGCAGACCTTCTTATTGATCAAATTGAATTTTGTGATGTCCTTATTTTAAATAAGTGCGATTTAGTATCCGCAGAGGAGCTTGAGCGATTAGAACGTATTTTACGTGCATTACAGCCTGAGGCAAAAATTATACGTACAACAAATGGTGTTATTGATCCAGTTGAAATTTTAAATACAGGGCGCTTTGACTTTGAACGTGTCTCTGAATCGGCTGGTTGGTTAAAGGAGTTGGAGCTTGGTCATGAAAACCATACACCAGAGACTGAGGAGTACGGGATCTCTTCTTTTACCTATAAACGCAAAAGACCGTTTCATCCGATGCGCTTTGTTGAGTGGTGTGATCACATGCCAGATTCAATAGTACGAGCAAAGGGTATTATTTGGAGTGCAAGACATCAGGAAGTTGCGCTATTATTATCGCAAGCGGGGTCATCTGCAAAAATTGAACCAGTCTCTTATTGGGTAGCGGCACTCTCTCAAGCCCAGCAGCAGGATGTATTCCAGCAAAGCCCTGAAGTATTGGAAGATTGGGATGAAGAGTTCGGAGATCGAATGACACAACTTGTGATTATTGGCATTGATCTAGATCGAGAAGACATCACTAAACAGTTGGACAACTGTTTGTTAACAAATGAAGAGTTTCAGAACCCTTGGGAACGTCTACAAGATCCCTTTAACTGGGAATGGCAATAAAGAAGAAAAGAAGATTTCGGCTAAGACTCCGAAATCTTCTTTTGAAATACACGATTATAATTAGTAGCATCTCGTAATGCTTTTTCTTCTATAGGTATTCGGACAGAAAGCATTGTAATATTGAGTAATGTAAAACAAAATGCTGTAAAGTATGCCTGAAACATGAGTGGTAGCAAAAGGATTTCTAAACAAACTACCGCATAATTGGGATGGCGCATATATTCATATGGCCCTTTACGAACAACATGTGCGTCAGGTAAAATGAGGATCTTTGTATTCCAAAAAGTGCCTAAAGAGCGAATACACCAGATTCTTAAAGCCTGCACAGCTAAAAATAATATAAAAAATAACGGAAATAAGGGCGAGATACCATTGTTGTTTGTGACGATTTCCACTATTAAAAACAGAAAAAAGCTAATATGCATGGCTACCATATAGGGGTAGTGTGAAGCACCTACTTCATAGGCTCCTTGAGAAAGCATCCACTTCTCATTGCGCTTGGCAATAACAACCTCTGTCAATCTTTGTAGAACGACAAGGATAAAAATAAAATAGAAGATCATGTTACTCCCTCCAGTTTAATAATACAGCTTCTGCACAAAAACCAGGGCCAAGAGCTACGAGCAAGCCTGTATCCTCCACTTGTCCTTCATTTAACATAAACTGCTCTAATACGTATAACACTGTCGGTGATGACATATTACCATGTCGTCTCAATATTTCCCGAGAAATGTCGGTTTTTTGGGGAGATAGATAAAGTGTATCTTCGTAAGCTTTTAATACCTTTTTTCCCCCAGGGTGCGCAATAAAATGAGTCAATTGTTCGCTATACAGTCCTTGTTCCATTAAAAATTGCTCAATGAAAGGTCCGAGCCAATTGGTAATAATAGAAGGAATACTTTTTTGGAAAACGACATGAAGCCCGTTGTTTTTCACATCCCAACCCATTACATTTTCCGAATCTGGCATCCATTTAGAACCTGTAGCTAGAATATTAGGGGTTGGCCTTTTTGTTGCGATAGCTACTTCATCCCCACAAACAAGTATGCATGCTGCACCATCGGCAAAAAGGGAAGCACCAATTAAATTACTTTTAGAAAAATCATTTGGCTGAAAAGTGAGGCTACATAACTCGACACAAACGACAAGTACCTTTGCATGTGGATGGGCTTTACAAAAATCATAGGCTCTGCTTATACCAGCGGCTCCTCCTGCACAACCAAGACCCCATACAGGAATGCGTTTAAGTCGATCTGAAAAGGGAAGCTTGTTCATAACACGTGCGTCAATGCTAGGTGTTGAAATTCCTGTACTGCTAACAAAAATGATGGCATCGATGTCCTCAGTAGGAATAGATGAGGATAAAAAAGCTGAATTAGCTAAACATGCTTGAATGACACTTACACTGTATTGTGTAGCTAACTCAATATATAAATTATTACGTTCTTCAAAGGAGTGATTCGTACGATGCCATTCAGCTGGCACACAAAAATGGCGTGTGTCGATGCCACCATTTTCAAAAACCTTTAAGTAGCGCTCTAGTTTTGGAATTTTTGCATAAAAAAGCTCTTTCGTTAGTTCCTCTGCGTTATCTTGCTGTAATGTGTAAGGTGGTTGATATGTGCTAATTGAAATGATTTTAGGCAATCCAACATCTCCTCGCATTTAATGGTTTTGTTCATTGTATGCGTGGAAGATTGGAATAAATGCTTATAATATTGTAATTGACAATTTCTGAAAATTTAGCTATATTGATAACAACTAAATGGAAAGTAGGTGATGTGACATGATGAATAGATCTGTAATTAGCGAACTGCAATCCGGTTTGTTCAATTTCACACGCCTAAAATATACAAAGTGACGCCGTGCCATAACTTGGGGTATTTGTGTATCTTTTAAACGTGCCTGTGAAACCTTGTAACTGCCGAATTGCAGCTACAAGGTTTTTTATTGTAGTTCCAAAAGGTGAATTGCGATAGGGCCTCTTGCGGATGACAACTATTTTCGCTGAGGCATCATACGTTTAGGAGGAAAATAAATTGAATTTAACAACATTAGGTTTTACAACATATTTTGAAGAGCAAATGATAGAAATGAAAAAACAGGCTAAATTAAAAAATTGTGTGCCTGCAAGGGTTACTTTAGAGCATAAGCATTCTTATCGGGTGTTAGCTGAAGAGGGAGAATGGCTTGCGACAATTGCTGGTCATTATGCGTATACATCTTTAGCGAGGGAGGACTATCCAGCAGTTGGTGATTGGGTGCTAGTGGAGAAAATGCCCGGAGAGGAACGAGCAATTATTCATCAGCTATTCCAACGAAAATCTGTATTTTCACGTAAAGTTGCAGGAACGGAAATTCAAGAACAGATTGTCGCATCAAATGTCGATATTGTGTTACTTGTTATGAGCTTGAACGCAGATTTTAATATTCGACGTTTGGAGAGATATTTAGTGGCTGCTTGGGATTCAGGGGCAAAGCCCATTATTGTCCTGACAAAAGCTGATTTATGCGAAGATGTTTCGAGCTTAGTACAAGAAGTGGAGTCTGTAGCCTTTGGTGTGGATATCTTTGTAACGAGTGCTCTATCGGGCGAAGGTCTAAAAGAAATTCAGACGCTATTCACAGAGGGGGTCACGGGGGCACTATTGGGGTCTTCTGGAGCAGGGAAATCCACATTAACAAATGCTTTATGTGGTGAGATACTGATGAAAGTAGCTGGTATACGTGAGGATGATGCCAAGGGACGACATACAACAACCCATCGAGAGCTAGTAGTATTGCCTGCTGGCGGCTGTCTAATTGATACGCCAGGGATGCGTGAGCTTCAATTGTGGGATCAAGGGGATAGTTTAGCTTCTAGCTTTCAAGATATTGAGGAACTAGCAACAGCTTGTCGTTATCGTGATTGTACACATCAAAAAGAGCCTTATTGTGCTGTCCAGCAAGCTATAGTAGATGGAGACTTGGACCAATATCGTCTACAAAGCTATTTTAAGCTGCAAAGAGAATTGGCTTATATGGAGCGCAAAACAAATACGCAAGCAAAACTTGAGGAGCAGCGCAAGTGGAAGCAAATAGCCAAGGGAATGAAAAAGGGGAAGAAATAATCAATAGGAGCACAACCATGACAATTCAAAACATCAATCATTTATTGTTTTCAGTTTCTAATTTAGAGGAATCCATCACTTTTTATGAAAGAGTATTTGATGCCAAGTTGCTAGTAAAGGGGAACAGCACAGCCTATTTTGATGTAAATGGGCTGTGGCTAGCTCTTAATGTAGAAAAGGATATACCCCGTAATGACATCCATCATTCCTATACACACATTGCCTTCACAATCGCTGAGGATGACTTTGATAATATGTATGACAGATTGGTGCAGCTAAAGGTCAATATTTTAGCAGGTCGGCAAAGAGATGAAAAGGATAAAAAATCGATTTACTTTACAGATCCTGATGGTCATAAATTTGAATTTCATACAGGAACTTTGCAGGATCGTTTGAGTTTTTATAAGCAAGAAAAGCAGCATATGTTGTTTTTTGATAACTAATGAAGGAGAGATTTTATGAATAAAGCGTTTATTTTTGATATGGACGGAACATTATTTCAAACCAATCTTATTTTAGAGCCTGCGCTCGATGCAACATTTGATGTGCTGCGGACAAACGGCTTGTGGCAGGGAGAAACACCTATAGAAAAATATAGAGAAATAATGGGGGTTCCTTTACCTGTTGTGTGGGAAACATTATGTCCTATGCATGCTTTAGAGATACGAGAAGAGAGCAATGTATTATTCCATGTAAAGCTGATTGAGCAAATACGTGGACATAAAGGTGCTTTGTATCCAAACGCTGAACAAACCCTTGCAACATTGTCAGAGAATTATCCGTTATACATAGCGAGTAATGGACAGGTTGACTATTTACAGGCAATCGTCGAAACCTATCAGTTGGAGCGTTTTATAAAAGGAATTTATAGCATTCAAGCAATTGCAAGTGGGCATAAATCAGATCTGGTAAAAAGAGTTGTAGATGAAAATAAAATTGATTATGGAGCAGTGGTAGGAGATCGTTCTTCGGATATCCAAGCTGCACATGACAATCAATTACTATCAATAGGTGTTCGCTTTGACTTTGCACAAGATAAGGAGTTAGAAAAAGCAGATATAGTAATTGATGATTTAACTGATTTGCTAAAGGTTACATTCGATTAACTCAAGAAAATGAATTAAAAAAAAGACGCTTTTATAACAGTCATTGCAATTCTTCACAAGAAGGCGTAAAATAATGCCAATCCTATAGAAAAAGCATTGAGAAGGAAAAGTAAATTGGATTAGCATTTTATAGAGAGCCTCTGTTGGTGGAAATGAGGTAAATGAACCCTTTTGAAAATGACCTTTGAGCTTCGTACCGAAAGCTTTTTAGCCAGTAGATTACGACGAGATGGGCACTCGTTACAACAGCAGCAGTATCTCTTTTTTGAGTGAAGACGTACTGATAGAGGCAAATAGTGTGAGCTATTTGTAAATATAGGTGGTAACACGGGTATACTCGTCCTAATCAGATTTGATTAGGGCGATTTTTTTTATCATTTTTTCTGTGAGGGGAGCAATTTAGAATGACGATTGTTATTGGAGGCGCTTGGCCGTATGCAAATGGCTCTTTGCATTTAGGGCATGTTGCCGCATTATTACCAGGTGATATTTTGGCTAGATATTACCGACAAAAAGGTGAGCAGGTTTTATATGTATCGGGCAGTGATTGTAATGGTACACCCATTTCTATTCGTGCCGCCCAAGAAAATACAACGACAGAAGCTATAGCTAATCACTATCATGAGGAGTTTACAAGATGCTTTCATGATTTAGGATTTACCTATGATTTGTACACAAGAACGGATGCGGAGCACCACCATGAATCCGTTAAGGCCCTTTTCTTACAGCTACTGGCTAATAATTTCTTATACAAGAAGAAAATTGAACAGGCTTACTGTGAGACGGATAAACAATTTCTACCAGATCGATTTGTCGAGGGGCTCTGTCCAAATTGTGGAGCGAAAGCAAGGGGAGATCAATGTGATAACTGCTCAGAAATTTTAGACCCATTGGATTTAATTGATAAGCGCTGCAAAATATGTGGGAACGAACCTGTTATTCGGGAAACTGAGCACTTTTATTTTACCTTTAGTCAATTTCAAGGAAGGTTGGAGTCTTATTTAGCACAAGCGAAAGCCGAGAAACGTTGGCGTGACAATGCTTTAGGGTTAACGGAGCGATACTTGGCAGAGGGAGTTCCCGACCGAGCAGTAACAAGAGATTTACCGAATGGCATAGATGTTCCAGTGCCAGGTTTTGAAGGGAAAAAAATATATGTATGGATTGAAGCTGTAGCAGGGTACTTAACAGCAAGCTTAGAATGGGCAAAAGAGCATCAAATAGCTATTGAAGATTTATGGAATGAAGAGACCATTTCATACTATGTACATGGGAAGGATAATATTCCATTCCATACAGTTATTTGGCCAGCCATTTTAATGGGAATTGGATCCAAGGCATTGCCTACCCATATCGTATCTAATGAGTATTTAACATTAGAAAAACGCAAATTATCTACTAGTCAGAATTGGGCTGTATGGGTTCCTTATATTTTAAGCCGTTATGATGCGGACTCTATTCGTTACTTCTTAACGATGAATGCGCCAGAAAATCGTGATACTGATTTTTCATGGCGGGAATTTATTTATAGCCATAATGGCGAACTACTCGGAGCCTATGGCAATTTTGTAAACCGTACATTGAAGTTTATTGAGAAATCATTTGCTTGTCAGGTGCCACAAGCGGAGGTGGATAGCGACATTCGAAAACAAACCGTACAATTGTTTAATGAAGCGGGCGTTCTTATCGAAGATGGTCATTTCAAGCAGGCATTAGAGTCTATTTTTGAGTATATTCGAGGAGCTAATCGTTATTTTGATGAACAACAGCCATGGCTACAGGTAAAAGAAAACGTAGAGGCAGGTAATCGTACATTAGCAACTTGTGTCTATATCATTGCGAATTTAGGACAGCTGTTGCATCCTTTCTTACCGTTTTCAGCAAAGAAAGTAAGAAATATGTTAGGTATAAATGAAATGATGTGGCATGAGCAGGTAGATCTCCCTAAAGTCATTCGAGAGGTGACACCATTATTTGAACGTCTTGATATCGAACGAATCGATGAGGAATATCAAAAACTAGTTAGGGATAGTCACTAGGATTGAAAAAGCAGTATAGCGCAAGAGCCATACTGCTTTGCTATTTTCATTTAATTCATAACAGGTGTTAATTTTGTCACTACAATGCTATTGATGGCATTAATATAGGCTAATGCACTTGCCTTAAGAATATCTGTATCTGCTGCTTTTGCAATATACTTTTCACCTTCATGCTCAATCGTAATTTTTACTTTACCTAAAGCCTCTTTGCCTCGTGAAACACTATTGATATTATATTCCACTAGTTTAACATCCATATTTGTAATTTCTGCAATGGCTGAATAGAGAGCATCAATTGGGCCAGAGCCTACAGCACTAGCTTTAAATACTTCGCCGCCTTTACGAACCTTAACACTTGCAGAAGGGAAGCTTGTATTGCTGACGACTTGTAGATCATCAAAATCAAAGAATTGCTCACTATAATGTGTAGCATTTTTATTATTGGCATCATGTTTTTCATAATAGCTTTCAACAATAACATATAAATCGTGATCATATACTTCTTTCTTCGCATCGGCTAGCTTTAAGAATCCTTCGAAAATACCTTCAAATTCCTCTGTTGAAAGATTAGTAAAACCTAATTTTTCAAGAGCATTTTTCACTGCATGGCGACCAGATCGAGCTGTTAGTACTAGCTCCATATCATCAAGACCTACATCCTCAGGATGGACGATTTCATAAGCATCACGCGATTTTAACAAACCATCCTGGTGAATACCAGAAGAATGGGCAAATGCATTATCTCCTGTAATGGCTTTATTGACCTGTACATCTAAGCCCATAAAGCTAGAAACAAGACGTGAAGTATTCATAATTTCTTTTGTATTAATGCGCGTTTCTGCATTGTAGACGGAGCTACGAGTTTTAAGTGCCATGACAACTTCTTCTAATGCAGCATTACCTGCGCGTTCACCGATACCATTGATTGTACACTCTACCTTATCTGCACCATTTTTAATTGCAGCTAGCGTATTAGCCGTTGCCATGCCAAGATCATTGTGACAATGAACGCTTAAAAGAACGCTATCATCTAAGTTTTTCATACGGTCATTTAATTTAAAAATCATTTCGCCAAATTCCTCTGGCTCTGCAAAGCCAACCGTATCAGGAACGTTAATCATCGTTGCGCCAGCTCTCATAACAGCTTCAATTGTTTTCCAAAGATATTCAAAGTCAGAACGAGAGGCATCCTCTGTGGAATATTGAACTTGCGGCAATAATGTTTTAGCGTATTTCACAGCATCCACGCCAATTTGTAAAATTTGATCTTTTGACTTGCTGAATTTTTTCTCCACATGAATATCAGATGTGCCAAGTACCATGTGAATCATTGGGTTTTGAGCATATTTCACAGCGTTATAGACAGCATCGATGTCAGCCTTTACTGCACGTGCTAATGCTGTAATCATAATGTCATTTGTATTGCCAACCTTTTCAGCTACAGCTTTGACGGCATCAAAATCACCTTGAGAGGAAGCGGGGAATCCAGCCTCAATAATATCGACACCTAATTTTTTCAGCTGCTGTGCGATCTCTACTTTTTCATAAAGATTTAGCTTTGCTCCAGGCACCTGTTCGCCATCACGTAAAGTTGTATCAAACACCCAAATTTTTCTTCCCATTTTCAAACACTCCTTTTTAGTGATTAGTATCTAAAATCTACACTTAGGCCAATAAGTCATTAAAAAATAAAAAAACCCGTCTCTATTTAAAAATAGAGACGAGTTTATGCTCGCGGTACCACTCTAATTGACCTTCTCTTTATAGAAAAAGTCCCCTTATCGACAGCTATCACTGTCTATCCTGTTAACGGGGGAAACCGACATCCCTTACTAAAAAGTTCAGGGAGTAGCTCATGGACGAGTTCAAAATGTGTGCCTACCGATTTACACCAACCATCGGCTCTCTACAAGTACACAAACACTTTTACTATTTCCAATCTTGGCCTGCAATGTGTTGTTGAAAGCAATATTACTTGGATATTAACTTCCTGTCAATAATATTCTAAAAATTTATTTAATTCTGTCTTAGGTAATGTCTATTTTATTAAAAATTTGATATTTGGTGAAGTGTGAAATGAAATGTCGAATAATGTATTTATTGGGATAAAATGTTAAGCGTGGTTAGCATACGATAGGTAGAAAAATCATGCTATTTTTCATTGTATGAAGAAACTGCTCGTTTTCTATAAACCTAAAGAAAACGAGCAGTTTTTTATTCTACCTTAAAACGAGAGACTTGCGTGTGAAGTTCTTCTGCCATATTTGAAAGTGTTGCTGCTGAAGCAGCTACTTCTTCGATAGTAGCTAATTGTTCCTCGGAAGCAGAAGCAACATTTTGTAAATTAGATGAGGACATCTGTGCAATAGTTGCAATTTCATCAAAGGAAGCATAGATTTGCTCTGCACTAGAGGACATCTCCTCTGACACTGTCGTTGCTTCTTGGATTTGCATGGATACTTGCTCAATCAGCTCAACAATCTTAGAGAAACCTTCTTCTGCTACCTTCACTACTTGCATACCAATTTGAACCTCTTGAGTTCCAGTATCCATCACCGTTACAGCACGGTTTGTATCCTGCTGTATTTCAGAAATCAAGGTAGCGATTTGCTCAGCGGATTTTTTTGATTGCTCTGCTAGCTTTTTCACTTCATCTGCTACGACTGCAAAGCCGCGTCCATGATCGCCTGCACGAGCCGCTTCAATGGCAGCATTAAGTGCTAATAAGTTTGTTTGTTCTGCAATATCAGTAATAATGCCAATGATATTGCCAATTTCAATAGAATGTCCGTCTAGATTTTTAACAACACTTGCTGACTCTAAAACAGCCGTGTTGATTGTTGTCATCTGAGAGATAACACGATGTAAAGAATCATTCCCTTTCTTAGCCTCTGAATTTGTTTCGATTGCCAGTTCAGAAACAGCCGCAGTAGTAGAAGCTAATTGTTGTATACCCTTTGTCATGTTTTTCATTGCTTCTGAGCTTTCAGTTGCGTTTTTCCCTTGAGCCTCTGAGCCACTAGCAACCTCTTGAATAGAAGAAGTGATTTGTTCTGTAGCCTGTATAGTTTGCTCTGCACTAGCTGTTAACTCAGCAGCAGAGCCACTTACTTGTACAGTATTTTGGCGAACATTCGTAATTAAATCCTTTAAATTTGTAGCCATTTGATTAAACGCAAGCGCTAAATCACCCACTTCATCACGATTCTTTATACGAATTTTTTCAGCTGTTAAGTCACCCTCAGCTATTTTTTTCGCAGCCTTAGCCATGCCGTTAATTGGACGAGACATTAGACTACCAACAACCATAGCAATTATCAGACTTATGACAACAGCAAAAACTCCAAGAAGCATCATTTGGAGCTTGATGTCTTGAATTTGATTGGATGTAGCAGCCATTTTACCTTCTACATATTCATTTTGATAATTAGAAAGGTTTTCAACACGTTCATCGAATTGTTTAATAATTAAGCGTCCTTGAGTACTATCCAATTTTTCGTACTTCTCTGTTTCGCCAGCAGCTTTTAACTCAAACATACGATCTGCAAATTCTTGCACATTTTGCTCACTTTTATTAATCGCTTCAAGCATCTTAATTGATTTTTCTGAATCTAAAGTAGCCATTAATTCTTCTGATTTTTGTTTGAATTCCTCGCGTGAGGCTTGATTACTTTGAAAGTTTTGTTTGTCTCCAAGTAGTAAGTAGCCTCGCATGCTGACAATTTCCTGTTTTGCAATCACCCGTAATTCCTGAATACTTATAGATTTAGTAGTTTGTTCCTCCAATAATGTACGATAGGTCTTATTTACAGAATCAAGCTGTTTTATATTTAAGCCGATTGTTGTAACGAGTACCAAAATAACTATAAAAAAACCGAGTAATAATTTCTTGTAGATAGTAAATCGCATAGTTGAAATATCCCTTCTCAGTAATTAGTAGAAATGTTACAAAATAATGAAATATGTATATATATCATTTATATCAGATTATATGAATTTTACAAAGTATTATGAGTATTTCTACAGTAATTAGTAGTTTGAAAATGGGTCTTAATTATATATGAAGTAATAAAAAAAGTAGATTTTATCGCTATAATGCTACTAATAATAGGGATAATTAATGGTGCATGTTGAATATTAAGTCAATTTTCATAAATTTTGAAACTTTAATAGTAGTCATAACGTAGAAGTAGTAGAGGAAAAGAACAGGGGTGGAGAAAATGTATAGGCCAATTTTAAAGTTACCTAAAACAAGATCAGAAAAGATATGGGACTATATTGGTGGTAGTATATTTATTTTATCCATCTTTTATATTATATTGGCATGGGGTAAGTTGCCTGATGAAATACCTGGTCATTTTAATGGATTAGGTGAGGTGGATCGTTGGGGCGCAAAAATAGAATTATTCATTCTTCCGTTCATCGGTTTATTTTTATGGATTGTTATGGGGCTGCTAGAAAAAGCACCTCATATGCATAATTATCCGACACGTTTGAATGAAAGTAATGTAAAAGCATTTTATTTGAATAGCAGAAAAATACTAAATCAAGTGAAAAACATCTGTCTCATTTTATTTGCCTTTATATCGTTTCAAATGGTTCGTATCGGTCTTGGTGAGGTAAATTCATTAGGAAGGTGGTTCCTACCCATTGTATTGATAGGAGTATTTATCCCAATTATTAAAGGGTTTATAACAAGCTACAAAATAAAATAGTGAGACTCAAACGCTTAGGATACCCTTAAGCGTTTTATTTTTGCGAAAAAATTTTTATAGTGTGTCACAAATGGCTGTTGATTTCAGTTATATAGGCGAGGAAGGGAAGAAATAAAAGATTTCTCCAAGTAACTCGATGACATTCAATAATATTTTTAAGATTTTTTATCTAGTGTCACAAACTTCTAATAATTTCAGTTATATAGATTGGAGAGGGGGGACAACATTGACTACACGAGAACCATCAAAAGAGCGAGCTGATATAGATATTCAATCAATCGTGGAGCAAGTTCAATCAGGGGACACGCATGACTATGCAGAAATCATTCGTTGTTTTCAAAAGCAAATTTATATTTATTGTTACTATATGCTAGGAACTAAAGAGGAGGCGGAGGATGCTTCGCAAGATATTTTTATTAAGGGATTAGAAAATATTCATAAATTTTCTTATACAGTATCCTTATCAGCTTGGCTTTATAAAATCGCTCACCACCATTGTATTGATGTCATAAAAGCAAAAAATAAGGGCTATAAATTTTGGCTAAATCTGAAGCAGGAACAGGTGAAGCAGACACAGACACCAATGCCTGAATATGATGAAATGGTACATAGGCTACTGGAAAACTTACATGTAGATGAAAAAAGAATTTTACTGCTTCGTTCTATTGAAGAGTATAGCTTTGAAGAAATTGCTGCCATTATGGATTTGAAAGCAGCTACAGTAAGAAAAAAGTATGAACGATTACGGAAAAAATTGATGAAGGAAAATATGTTAGGAGGGGATATTTATGGACACTCGTTCAAAATTGGAGGATAAGGAGTTAACTCAGATAGAAAGATTTATTCGGGAAACACCTGTTGAAGTGGATATAGTAAATCGGACTATGGACAAATATGAAAGCAGCCGTGATACAAAGCAGTCTGAAAAATTTAAAGCTCGTAAGAACTTACGTCAAAGAATCATGATGATTACAGTCTCCGCAGCAATGATTGTTAGTTTGATTATTATTACAGGTTTAATTTCACCAACGATGGCTGCGGCGATGAAAGAAGTGCCTTTATTATCATCTGTTTTTAAATTTACAAGGGATCTTGGTCTACACGCCGCAGATGAAAAGGGACTCTCAACAAAATTGAATATAAGCGTTACGCATGAAGGCTTTACATTAAATGTAACAGAAGTAGTGTATGACGGTACACGTGTTGCAATTGGGATCGAACGCCATCATAAGGAAGATGAAAATGCCAAAGAAAGTTTATCAGAGCAAATCAGTAATATTGAATTTTTACTAAATGGTGAACCATTGAATCACACCAATTTTAGTAGTGTTTTTGGACAACCAAGTAAGGATAAGAATTCCGCCATTCTTGAATTTGCAGATTTGAAAAACCAAGGTGGAAGTCCTTTTCCAAAGCAATTTAATTTGACATTTTCTGCTACAATAAATGGGGTTTCTAAACCTTTTAAAATGGATATTCCAGTGAGTGATATTGGAAACTATGTAAACCTACAACCTAATATAAGTAGAAAATACAAAAATAATCAGTTTACTATTGAACAAATTGTGCTAACTCCCATAACAACTAGTATTACAACAAGAATAGCCTTGCTTGATAAAACAACTTCTGTCGATTTCCGGGAAGGAATAAGTATCGAAGTTTATGATGAACAAGGGCATGAACTAAAACTAATTCATGGCAATGGTAGACGTGAGACAAATAAAGGAAATAGTGATTTCATCATGGATCTACGGGTACATCCATTTGAAACCGTACCGAAAGCTATTACAATGAAACCGTATATTCATCTTTATGACGATGAGGGATCATACCAACTGGATGAAAACGGAGACCCCAAGATTCAATACATTCCAGAGCTAGAAATAACAATACCAATTAACTCAAAAGAATAAAAAAGTAAAGAAAGTGAGGCAAAGCTCACTTTCTTTACTTTTTAGTACTTCAAACTATCCTCTTATATAAAAATAATAAGTACAAGTAGTGCTTGTACTACAGCGTTCCCTACATTGACAACTCTCTCTCCTTGCGCAATTGACCAATGATGACCATTCAATGCGATTCTAGAGTCAACATTTTGAATTAAATTCCAATAAATAATAACGTTATAAAAATAACGTGTTATGAATTTAATGGTAAATATCGTATATTTTACAATAGGTGTTTTATAATGAAATGTTGCAAAGTGAGTAATGCATAAAATACAGTTGATCTTTTATAGAAAGGAATAATGAAAGTATTAATAAAGTAAACTTTTTTATAACTCGTTTGGTTGTAGTTTTTGTTGCCTTTATTTAAAGTAGTTTGTAAGGCTACAAAGATTATTACGTCTTATGGATATTCCAATCGATGAAAAAGTTTTTCGTAAGCTTTACAATAAAGAAAATGTATTGTTAACAGAAATAAAGGAGAATAGAAGATGACGGTAACTTTAGTGAGACACGATATCAAATATGCCGAGGCTATGCATGCGTTGTCTTCTATGCCGCAGGTTCGTGATGCCCTTGGCTTACCTGCCGGCAAGGTAGAAGACACGATTCATTTTATTAAGCGTGAACGTATAGATGAAGAAGAAGGTAAAACCGTTCCTCGTGTGGTTTTAAATGAGGAGGGGCAAGTCATAGGTGTTACATCTCTGATGTTTATAGACCATCATAAAAAGAGCTGTCATATCGGCTCTTGGCTTGGCTATCAATTTTGGGGGAAGGGCTATAATCTTGAAGCAAAAACGGCTATTTTAGATATTGCGTTTTTTGAGTTGGGATTATCACGTGTTTTTGCAGGAGCCCGAAAGGTTAATATCCGTTCACAAAAAGCCCAAGAAAAGCTCCCTTTTGTTCGAGTAGGGGTGGAACAAGATTATCCTGAGGAGCATTTGTGGTTAGAAGTGAAGGAAAAGCAACCATGTGTGTTGAATGTTTTTGAACGAGAAGATTATGTCCATTATCGAACATCCCTAGAAAAGGTAGAAGGAAACCGAGAAGCCTTTTTACCTCAGCTTTTATTAGCGGATGAGAGTGAGGTGGCGGTTCGGAAATATTTAGATAAGGGTACATTATATAAAATTAATTGTGGGGAACTGCTGGTGGGAGTGGCATTAGTCATTCCTCAAACTGATACTACAATTGAATTGAAGAATATTGCTATTGAAGCCAAGTATCAAGGTAAGGGAATAGGCAAAGAGATTTTGCGACAACTTACTGAAAAATGCCGTAAGGAAGGCTATCAGGTAGTATTGGTTGGAACAGCGAACTCAAGTATTGATAATATTGCTTTTTATCAAAAAGCAGGCTTTCGCATGGAGGCTATTGAAAAGGATTTCTTTAGTCATTACCCAGAACCAATTTATGAAAATGGTATTCGTGCATTGGATATGATTTTCTTTACAAAGCAATTATAGGCAATTTCATAAAAAAATACCCGTTCAACAAATGTTGAGCGGGTATTTTTATTTACCGAGCAGTAGAGCCATTAATTTTTCCTTAGAATGAAGGAAATCGTCTAAGGTGTATTGATCTAATACTTTCAAATAGGCTTGCAAAGCTTCATACAGTACACCCTTTAATTGACATTCTGGAGCTATTTTACATAGGTTATTTTCTTTATCGAAACATTCTACAAGATGAAAATCCTCTTCTGTATGACGAACAATTTCACCGATGGTAATGGTTTTTGGATCGATAGCAAGGCGAATTCCACCGCCGCGTCCACGAATTGTTTCAATGTAACCTAATAATCCAAGCTGGTGTGTCACCTTCATTAAATGGTTTTTCGATATATTATAAGCATCTGAGATCTCTTGAATAGTTGATAATTGACCATCTTCCTTTGCGCCTAAATAAATAAGCGTGCGCAGAGAGTAGTCCGTGTATAAAGTTAAGCGCATCCGAACACCCTACTTTCTATAATTCATAATAATTATAGCATTTTTACATTGAAGTATAATATCTTCAACCTATTTTTAAAGATGTATTTAGAATACATCAAATATGTCTATTTTGTTAAAGATGTATTTTATATATTGCTTTAAGAGAATGAAAGCGTTATATTGTAATCACGAAAGGATGGTAAGCGATATGTTAAAACAAGAAACAATTCAAATTATTAAAGCAACAGTACCTGTATTAGAAGTTCATGGTGTTGAAATCACAAAGACGTTTTACAAAAATATGTTTCAAGCTCATCCAGAATTACTAAATATTTTTAATCACACGAACCAAGAACAAGGCCGCCAGCAAACAGCATTAGCTAATACTGTTTACGCTGCAGCAGTTCATATTGAAAACTTAGAAGCGATTTTACCAGCAGTAATGCTTATTGCACATAAACACCGTAGTTTAGGAATTTTACCTGAACATTACCCAATCGTGGGTGAAAACTTATTAAAAGCGATTAAAGAAGTACTTGGTGATGCAGCAACTGATGACATTATTGGTGCATGGGCCGAGGCTTATGGCGTTATCGCAGATATTTTCATTCAAGTAGAAGAAGAGTTATACCAAAAAACTGAGAACAATGGTGGTTGGCGTCTATTTAAACCATTAAAAGTGGCAAAAAAAGTTGTAGAAAGTGACTTAGTAACTTCTATTTATTTTGTTAATGAAGATGGATCACCACTACCAACTTATGAACCAGGTCAATACATCTCTATTCGAGTGAAAGTGCCAGGAGAAGAGTATTTAATGAACCGTCAATATACACTTTCACAAGCGAGTGCAGAAGATGGCTATCGTATTTCGGTGAAACGTGAAAGTGACCATACGCCAAATGGTAAAGTGTCAAATTATATTCATGATCACTTACAAGTTGGAGATTTGGTAGATGTAAGTGCTCCAGCCGGATTATTTGTGTTAGAAGAAACGGCTGCACCAATTACATTTGTAAGTGGCGGTATCGGTGTAACACCTTTAAACAGTATGCTGCAATCTTTAAATGATAATGCAGTGAATGAAGTGAACTTTATCCAATGTGCTCGTAATGAGAAGGTTGTAGCATTCAGTGATGACATTCAAGAGAAAGTAAACGTATTACCGAATGCATCCTATACAGCTTTATACTCTGATGAAGACAAGCTTATTACAAAAGAATTGCTGGCTGAAAAAGTAGCTGATAATGCAGATGTATATGTATGTGGCCCTGTAGGCTTTATGGAAGCGGTTATTAAAAATTTACAGGAAATTGGCGTGAAAGATGAAAAAATTCACTATGAATTCTTTGGACCAGCCATGCAATTAGCTAAATAAAAAATAAACTCCCTGCTATGAGTAATAACTCGTAGCAGGGTTTTTTGTTGAAATAATAAGGAAGCAGATAGTTGAGGTTAAAGCAATAGGCAGAACATTGTGACTCGCAAGTGCAGCATTAAAAAAAAGATTGAAGCTTTATATTGACAATATACCTATAGGGGTATAATATAAATCTCGTAAGGAAGTTGAAGCTATCGTTTGAAAGGGGGCAAAACAGAATGGCGTATGGTTCAAACACTGCAAATCGTGTGAAACGTATGGAAGGTCAAATGCGGGGTATTTTACGCATGATGGAAGAAGATCAAAGTTGTAAAGATGTGATTACACAGCTATCTGCCGTGCGTTCTGCTGTTGACCGGACGATCGGTGTCATTGTAAGTGAAAATTTATTAGATTGTGTATCGACTGCTGAAGGTAATGCTGAAAAAATGAATGCTGCTATCCAAGAGGCGATGGATTTGGTCGTGAAAAGTCGATAACTTGATATACCCATAATTGTATAAAAAGGAGGACTGATCATATGGAAATATGGATTATTATCGCGCTTGTGGCAGCCTTTTTCGTTTGGCGAATGAAGCCAGCGAAAGGCGTTCAATCAATTTCTACAACCCAATTAAAAGATATGCTGAATGATAAGGATAAGCTATTTATCGATGTACGCACGCCTGCTGAGTATAAAGGTCGGCATATCTCGCAATTTAAAAATGTTCCGCTTGGATCAAGCTTTGAAAATCTTCCGAAGGATAAAGAGATCATAGTTATTTGTCAGAGTGGCATGCGAAGTAGTCAGGCTTGTAAGCAACTGAAAAAGCAAGGCTTTGAGCGTGTTTCTAATGTTCGTGGTGGAATGAGTGCATACTAGGAGGAGAAAAAAATGAAGGAAATTACAGCCAGAGAAGTTCAGCAAACGATGGAGCAAGGAGAGAAGCTGAATCTTATTGATGTGCGAGAGGTAGATGAAGTAGAGGCTGGTCACATCCCAGGCGTTATTCATATCCCGCTAGGTTTATTAGAGTTTCGACTACATGAATTGAATAGGGGGGAGTCGTATATTATGGTTTGTCGATCAGGTGGACGAAGTGCTCGGGCTACTCAACTATTAGAAAGTCATGGTTTTAATGTAACTAACATGACTGGTGGTATGTTAGCTTGGGAGGGCAAAGTACAGTTATAGTTTTATATCTATATTTTTTTTGAATAAAATAATACCCTTACAGGTATGTGGAGGTTATGGAAAGTATGAAGGCGGATTTTCAGCTAGATGCCAAGGGTCTTTCTTGCCCGATGCCGATTGTGAAAACCAAAAAAGCGATGGCTGATTTAGTAGATGGTCAAATTTTAGAAGTAGCTGCGACAGATAAAGGGTCAAAAGCTGATATTGCGGCATGGGCTGAAACTGTAGGTCATCAGTATATTGGTACTTTAGAAGATGATGGTGTACTGAAACACTATATTCGTAAATGTACAAACGACCAAATAGAAGAAATGACGTTTGATCAAACAATTGATTTAGAGCAAATCACAAGTTGTAAAGGATTAATTCTAGATGTACGTGAGGAAGCGGAATTCGCTTTTGGGCATATTGCGGGAGCAAAATCGATACCAATGGGCGAACTGGAGACACGACTTTCTGAGCTTGATAAAGAGCAGGAGATATATGTTATTTGTCGTACTGGAAAACGCAGTGACATGGCTGCGCAAATGCTGGCTTCACGTGGTTTTACGAAAGTATTTAACGTCTTACCAGGTATGACATCCTGGTCAGGTGATTTAACAAAAAACATTTAAATTGGAGGAATTTTATTATGTCGAACAAAGTAGCAATCATTGCAAGTAACGGTGGTTTATTTGATGCATACAAGGTATTTAATATCGCAACAGCTGCGGCAGCTTCTGAGAAAGAGGTAGCTATCTTCTTTACATTTGAAGGTTTGAACCTAATTCATAAGCAAGGTATGCATGCATTACCAATGCCAGCTGGAGCAGAACACTATGCTGAAGGGTTTACAAAAGCAAATGTGCCAGCTATTCCTCAATTAGTGGAAATGGCACAAGAATTAGGTGTGAAATTTATTGCTTGCCAAATGACGATGGATGTTATGAGTTTAACTACTGAAGATTTCATAGAGGGTATTGAAGTTGGAGGAGCCGTAACGTTCCTAGAATTCGCGAAAGACGCAGCACCGTCACTTACATTCTAGTGACCTACCTATAAAAGCGGAGAGGGCACCCCTCTCCGCTATAAAAAACATAAAAATAATACCGATGGGGGTAAAAGAGATGTCAATTCAAAAATGGAGCGCGTCACAAGTAGCTAAAAAGGTTATTCACAATGAAGAGTTGTTTATTTTAGATGTTCGTAATGCGGATGCATTCGAAGATTGGAAAATCGATGGACATCGTTTTGAGTACTTAAATATACCGTATTTTGAACTGTTAGATGGTATTGATAATATTTTACCGAATATCCCAACTGATAAAGATGTATTAGTCGTTTGTGCTAAAGAAGGATCGTCTTTAATGGTTGCTGAAATGTTAGCTGAGGCAGGTATTGAGGTTGCCTATTTAGCTGGAGGTATGAAATCCTGGAGTGAATATTTAGAGCCAATTAAAGTAGGTGATTTAACAGGCGGTGGTGAGCTTTATCAGTTTGTGCGCTTAGGAAAGGGTTGTCTGTCTTATATGGTCATTTCTGAAGGTGAAGCAGCTATTATTGATGCTGTACGTTTTACAGATGTGTTTATTAACTTTGCAGAACATAAAAATGTCCAAATTAAACATGTTTTTGATACACACTTACATGCTGATCACATTTCAGGTGGGCGCCATATTGCAGAGATGACAGGCGCAACCTATTATTTGCCACCTAAGGACGCTGAGGAAGTTATGTTCCACTATACACCATTAGTTGATGGAACGACTGTTCAAATCGGTGCATCAAAAATAGATGTAGGAGCTATCTATTCTCCTGGTCATACGATAGGTTCTACTTCATTTGTGGTTGACAGCAAATATTTATTAACAGGAGATATTTTATTTATCGATTCAATTGGCCGTCCTGATTTAGCTGGCCTTGCTGATGACTGGGTTGGAGATTTACGAGACACGCTTTACAAGCGTTATCGAGAATTGTCTGATGAACTTATTGTCTTACCAGCACATTTTATGATTATTGATGAGCTGAATGAAGATGGGACGGTTGCTAGACGACTAGGGGATTTATTTGTACAAAACCATGGATTAAATATTCAAGATGAAGCAGAATTTAGACGTGTGGTAACAGATGAATTACCTCCACAACCAAATGCTTATCAGGAAATTCGTCAGGTGAATATGGGGAAAATCACACCTGCGTTAGATGAGCAAACAGAAATGGAAATTGGACCAAATCGCTGTGCAGTACGATAAAGCATGCTAAAGTGCAATGAGTATGCATGTATGCTGATTATATGTAAATTTCGTGAATTGAAGGCGCTCATCCTTCATGAAGATATAAAACAAGAAGAACCGGCAAAATCGCTTACAACTTTTGCCGAGTCGAAGGAGAATATGATGAAATCAAGTTTACAACTAGATGCAAAAGGCCTTTCTTGTCCAATGCCTATTGTGAAGACAAAAAAAGCAATGGATACCCTAAAGTCTGGGGAAGTTTTAGAAGTTCAGGTGACAGATAAAGGAGCTTTAGCGGATATTCCTGCTTGGGCAAAAGCAGGAGGTCATATCATTTTAGATCAATCTGAAGAGGCTGACGTTATTACATTTTTCATTCAGAAAGCATAGGGCTGATTGAGGGTTGTCTATTACAGTAGAACAACCCTTCTTTCCTTTTGTTGAATACAGCCAGAAAGAAGGAAAACTAAATGGATATTGCATGGATCTTAACCATTTTACTTATTGGTTTTCTCGGTTCATTTGTATCAGGGATGTTAGGTATTGGCGGTGCCATCATTAATTTCCCGATGCTACTATATATACCGCCATTACTAGGATTTGCGGCCTTTTCGGCACATGAGGTGTCAGGAATAAGTGCGATTCAGGTGCTTTTTGCTGCTCTTTCAGGTGTTTGGGTCTATCGTAAAGGTGGGTATTTAAATAAATCACTCATCATCTATATGGGGAGCGCCATATTAGCGGGAAGCTTTGTGGGTAGCTTCGGTTCAAAATTTTTATCTGAGTCTGGTATTAACATGGTCTATGGAATCCTTGCATTGATTGCAGCTGTGATGATGTTCATACCGAAAAAGCAAATTGATGATAAACCGATGCAGGCTGTTACATTTAATAAACCATTGTCGGCCCTATTAGCTTTCGTTGTTGGTATCGGTTCCGGGATAGTAGGGGCAGCTGGTGGATTTTTATTAGTACCAATCATGCTTGTGGTCTTAGGAATCCCTACTCGTATGACCATTGCGTCAAGCCTTGCTATTACGTTTATCTCCTCAATAGGAGGAACTATTGGTAAATTAATGACTGGGCAAGTGGAATATTATCCAGCGCTCATCTTGATTGTAGCTAGTCTAATAGCTGCTCCTCTAGGTGCGAGAATAGGGGGCAAGTTAAATACTAAATTCCTACAAATTATTTTAGCGGTTCTTATATTAGCAACAGCTATTAAAATTTGGATGGATATATTATAAGGGGGTATGGTAATGAAAATTGAAGTTTTCTCTGATTTTACATGTCCATTTTGTTATATTGGCAAGCGAGAACTGGAACGGGCGATTGGCATCGCAGGCTATACAGGATTAGTGGAAATAGAATATAAAGCATTTCAAATAGGCCCAGATATCCCGAAAGTGAATGCACCCTCTTTTTATGAGGCACTGGCTAAAAAGTATGATGTCACGCTAGATGAATTGAAAGATATGGTCGAGGGTATAGCTACGAGAGCAACGGAAGTTGGTTTGCATTATGATTTTGCTAAGATGAAAACAGCGCATACAGAAAAGGCTCATCGTTTAGCTAAATGGACGCAGCAATTTGGTAAATCGACAGCCTATACGGAAGCACTAATGGCTGGTTATTTTAAAGATGGTGAAGATTTGAATAAAGATGAGTTCTTATTAAAAGTTATTGCGCAATTAGATTTGGATAGAGAAGTTGCAGCGGGAATATTAGCTTCAACTGATTTTAGTGAAGAGCTAGACAAGGATCGCTATGAAGCACAGCAACTTGGCGTGCAAAGTGTTCCGTTCTTTGTATTTGAAAATCGTTATGGTATTAAAGGGGCTGAACCGAATGAAGTGTTTGTGCGAACTTTGCATCAAGCTGCAGAAATAGCTGGTATTCAGCCAACGATAATGATAAATGGTAATGGAGAATCGGTATGTGCTGATGGACAGTGTAAACTATAAAAGGCTTTAAAGGTGTCGAGTGCGTAGGTGTACTTGACGCTTTTTTTTTTCGAACAAATGAATACTGCAAGAGGTATTAAGTCTTGTTTTCTGTGTTATAGAACAAAATTAAATGTATAATTTATCCTTTTTTATCATCTAAATGGTTCTATTTTATGGTAGTGTGAGAAAAATCACATCCAATAAATTGTTATGTTGCTAAAATATAAGTGTGAATACAAAGGGGGGTATTATAGATGAAACCTATAGTAGCAGGAGTAGCAGGAACAGTACTGTTAGCAGGCGCCATTTTTGTTGGGACGTTTGTCAGTGACAAAATTACAGTTGATTCGAATGTGAGTGAGAAAGAAGCGACAGTGCAAGCACAAATACCAACAACAGCAGCTGCTCAGTCAGTGGTCTATGCTCCACCAAGTATTGAAGAAGTACCAGATGGTCCAATGAAAGAAGCAATATTAACGGGCTATGAACTTGTTAATAACACACATGTTGCGGCAGATGAATATGTGGGCAACCAATTATCTTGCACAAGCTGTCATGCTGGTGCTGGCTATGACGAGCAAGCCTCATCATTAGTAGGTGTAATGGCAAATTATCCACAGTATATTGGACGCTCAGGTGGTGTGGTTACAATAGAAGAACGGATTAATGGCTGTATGGTTCGTAGTATGAATGGTAAAAAATTCGAAATGAATAGTGATGAACTAGAGGCTATGGTGGCGTATTTCGCTTATATTTCTGAAGGTGTTCCGATTGGAGCAAAACGTGAATGGGCGGGCACAAGTGATATGAAGAATGTGCCGATTCCAAATGTTGCAGATGGTGAGGAGCTTTATGCACAGTCCTGTATAGCCTGTCATGCAGCTGATGGCGCAGGAACTGGTGCTAATACTGGCCCAGCTTTATGGGGAGATAATTCATTTAATGATGGCGCAGGCATGGCACGTATGTCAAAAATGGCTGGCTATATTCAAAATAATATGCCGATAGGTGCAGCGGGGACCTTAACAGATCAAGAAGCTGCAGATTTAGCTGCCTTTATTTTATCGCAAGATCGTCCAGAGTGGGCAAACCATGAAAAAGACTGGCCAAAAGGCGGACGTCCAAATGACATCATGACTAAGGAAAAACGTGAACAAGTTAAAAATGGTACGATTGACTGGGAAAAAGTTTTGTCTACAAACTAACGTAGAAAAGGGATGCTGATAATTGGCATCCCTTTTAATTTATTTAAAATTATAAGCAGTTACTATTTTGTCTCTGTTTGTTGTGATATCTGTAAAATATTCATATAAGCAAATCCCTAGGAATGACCCACTTACATTAAAGACGTTAGAAAAACCGCTATTTTGAAGGGTCATAACAGCATTATAGCTACGTTGACCAGATCGGCAATGCACATACACTGCTTGATCCTTCGGAATTTCATCCATTCTTACCCGAAGTTCACTTAGAGGAATATTGTGTGCATTGATGAGATGACCTGATTCAAATTCATTTTTTTCACGAACGTCTAAGAAAAAGGCATGATTTTCAATGAGTTCCCTCACTTCATCAACTTTTACCTGCTTAAAGTGTCCGTGTAATAGATTTTGAGCTACAAGAGCTGCCAAATTAACGATATCACGGGCAGTGCTAAACATTGGGGAATAGGATAACTCTAGCTCCTTTAAATCTTCTAAAGTACCACCCATGGTGATGAGGGTAGCTATTACGTCAATCCTCTTATCTGCATTACCTTTGCCTATTGCTTGAGCCCCTAGTATTTTACCTGTGGGTGTTTCATAAACAAGCTTAAAGTGAAGTGGATGACTATTAGGCATTAGTCCTACTTTGTCGGGAGCTATCAAATAAACACTTTTTGCTTGAAAGCCATTTGCTAGGGCTGTTTTTTCGTTCAAACCTGTTGTCGCGCATACGAGATCGAAAATTTGTACGCTTGAAGATCCAATGACTCCTTTGTTGTGATGAGGGATGTTATACATATGATTAGCTGCTGCACGTGCTTGTCGTTGAGCGGGACCGGCTAAAGCAAGGCGCGTCTGTTTATGGGTAAGCTGATGGAATACTTCTATCGCATCTCCCACAGCATATATGGAAGGATCAGACGTCACGTAATTTGCATCAACTTGGATACCTCCGAGTTCACCAATTGTTAGACCGGCCTCTTTGGCTAAGCGGATTTCAGGTCGAACGCCAATTGCTAATACGACTGCTTGTGCCTTCAAGTGTTTGCCTGAGTTCAACGTCACATTATTTGGTGTAACCTTTGCAAGACCGTCATTGACAATAACTTGAATCCCTTTATCAGTCATTTCCTTGTGTAAGATTTGAGCCATATCATAATCAAAAGGGGCCATAATTTGTTGGCCGAATTCAACTAGAGATATATTATAGCCTGCTAGCTTCAAATTTTCCGCTACCTCTACACCAATGAAGCCTCCGCCGACCACGGCAATATCCTGTACATTATCTGCTTGTAGATACCAATTTAAACGGTCAATATCAGCCACGTTTCTAATAGTAAAGACGTGCTTAGATTGAATGCCCTCTAAGTCAGGGACGATAGGACTTGCTCCTGGGGATAAAATTAATGTATCGTAACTTTCCTCATAATCTCTATTCGTTTTTAAATCCTTAATGGTGATGGTTTTTTGCTCTCTGTTAATACGTACAACTTCCTGCTGAACACGAGCCTCTATATTGTATTTTGTTTGGAAGCCTTGAGGCGTCATTAAAATTAATTTGTCGCTATTTTCAACAATCCCGCTTAAATGGAAGGGGAGAGAACAATTAGAGAATGAAACATTCGGCCCCTTTTCAAATATAATAATTTCTGCCTTTTCATCTAGACGACGAAGACGAACAGCTGTGGATGCACCACCTGCAACGCCGCCGACTACTAAAAATTTTTTACTCAAATGTAAACACTCCTTTTCTTAGTAAATACATGATGGGGTATTTGAAAGCTTATAAATAAAGATTTTGTTTCTATAAGTAAGTAGATTATGTAGTTTAAATACTACAAATAAATAATATACCCTAAAGGGTATATTATCAAGGTGCAAAATTAATAAATTTTCTGTGGTGTTCCTTCTTCAAGAAAGTTGGTGAACAAATTTGCTATACTAACGGTAGTAGGAAATGGAAATGGCACAGGGGGTGAAACTGTTGATCTTTTTGAAATTTTTAACCCAAATCCTCATAGTATCGGGTTTGATTTATATTGTGAGTGGACGATTAATTGGCTCGAATATCAATTTTGTACGAAGAGTGCTGTCAGTTGTTATTAGTGTGACATTAACCTCTTTTGTGTATTGGTATTCTTATCTGCGCCATACAGATTTTTTATCAGAAACGATGATGCAAACAGTAACCGAGGTAAGCACACTGATTTGGATCGGTAGTATGCTACTAATTTCGATGTTGCTTTATTTGGTATTTGAGCTTTTTGACCCGAGTGGTATTACAAATGGAGATCGCCGTCACGGCCAAAAATCTTTAATACTACGATTGCGTAGCTATTGGCGACAGCAGAAACGCCTGCGTCAGGTATTAAAAATTGCTGTTACAAACGGTGTCGTACAAACGATTAAATATGCGAGGCAACGAGAAAATGAAAAAGAGCTTGCAATTGCTTTGCGCGCAACGTTAGAACAATGTGGTGGGATTTTCATCAAATTTGGCCAGGTGCTTTCCACACGAAAAGAGCTTTTTTCACCTATTTTTATTGATGAATTAGAAAGACTTCAACACCGAGTAAGGCCTTTATCAGAGGAGCAGGTGAAACAAATTTTAGAGAGGTCTCTTCCGCAATCAATGGACGAAATATTTAGCCAATTTCAAATGGAACCCATTGCAGCAGCCTCTATTGGCCAGGTGCATAAAGCAAGGCTTAAAAATTATGAAGAGGTGGTAGTCAAGCTATTGCGTCCAGAAGTAAAGGGAATTATGCGCGATGACCTTGAAATTTTAGAGGAATTTGCTAATTGGCTATCCACAAAATCAACCTGGGCAGAATCATTGGGCTTTCGAGAGTTGGCTGGGGGATTTGCAGATGGGTTACGTGAGGAGATTCATTTAGATATTGAGGTACGTAATACGCTACAGGTGAAGAATGCTTTGGCGAAAAGTGATTACAAGGTTCGCATTCCTAAAATTTTTACGCCTTACAGTAATGAAAATGTTATTGTGATGGAGTATATTCGTGGACAAAGTGTGGCAGATGGGGCATCTGAATTTAATCGCTTGTCTATTGATCGTAGGCAGTTTGCAAGAACCGTACTCTATTCATTTTTTGAGCAGATGCTATTCTCTGGTATTTTTCATGCAGACCCGCATCCAGGAAATATCCACATAGATGAAACAGATGGCACACCAGTCTTGCTTGACTTTGGCGCAGTAGGACGTTTAGGTGCAACACAGCAAGAAGGCTTAAAGTTATTTCTGATGGGCATTCAACTAAATGATTCAAGTGTTTTATATGATGGTTTAACATTATTGGTGGAAAATGCTGATCATGCAGAACGTGCGAAAATGGAGCAGGCAATCGACCAAATATTACTGAAAATTTCCTATGTTGACCGTATACCAACTGAAGAATTAATTCACGCGCTATTTACAGTGGTAAGAGATTTTGGACTTGCATTTTATCCAGCAGTAGGATTAGCTCTCCGTTCCTTAGTGACGTTAGATGGCACATTACGGGTAATAGATCCACGTTTTGATATCTTTACTGAGGCAAAGGATTTTTCTGCTACATATATGCGTGCCTCTTTCCTTAAGCCTTTTAAAGAACCGATGGCAACTAAGGAGCGGCTGCAAGAAGAATTATCTATGCTAATACCGACTTTACGTAAAATGCCTAGAAGAGTCGATCAGCTCATTCAGCGAGTTGAGAGCGGAAAAATCATTTTACATCATGATGTCTTTTCGGATGAACATAATTCACGTTTTATTACACATTTGTTTTCTCAATTTGTTTTGCTGCTGGTGGGTATAACTTTTGGTATTATATCTGTCGCTCTTTTAGCTATTTCACAATTTATCCACGATTCTTATGCGGTCTATTTGAACACAGCGGCATATTTAGGTTTATTTTTATGTGCTATTTTGTTAGTGAGATTATCTATACAAGCCTTAAGGTCGATGAAGCAATAGGTAGGGAATTTTTTCCCTACCTTTTTTCTTTGGCACCTAGAAATATTACAAAAACATTACAAAAGATCTGTTAGGTCTAATGTCGAATTAGCTAATAGTTTCTTTGTGTAGAAGAAAAATGTGTTTTGTAGAATAATGTAGTTTAAGTGCGAATGTTACAGAATTATTTCGAGTTTTACTAATGTATTAAATAGACATGAAATAGTATAAAAGTTATGTAGAAAATGCTAAACTTTAAAAGGCTAAAATAAATATAAGAACATTTGATTAAAATAGAAATCGTTCAAGTGATTACATAGAATATCGAGAGCGAAATTGATAGATGAAGGGAAATGAAGGTAACGTGGCTAAGCGTAACAAATGGCGTAAGTCGATGGTGCTAGCATTAGCACTAGCTGGCGGCTTATTATTTAATACAATTCAACCAACAGAAGTACATGCCGAAGAAACTTCTCAACAAATGATTGAGAAAAAGGCTGAAATAGATGCACAAATTAAAAAATTACAAGAAGAACTAACGAAACTACAACAAGAGATCGACGCAAAAGTAAAGGTATTTAAACAAGTACAAGCAGATATTAAAGAAGTGGATGCTAGTATTGTTGAAACACAAAAACGTATCGAGCAACGTTCAAAAATTTTAAGTGAGCGTATGGCTGCATACCAAGCACAGGACAACACTGTAGGTGTTTATTTAAATGTAGTGCTTGAGGCAAAAAGCTTTGCAGATTTAATGGATCGTGTCGTAGCGGTAAAAACATTAATGGATGCTGACCAAGAATTAGTAGATCAACAGGAAGCAGATAAAGCAAGCTTAGAGCAACAAAAAGCTACATTAGATGAAAAACAAAAGGAACTTCAAAAACAATTCCAAGAGCTTCAGCAAAAAGAAAGCGAAATGGAAGTGAAGAAAGCTGAGAACGAAGCGAAATCACTTGCATTAAAAGCTGAAATTGCAACGAAACAAGAAGAAGAACGTTTAGAAGCTGAGCGTAAAGCAGCTGAAGAAGAGGCAGCTCGTTTACGTGCACTTCAAGCAGCTACACCAGTTATACAAGCAACTCAAAATAATGGTGGAGGCGAACCACAAAAAATTATTGTTGGGTCAGGAGCTGGCACTGTTTCTTCAGGAGATGCCATTTCTACAGCTAAACAATTCCTAGGACGCCCTTATGTTTGGGGTGGTAGCAACCCATCGACAGGCTTTGACTGTTCAGGTCTTGTACAATGGTCATATAAGCAAGCGGGTGTTTCTTTACCTCGTACAGCATCACAACAATATTTAGCAACACAACGCATTTCAGCAGGTGAAGCACGCGTTGGGGACTTAGTGTTCTTCAGCTATGGTTCAGGGGTAGCACACGTAGGTATTTATTTAGGTAATAACACAATGATCGACGCTCAAAACAATGGTGTCGTAATTGAATCACTTGATTGGTGGAATCAATACTTAGTAGGCTTTGGACGTATTCAATAGGCCTCACTATTATATAGACGGTTGAGATAAGAAAAAGGTCATCTTTGTAGAGAAAAATATACAAAGATGGCCTTTTTTGTTTTTGGAATGCTATTCTTTCAAAGAAACAAGACGACAACTTCTATTCTTGAAAAGAGATTTTCCTGCATACTAGATGGATATTAAATTTTAAAATTTACTTTGATGACACCTGTCTCTTTCAACGCTATAAAGAAAATAATAACGAATGGGCCGACAAGTAAACCGATAATACCAAATAACTGTAGACCTATGAACATGGAAATTAATGTTGGTAAAGTGGATAAACCGATATGGTCTCCCATTAATTTAGGCTCGACTACTCGACGAATAATAAGTAAAATAGCAGCTAAGATGAATAATTTTACAGCTATAGAGGTGTTTCCCATCAATAGGTGATAAAGTCCCCATGGCGCTAGAATAATGATAGAACCTAGGAATGGTACAATATCTATTAACCAGATAATAATCGTCATTGTTACTGCGTATTTCGGTTGGATTAATAGCAGTCCAATGAGTGTGACGCCTCCAATAATAAAGCTTACAAATAAGTGAGCCTTCATATAGCCAAGTGTTGCATCTTTTAAGCGATTTAAAATAATTTTTATCTTCTTTGCTGTATTGGGCTTTAAATATTTATAAGTGATTTGCTTTAACTTAGGCAAATCAAGCATAAATAGGAATAGCGCAATCATATAAACGAGAAGACTGATGAATAGGCTGGGTATCTCTGAAAAGAAGGCAGAAACTTTGCTATAATTAAAGAAGCTTAAAAAGGATTCTTCAACTTTCTTTATGAAATCCATTGTGGTTTTTTGAAGCGAAGCACTTACTTCAGGTGGAAAGTCTTCTGTATATTTAGAAATATTTTCTTGCATATGAAGCCACATATCTGATAGCTTGGAAATATAATAGGGAGCTTGCTTAGACAGTAAAATTATTTGTGTCATTATTTGGGTAATGGACAGATAACAAATAATAGATATAACTATTACACTCACTATGTAAATAAAAGCAACTGCTATTTTCCGTGACATTTTCCATTTCCGTTTAACGAACATGACAAGTGGTTCTAAGAAAAATGCACTAATCCCAGCAAGGATTAAAGGCATGGACACTGGGATAACAAAATACGCAGCTAGAAGTAGGGATATAATCACAATCAACCGAAAAATCAATTTCCTAGCATTAAATTTATTCATAAACTCACCTTCTTTGCGAAAAAAATTAAGTTAAGTGTACCATAAATCAAATTTTATTACGTTCTGAATCAATAAAGGTAGGGATGAATTATGGAAAAAGAGATTTTGCAACTTTTTAGTAATTTAACAGAGCATGATCGCGATATTCAATATGAATCTTACGAGGAATTAATGAAAATTATGCAGGAACCTGTAGATTGGACATATGCAGTTTGGGAACAGCTAGTAAAAGCACTTACATACAATAATGGTTATTCTCGTGCACGTGCTGCACAAATTTTATGCGCTTTAGCTGCAAAAAGTGATCCAGAAGAAAGGGTCTTGGAGGATTTTTTAAAGATTTGGGCTGTGACTTACGATGAGCAATCTGCTACAGCAAGGCATGCATTACAAGCAATTTGGAAAATTGGACAAGCGGGTCCAGTACAAAGAGATTTGGTTGTATCGTATCTAGCTAAAAGATTTCAAACATGTATAGATGAAAAACAGCCATCTCTTATTCGTCAGGATATTATTATGTCATTTAAAAAGCTATATGATCAAACAAATGACTCGAAATTATTAGATATTGCCCATCGTTTAATTAATGAAGAACAAGATGCTAAATATAAAAAGAAGTATAAGTCAGCCATCCGTTCAAAGTAGCGAGGTGGTGTTTTTTTGTGCAAATTCTTTGATGAGTGGTAGAATAGTCAACTATAATGAATGAAAAAAGGGGATTATGGCATGAGCATTTATAATTATCTAGTTCGGAAGCCTAATGGCGAAATTTTATCGATGGAAACATATCGTGGAAAAACAATGTTAATTGTTAACACGGCAAACCAATGCCGATTTACATATCAATTTGAAGACTTACAGAAAATGTATGATAAATATGGAAAAGAGAATTTTGTAGTTCTTGGATTCCCTTGTGATCAATTTGGCCATCAAAATCCTGAAGATGGGGAGGAAACTAAGCATCTCTGCAAGGTAAACTATGGGGTCACATTCCCGATTTTTGAGCTTGTACAGGTAAATGGAGAGGCTACCCATCCACTCTTTAATTATTTAAAGCATGAAGTGGATTACCGAGAGTTTGGGAAGGCAAGTATGCAGGAGAAAATGTTGGCAGAAGCAATTGTTCAACTTGCCCCAAGCTTTTTAGATGGTCGTAATATTCGCTGGAACTTTACAAAATTTCTAGTAGATGCTAATGGTAAGACCGTCTCACGCTTTGAACCAACAGATTCACAGCTCGATATTGAAAAAGCAATTGAAACACTATTATAGTAAATTTCTTAATAATGTAAAAATTTGTTAGGGTTTTCTCTTCAAGTAGAAATATTGCTATATTTTAAAACTGAGTACAGCTATTTTTTCTGAAGCATATATGATAAACTGCTTTACAAATGAAATATTCTTGCAGAATAAAGGTGCTAATTAGCATAATCGGGAATCCGGTGAAAAACCGGAGCTGTTTCCGCAACTGTAAGTGCAGCCATTATAAAGATTTACCACTGTCTCAAAGAAGATGGGAAGGTCCTTTATAACACATTCGTTTCATGTGACGAACTGTACAAGCCAGGAGACCGACCTTTATTTGAACGTATAAAAACTTCTCGGAAGCTAGGAGGATATACGGCAAATACATAGGCTTTGTCCAGTTTGATGGCTCATTATGTTATTTTTGTCGTTCCTTTGCAAAAAGGAGCGACTTTTTTATGCCTTTCAAATAAGAATTTTTCATTATAGAAAATAGGGGGGAAGCAAGTGAAAAAAGATGCCCGTTATTCTTGTTATCCATTTATGCGTGAGAAAGCTTCAACGGTCGATTTTGAAATTCGAACAGATAGCCTTACAACACATCTAGGAGTTGCATTAGCTGCGGTAAAAAAAGAGGATGTTCAAGTCGTTGCTGAGGATTTATTGCTTATGTTACCTATGGCGTATCATGTGAATGGCTCAGTTCGTGGGAAATTAGCAGTAACTGAAGAGGATTTATCTTGGTTAAGTGAGCGTTATGATTTTTACGTTCGCCATGTGAAGGAAGAGATTCAAAGTTTTGTTTTACCTCAAGGAACAGAGGCCGCTGCAGCCTTACATCTTTGTCGCAGTGAAGCAAAAAAATCATATCGTACTTTACACAAAGTATCAGAAGAACGAGAGGTTCCTGCTATTCTTTTCGATTACCTTGGTTTATTAGCTAATGTATGTTTTGTCATGGCTGTTTTTATGAATCAGCAAGCTGGAATAGCTGAAATACCGTTTATTAGTAAATCCTACCCAATGAAAAAGAAAAAGGAGAATAACAATGAAGAAAGTATTTAATTTCCAATGGCTATCAGTGCTCTTACTTGCACTGGTATTAGCAGGCTGTGGCACTGCTGAAGATACAAAAAATAAAGATGCTTCGCAAGATACACAACACTCAGAGAAAACAAGCTATAAAGTGACAGATGACCGTGGAGTGGAAATAGAGTTTAAAGAAGTACCAAAAACAGTTGTATCTTTACAACCAAGTAATACTGAAATTTTGTTTGCTTTAGGTGTTGGCGATAAAATTGTAGGAGCAACTGAGTACGATACTTATCCAGAGGAAGCACAAAAAATTGAACGTGTCTCTGATACTACGAACTTTAACAGTGAAAGAATTATAGCGTTAAAGCCAGATGTTGTCATTGCTTATACAATCGGTGATAAGGATGCCCTAAAGCCGCTTGAGGACGCAGGAATTAAAGTGTTTGTTATTCAATCTGCGACAACTTTCGATGATGTTTATGGAGATATCGAACAAATTGCTGCTGTGATGGATGTTGCTGATATAGGAAATAAATTAAATGAAGAGATCAAGGCGAAAATTGCTGAAGTACAAACGAAGGTGAAGGACGTAAAAACGCCGAAAAATGTTTATTTAGAGGTTAGCCCTAAGCCAGACATATATACAGCAGGCTCTAGCACTTTCCAGCAAGAAATATTAGATGCAGCTAATGTTAATAATGTTTTTTCTGACTTGAATAGCTGGGCAAAAGTGAATGAGGAAGATGTTATTGCGAAAAATCCAGATGTTATTTTAACAACAGTAAACGATACAGAAGATCCAATAGGAGAAATTCTTGAACGAGATGGTTGGAATACTGTGACAGCTATTCAAAACAAAGCGGTATTGTCCATCGATACAGATATCTCTAATCGACCTGGTCCGCGTATTGGTGAAGCTGTAGAATTAGTAGCGAAAGCTGTGTACCCCGAATTATTTAAATAAGAAATGTTTCCATGCTAGCTGTGAGCCATTCAGCTAGCATTTTTTATGTGGTTTAAATTATTACCTAGCGTGAAAATTGGAATTAATGTAGTTTGTTCTTTAAAATAAAAGTAAGTATGCTTAATAATCTTAGGAGGTGTAGTGATTGGAGCAATTAGAGACAAAGGTAATTCCATTTGAGGCAGTCTATAATTTCCGAGACATGGGTGGATATAAGACAAAAGATGGGCGTAGGATAAAAAAAGGTTTATTTTACCGCTCAGCTGCTCTTGGAAAAATGACACTGGCAGATAAAGAGCTATTTGAAACATTAGGGATTAAAACCATTTTTGATTATCGCGATAACAATGAGGCGTATCATAATCCTAACCCAGTGTTCTCGCATGCTCAATATATACAAATCCCAGCGAAGGGTAATCATGCTTTTGAAATGCCTACCAATGCTGGTGGTAGAGATTTCTATAAAGTGGTAAGCCCTGAGATGTTTCGGGATTTTTATGCACAAATGCCTTTTAACAATCTTTCATTTAAAGAGTTAATGCAAACGATTCAAAATCCTAATAATCTAGGTCTTGTCCATCATTGCGCAGTTGGTAAGGACCGAACGGGTATTGGAGGAGCACTTATTTTACTAGCTTTAGATGTACCTGAGGAGACTATCATGGAGGATTATTTAGATACTAATATACATTTACGTCCGATGGTAGAAAGAATGGCTCAGGCTATTCAGCATCAGTATAATGAGCAAGAACTACTGCAATTTTATGCCTTAATGTCCGCCCGTGAAGACTATTTACAAGCAGCGTTGGATGCGATGGATCGTCGCTATGGTTCAAAGAATGGGTTTTTAGAGCAGGAATTTGGCCTAACAATTGAAAAACGAGAGCAATTACAATCCTATTGCTTGATTTAAAAATGGACCCTTTCACACGATGTGAGAGGGATTTTTTATGTGGAAGCGCTGTCTTCCTATAAATCTCTTTACAGTCTGAATATTTGTGATAAGATACAATAGATTTTTAAGAAAAAATAGGAGAAGTGAAAGTATTGGCAGACACAATTAAAGAGACAAATAAGTTAAGTCTATTCCATTTAACATGGCCAATCTTCTTAGAAGTTTTTCTATTTATGTTGATGGGATTAGCCGATACTTTTATGCTCAGTGCTTTATCAGATAATGCTGTATCAGGAGTAGGTGCAGCCAATCAATATATCCATATTGCCATCTTGATTCTGGAGGTAGTGGGCAATGGTGCATCTATTGTTGTTTCTCAGTATTTAGGCTCCAGACGCTTTTTTGAAGCAGCCAAGATCTCGGCGTTAGCGATCACGATGAATTTGGTCGTTGGGCTTTTAATGAGTATTTTATTTTTCTTCTTTGCGAGACATTTAATGACAATGATGAACTTGCAGGGAGAAGTACTCCACTATGCACAAAGTTACTTAGCCATCATTGGGAGTTTTATTTTCCTACAGGCTATTATTAATGCACTAGCTGCAATTATTCGTGTACATGGTTGGACAAAACAAACTATGTACGTTTCACTTGGCATGAACGTCTTACATGTTGTGCTAAACTACGGTCTTATTTTTGGGAATTTAGGTTTACCAGAGCTTGGTGTGAAAGGAGCGGCTATTTCCTCTGTCATTAGTCGCGGATTAGCCGTCCTAGTATTTTTCTGGTTACTGTATCAGGTAATGGAAGTGCGCGTAAAGTTACAATATTATTTTGAGTATTCAAAGGAATATGTGAGGAAAATACTAAACATTGGTTTACCATCTGCGTTTGAACAGGTACTTTATCAATTTTGCCAAATCATCTTTTTATATTATGCGACATACTTAGGAGCAGAAACACTAGCAGCACGACAATATGCTATGAATATTTCGATGTTTACATATTTATTTGCAATTGCCATTGGTACAGGAACAGCCATTATTATTGGTCGTCATGTAGGTGCAGGAGAAAAAGATGAGGCGTATCATCAGCTATGGAAAAGTGTTCGTGCAGCATTTGTTTTTACGATTATTATGGTCGCAGTCGTTACGCTATTCCGTAAGCCACTTATGCAGGTATTTACTGATAATCCAGAAGTCATTAAGATTGGGGCATCCGTGTTAGCATTAAGTATTTTGCTAGAGACTGGTCGCACAATGAATATCGTGGTCATTAACTCTTTACGCGCTTCAGGGGATGCTAGATTCCCTGTGAAAATTGGTTTTCTATCAATGGTTTGCATGAGCCTGCCGCTTGGCTATTTATTTGTCTTTGTATTGGATTGGGGCTTGGTCGGAATTTGGCTAGCCATTTCAGCAGATGAATGGGTGCGGGCAATTATCGTATACTTTAGATGGAAAAGTCGTAAATGGGAGCGTTATGCTCTTGTATCACCGAACGACAAAAAGGAGGCATAGAAATGGGCGCATTATCGAAACGTGCGATCGGGGCGGCATTAATGGATCAACATATCACCCTTTTTGCTTGTCCAATCTGTCAGCAATCAATGCATGTCTATGAGCAGGGGAGATTGGTTTGTACTTCTAACCATTCCTTTGATATGGCGAAACAAGGCTATGTCAATATGCTGACACATAACGCCGCTTCTAAATATAGTAAGAGCCTTTTTGAATCCCGCAAGGCTGTTATTGATAGTGGGATTTATGATGCTGTAGAAGCCCGAATCGGTGAGCTTATAAGCTCTGCAAAAACGGTGCTCGATACTGGTTGTGGAGAGGGCTCACATTTAGCTCGCATTATGAATGATAGAGATCATGGTATTGGCGTTGGAATTGACATAGCGAAGGAGGGTATTTTGGCTGCAGCACGTCATTATCCTCAACAAATTTGGTGTGTAGGGGATTTAGCTAAAAGTCCATTTGCTCAAGCGAGTTTCGATGCCATTTTAAATATACTATCACCAGCAAATTATGAGGAGTTTAAACGACTTCTTACACCGAATGGCTGTCTTGTGAAGGTTGTACCGCAAAGTGGTTATTTGAGGGAACTGCGTGCTCAATTATATGCAGATTCAAACAAGGAAACTTACTCTAATGAACAAATTGTAGCTCGTTTTCAAGATAGTTTTCGTGAGGTAAACGTAGAACGTGTAACTTATACTTTACCGCTTTCGGAAGAGCTAGTACCCGCGCTATTAGAAATGACACCAATGGGTTGGCATAAAGCAGAACAAACAGCCGTTGAACTAAATGAAATCACGATTGATGTGGATCTATTAGTAGGGAAGGTTTAAGTTGGTCACCAGCAATTGCAGTATACTGGTCTTTTCGATTACAATGGGAATAACTATTGAATAAGGTAGGAATGTAACAGTGTATAAACTAGCAGCAAATGTTGTCAAAGTAATATTAAAATTAATGGGTTCAAAGGCTCGTGTATACGGAGAAGAAAACTTGCCGAAAGAGGGTGGGTTTATTATAGCTTGTACACATACCGGCTATGTTGATATTTTAAACCTTGGTGTAGCCATGTACCCTCGTGAAATTCACTTTATGGCGAAGAAGCAATTATTTGAAATGAAAGGGCTTGGCTGGCTTGTTAAGCATTTAAATGCTTTTCCGGTAGACCGTGATAATCCTGGACCAAGCGTGATTAAAATTCCTTCGCAGTTATTGAAGGAAGGTAAAATTGTTGGGATTTTCCCCTCTGGGACTCGTAGTGCAGAAGGAACAGATTTAAAACAAGGGGCTATTACCATTGCACAGTTGGCAAAGGCGCAAATTGTTCCAGCTGCTTATGTTGGTGCACGTAATGTGGGTGATGTAATGAAGCGAGGCAAAGGCTATTTAATTTATGGTGAGCCATTTTATGTAACAGGCAAGGGTAAAGAAGGCCGTGAGCAGTTTACTCAACACCTTGAGCATGAATTAGTTGCATTAACAGAAGAACTACAGAAACGTATTCCCGTAAAATAAAAGCAAAGGGCACTCAGAATCAAATTGATTTTGAGTGCTTTGTTGTAGGAGGAAAATAAAATGATTCGAGTACTTTTCGTATGTTTAGGTAATATCTGTCGCTCACCCATGGCTGAGGCGGTCATGCGCGACATGGTGAAGAAAGAGCATTTAGAAGATAAGATTGAAGTGGATTCCGCTGCTACTAGCTCATGGCATATTGGCGAACCTCCACATAGGGGTACACAGGATAAGCTTAGGGAATATGGTATTTCTACAATAGATATGCAAGGTCGACAATTACAAAAGTCTGATTTTGAAAAGTTTGCTTATATTATTGGAATGGATGAAAGCAATATTCGTAATATCCGCACAATACTAGGCAATCCAAACTCGCCAAAGATTTTTCGGTTTTTAGATTTAACAGCACATCGCAAGGATGTCCCGGATCCTTATTATACAGGTGATTTTCAGGAAACCTATGAATTGGTGCAAGAAGGTTGTCAGGCATTGCTAGCAAAAATTAAACAAGAGCTGTTGTAAGATGGCGCTAAAATCGTAAATTTTAACAGCCGTTTTTTTAGAAAAATACTACCTTAAACATTGGTATATCTAGCTTTGTAAGCATCATTGTGTTATTATTTGCAGAGTAAAGATACGATAAGTATTTAATTACCATTTACAGATATGCAACCGCGTATCTATTATTTTTATAAATTTATCTTTTGAAAGAGAGTGAAAACAATGGGTCGTAAGTGGAACAATATTAAAGAAAAGAAAGCGTCTAAAGATCAAAGCACAAGCCGTATTAATGCAAAATTTGGGCGAGAAATTTATGTGGCAGCTAAATCAGGCGAACCAGATCCAGAGTCAAACCGTGCACTTAAAGTAGTGCTTGAACGCGCAAAAACATACAGTGTTCCAAAACATATTATAGAAAAAGCCATTGATAAAGCAAAAGGTGGCGGTGATGAAAGCTTTGATGAATTACGTTATGAAGGCTTTGGACCAGCCGGCACAATGATTATCGTGGATGCTTTAACAAACAATGTAAATCGTACAGCATCTGATGTACGTGCAGCATTTGGTAAAAATAACGGCAATATGGGTGTCAGTGGATCTGTAGCTTATATGTTCGATTCAACAGCGGTTATTGGCTTAGAGGGTAAAACGGCTGATGAAGTACTAGAGATTTTAATGGAAGCTGATATAGATGCTCGTGATATTCTAGAAGAGGATGAAGTGGTAATTATTTATGCAGAGCCAGACCAATTCTTTGCGACACAAGAAGCATTAAAGGCTGCGGGTGTAGAAGAATTTACAGTAGCAGAGCTTTCTATGTTGCCTCAAACAGAAGTGACTTTAATTGGCGACGATGTAGCGAAGTTTGAAAAACTAATTGATGCATTAGAAGATTTAGAAGATGTACAAAATGTTTTCCACAACGCAGATTTAGGCGAATAAACCATTAACAAAATGAGTAAACCAGTAGCATTTAAGCTACTGGTTTTTAATTAGGGAGGAAAAGATGCAGACTGCTTTAGCCATTATTTTATTTTTAGTCACATTATTTTTTGTCATCGTGCAACCACGAAAACTATCAATTGGCTGGTCAGCCTGTATAGGAGCAGCTATTGCGCTAGTAATAGGTGTAGTAACCTGGCATGATGTGTTAGAGGTAACGGGGATTGTTTGGAATGCAACGCTATCATTTATTGGTATTATTTTAATTTCACTCATTTTAGATGAAATTGGCTTTTTCGAATGGGCGGCTCTACATATGGCACGACTTGCAAAGGGAAGTGGAATTCGCTTATTTGTTTATATTAGTTGCCTTGGAGCTGTTGTATCGGCTTTGTTTGCGAACGATGGGGGTGCTTTAATTCTAACGCCAATCGTTTTAGCGATGGTGAGAAAACTGAACTTGAGTGAAAAAATGATCTTTCCATTTATTATTGCAAGTGGATTTATAGCAGATACAACCTCGTTACCGTTCGTTATTAGCAATTTAACGAATATCGTATCAGCTGACTTTTTCGATATAGGCTTTATAGATTATGCAGTTCATATGCTTGTACCGAATTTCTTTTCGTTAGTGGCAAGTATAGTAGTACTTTACATTGTTTTTCGCCGTTCCATACCACAACATTATTCTCTTGAGGCAGTTGAGCAACCAAGTCAGGCAATCCGAGATCCCAAATTATTTTCGATCGCTTGGTATGTAATTGGGATTCTATTAGTGGGCTTTGTAGCTGGTGAGGTTTTACACATCCCTGTATCTTTTATTTTATGTGGGGTCGCTGCAATATTCTTATGGCTAGCACAGCGTAGCTCTGTGGTAGATACAATAAGAGTTGTAAAAGGAGCGCCGTGGAATATTGTGTTTTTCTCAATTGGCATGTATGTGGTTGTCTATGGGTTAAAAAATGTAGGGATGACAGGAATGTTAGCAAATTTATTAGAACTAGCTATACAGCAGGGCTTCGTAGTAGCAACGATGACGATGGGATTTGTTGCTGCCATTTTGTCTGCTGTCATGAACAATTTACCTACTGTTATGATAGATGCTTTGGCGATTTCAGAAACAAGCGCATCGGGCATGATGAAAGAGGGACTGATATATGCAAATATAATTGGTACGAATTTAGGCCCAAAAATGACACCGATTGGCTCACTGGCAACATTGCTATGGCTTCATATATTAGCCCAGAAAGGCATTAAAATTAGCTGGGGACAATATTTTAAAATTGGTGTTATTCTTACCATTCCGACACTGTTCGCCACTTTAATTGCATTAATTATTTGGATATGCTTAATATCATAGATTTATTGTCGAAATAGTTAAAAAAATAGTACAATAGGAACTATTAAGATATTAGTATATCAATATATTAAAGGAGGAACGTATGCGAGCGACAGGCAAATTAAGCAATAAAATAGTGTTAATGTCATTAGTAATGTTAGTGGCTTTGTTATCTTTTTTCGTTATAACAACAATCTACACAGCAAAATCATCTGTTAATAAAACCATGGGAACACAGGCAGTTGCAGTTGCTGAGAATATTGCAAAACATCTAAATGCTGCTGAATATGAGCAACTCTCAAAGGAACCAAAAGAATCTGAGTTATATTGGCGACTTCGAGAAGAGCTCAACGAATTACGTGAAATAAATGGTGTTCTCTATGCCTATACTTTCGCAGTACCACAGGAAGATAAAAAGGTACGTTTTTTAGTGGACGGTATGCCAGCAGATGATCAAGAAAATGCTGGAGCTATAGGAGATGAGTCCTCCACCACATACTACAAGGATATTGAAAAGGTAAAGAATACAGGAAGTTATTATTCCGCTATTTTACATAGTGATTTTGGAGATTATTTATCTGGTACTGTTCCATTAAAGGATGAGGAAGGGAATACTGTTGCCTTTGTTGGGGTCGATATAGAAGCAACAGAGGTAAGCAATGTTGCGAATGCCGTATTAACGGCTATTTTACCTGCATTAATTATTGTCATCTTAGCTTTAACAGGTATTGTTATGTTCATCCTATATCGTTATATTAATGGAGCGTTAAAACCCCTTGCACATTTAGGTGATGCAGCACAAAGTTTTGCTCAAGGTGATATTGCTAAGGCAACGATAGCAGTGGAGAAAATCCAGCTAAAAGGAGCAAATGAAATTACAATATTTGCACAATCCTTCAGAGAATCACTACAAAAATTAAAAGAAACTTTCCATACGATTCAACAACGCACATTTGCTTTACAAAATGTTGTTCAAAAAATTGATGAGACTTCTCAGCATGTGGAAGAATCAAACGCTCAAATTGCAGATCGAATTATTGAAATTGCTGCTGGTAGTGAGCAACAGCAGCAAAATAATCAAGAGGTTGTATTAACGATGAATGAGATGTCAATTGGTATTCAAAGACTGGCTGATACAACTTCAGAAATTGCGGAGTCATCATCAGCAATGACGGGACTTGTGGAAACAGGTGTTAGTCATTCTCAAGAAGTTGTATCTCAAATTCAAAACGTAGAATCTTCTGTTTTACGTACGGCTAATCATGTCGAGGAAATGGGTGATAAGTTCCGCTCAATTGAAGAGATGGTGACCATCATTACGAGTATTGCGGATCAAACCAACCTACTAGCTTTAAACGCGGCAATAGAAGCAGCTAGAGCAGGAGAAGCTGGTAAAGGATTTGCGGTCGTGGCAGATGAAGTTCGTAAACTTGCAGAGATGTCTAAAGCATCTGCTGACGAAATACACATGCATTTAGAAAGCTTTAAGAAAATTACTGATCGAGCGTTACAAGAGATGGCTAGTAGTACCATAGATGTACAGGCAGGCAATAAAGCAGTGCAACACATAGGTGAAAGTCTAGAGAAAATATTGCAATCTGTCCTTGAGGTGAATAATAAAATTCAAGATGACTCTGCTGTCATTGAAGAAATGTCAGCAGGCTCTGAGGAAGTATTAGCTACTACCGAACAGATGAATGCTATTGCGAAGCATAGTGTCCTAGGAACAAAGGAAGTAGCAGCTGCCTCTGATTTACAAGTAACGATGGTTTCTGAATTAAATGAAGTTGTAACAATATTAGATCAAACATCGAAAGAGGTTATAGAAACGATTAATACATTTAAATTATGATTAGTTTAGAACTATTTCTCTATAAGCTTATGTCTTGTGGAGAAATAGTTCTTTTAATTTTTGGCATTTAAAATTTAACTAGGGGTTAGCATAAAGGTATGAAAACAAACCATATTAAGGGAAATAAGAAAATAATTTGTGCTTTACCCATTGTGAAAACTTTCAAACCATAACATAATATAAAGTAATATATTGTTGAACGAAGAAAATAGGGGGGCTAAAGTATGAAGTTTTTACGTTCAATACAGGGGAAATTGATTATTATTTCATTGGCATTACTAGTTATTCCAAGTTTAATAATTGGTATAGTTAGTTATGGTAAGGCTAAGAATGGAATGGAGGATATAGGAGAGCAGGTACTTTACAATAGTGTTGAATCTGCTTTGCAATTAATCGAGCTCGCAAACGAGAGTGTTGAAAAGGGCGACATTTCCTTAGAGGTTGCACAGGAGCGAGTACGAGAAGCATTTCTTGGTCCGAAAGATAGCGAAGGAAAACGGCCAATTAATTATCCTGGTGATTTAGGGGAATATGGCTATATCTATGTGTTGGATGATAAGGGAACATTAACAACACATCCAACACGAGAAGGAGATAATCTTTGGAATGACCAAGATAGCAGTGGCAATTACTTTATTCGAGAAGTAACTGAAAAGGCACTTGATGGGGGTGGCTTTACACAATATGAATTTGAACTACCAGGTCAGGATGTCTTAGCCGATAAAATTATTTATTCTGAGAAAGATCCATATTGGGGATGGATTATTGCATCAGGTACATATATGCAGGATTTTAATGCAGAGGCGAATTCTTTATTGCTAGTAATTGGTTTGACATTAGTAGGTGCCATCATTATTGGGACAATCGTTGTCATTCTTGTATCAAGACATCTGGCATTACCAGTTCAAAAATTATCTAAACGTGTACGTGAAGTAGCAAAAGGGAATTTAACGGTTGAAATTGAGCATTTACAGCGCTCGGATGAAATAGGACAGTTAAATGCTGGCTTTAATGAAATGGTACATCAACTTAAAACACTTATTTCAGATGTGGAGGAAGCGATTGTAGAAATACAATCAACATCAGCCAACTTAACCGCAGTAGCTGAAGAGACAAATGCCTATGGGGATGAAATCGTCAAAGCAATCAATGAAGTATCCAAGGGTGCAGTCAAGCAAGCATCTGATGCAGAGGATACAAACCGAACGGCTATCGAATTTGCGCACCAAATTGAAGGATTGCATGATAAAAATGAATTAATGTTAGATGCCTCACAGCATATGAAAAAATCAAATGAAGAAGGCCTAGTTAATCTAGAAAGCTTAAAGGATAAGTCGAGAGAGTCTTCAAATCTCGTTCAGAATATTCAGTCTGTATTTGGTAGCTTAATTGTCAAGGTACGTGAAATTGAAGGCATCGTGGGCACGATTACGGAGATTTCAGATCAAACGAATTTACTTGCACTTAACGCCTCTATTGAAGCAGCAAGAGCGGGTGAACATGGTAAAGGATTCGCAGTTGTCGCGGAAGAGGTACGTAAACTTGCTGATCAAACCTCTGTAGCAACTGAGCTAGTACGCACAACGCTAAAAGGCATTGAAAGTGAAACAAACTTAGTCAATGGTGAAATGCAGAAAACCCATATCATTGTAAGTCAACAAAATGATTCTGTCATGGTAACAGAATCATCCTTTACAGAAATTAAATTAGCTGTTGAAAAAATTATAGCCATTATAGGCGATACGACAGATAGTGTAGAATATTTAAATAGCTCTAAGAATACGATTATGCAATCGATTGAAAGCATTGCGATGATTAGTGAAAAGAATGCTGCTGCATCTGAAGAGGTAACAGCATCTGTAGATGAGCAACAACGCGCAATACAACTGGTTAGCGAATCTTCCAATGATTTAACCGATGAAATATCTGCCTTACAGGAGTCTATTAAACGATTTATATTGAGATAATATTTCAGGGTGCTTGGTTAACAAGCATCCTTTTCTTTTTATCATCGTTAATAAAAGGTAAAGGAGGAATGATTTGTGAGAAGGTGGTTGATGACAGTTGGTGTTATTTTAATCGGTAGTGGAATCGTTCTTTATATTTGGCTTGGGAAAGAAATTGATCAGGGTATGGAACCGAATGCTGATGGTTCAGCTGATTATATGATTGTATTGGGAGCAAAAGTAAGGCCAGGTGGTGTACCATCGCTTTCATTAAAAAGTAGATTAGAGGTGGCTGTTCCATACTTAACAAAATACCCACATGTTAAGGTCATTGTGTCAGGCGGACAAGGGCCAGATGAAGATCGTACAGAGGCATCTGTAATGCAAGACTATTTGGAACAGCATGGCATTGATGCCACGAGAATTATCATAGAAGATCAATCTACATCTACTTATGAAAATTTAGTATTCTCTAAAGAATTATTACCAAAAGAGACAAAGAAAATTACCATCGTTTCAAATGACTTTCATTTAAAACGTGCAAAATATCTTGCTGAAACTTTAGATTTTGAAGTAGATGTCCTATCAGCAAGAACACCAAAATCAGTAGAAGCAAAATTAAGAATAAGAGAAAGAGCTGCGTTATTAAAAACATATATTGTGGGCTATTAAACAACAACGCCATTAGATTTAGGAACTGCTTCTTTCTCATAAAAATCATTTCAACAGAAAAGAGATAATTGTTTCTTAATAGATTCTATTTGGCATATAATAGAAATATTACGGGGTATAGGACAGAAAGAGGGGACTTTAATGACAACGTTTAAAGAATATCAGTACAGCCGTCCAAATGTGGCATCGATGAAAGAGCAGCAATTAGCACTCATTGAGCAATTTAAACAAGCACAATCCATGGACGAGCAAAGTAATATCATTGAAAAGCACAATGCAATTAGTAATGACTTTGCGACAATGGCTAATTTAGTATATATTCGTGCTTCAATCGATACGAATGATGAATTTTATCAAGCAGAACGTGATTATTTCGATGAAGTAGGTCCTGAGCTAGAAGAAGTAACGACGGAATACTATAAAGCTTTAATTGATTCACCATTTCGTGAGCAATTAGAAGAAAAATGGGGTCAGCAATTATTTGATCTAGCAACTTATCAAATTAAAGGCTTCTCACCAGAAGTTATTGATTTGATGCAAAAGGAAAACAGACTTGTTTCTGAGTACAATAAGCTTGTTGCATCTGCACAAATTGACTTTAATGGAGAAACATTAACGCTCGCTCAACTTGGTCCGTTTGCAGAGTCAACGGATCGAGAAACACGTAAGGCAGCAACGGATGCTCGCTTTGGCTTCTTTGCACAGCATGAAGATGAATTCGATCGTTTATATGATGAACTTGTCAAGGTACGCCATGACATTGCGATTAAACTTGGCTATAACAACTATGTTGAACTAGGCTATATTCGTATGAATCGGATTGATTACAATGCTGATATGGTTAAAAAATTCCGTGATCAGGTACGTGATTTAATTGTGCCTGTTGCAACGAAGCTTTACGAGCGTCAGGCAAAGCGAATTGGCATTGAAGATTTCAAATTTTATGATGAAGCACTTAACTTCTTATCAGGTAATGCTACACCAAAAGGGAATCCTGAGTGGATTGTAGCAAACGGTAAAAAAATGTATGAGGAGCTTTCACCTGAGACAGGAGAATTCTTTAATTTCATGATTGACCATGACTTAATGGATCTTGTAGCGAAGAAAGGGAAAGAAAGTGGCGGTTATTGTACGTTTATTGAAAACTATCATTCCCCATTCATTTTCTCAAATTTTAATGGTACTTCAGGTGATATCGATGTATTAACACATGAAGCTGGACATGCTTTCCAAGTTTATTCAAGCCGTAACATTGGCATTCCTGAGTATTTATGGCCTACCTACGAGTCTTGTGAAATTCACTCGATGAGTATGGAATTCTTCACATGGCCTTGGATGGAGCTGTTCTTTGAAGGTGATACAGAGAAATATAAATTTACACATTTAAGTAGTGGTCTTTTATTCTTACCATATGGTGTGGCAGTAGATGAGTTCCAGCATGTTATTTATGAAAATCCAACAATGACTCCTGCTGAACGTAAAGCTGCATGGAAAAAAATTGAGGAAACGTATTTACCACACCGTGACTATGATCATAACAGCTACCTAGAGGCTGGGGGCATTTGGCAACGTCAGGCTCACATCTATGCAAGTCCGTTCTACTACATTGATTACACGTTAGCGCAAATTTGTGCCTTCCAATTCTGGAAACGTTCACGTGAAGAATTTGAAGCGGCTTGGAAAGACTATATTCATCTTTGTGGTTTAGGTGGCTCTATGTCCTTTACAAAGCTTGTAAAAGAGGCAGGTTTAATCTCGCCATTTGAGGATGGCTGTGTTGAATCGGTTATTGGAGAAATTGAGACATTCTTAAATTCCATTGATGATTCTTCTCTATAATTGATGACTTAAATTCGTTTCACTTCCACGATAACTAGTATTGTGGAAGTGAGCGAATTTTTTAGTTTGTCAGAGGAGTTCTGTAAAAAAATACTAGGATACTTGCGAAATGGTTAATATATCAGTAGTATTTTCAGTAACTGCTATTAAAGGAAGTGAAAGAAAGTGACAAGGAAAGTTTGGTTTCAAGTAGGAGTAGGGATACTACTTACACTACTAATCATTAAATATTTTATAGAAATTCATTGGATTTTTTCACCGCTTGTCATCATATTAAAAGCGATTTTTGTGCCTTTACTACTTGGTGGTGTTCTCTATTATGTGACGGAGCCAATTCAGAGATTTTTAGAAAAACGTAGATTTCCTCGATGGGGAAGTATATTGACGATTTTGTTCGGACTAATAGCAATGGTAGGTATTTTTGGCTGGATTATTGGTAACCCAATTGCCGAGCAGGTCAATAAATTAGTGAAGAATGCCCCTATGATTAGTACGAGTATTAGTACGAGCATCCAGCAATTAACAGACTATGTAACGCAAAATAAGGATAACTTCCCTGAGCAATTAAATGATGTTATCGAAAAAATGGCGAATTCGGTACAAGATATTGCAGTAGTGGCGAGTAAAGGTTTTGTGTCCTTTTTACAATCCATTGTATCTGTGTCGTTATTAGCCATTTTAATTCCGTTCTTCTTTATTTTTATGCTGAAGGATCATGAGAAGTTTGCTCCATCCATCTATAAATATTTCAGTGGTGAACGTCAGCAATGGGTAAAGAAAACGTTAAGTGAAATTGATGATGTATTACGTACCTACATTCAGGGCCAACTGCAAATTAGTTTTTTATTAGCACTAATAATGTATGTAGGCTATTTAATTATCGGATTAGACTATTCGTTATTACTAGTGATTTTTGCATTCTTTATGAATATGATTCCATTTATCGGGCCTTGGATTGCCTTTGCGCCAGCCCTGATTGTGGCAGTTATTCAAGATCCAATTTTAGTGGTGTGGGTTTCGGTTGTGACGCTGGTTGCTCAGCAAATAGACAGCAACTTTATTACACCTAATGTCATGGGGAAATCACTTGATATCCACCCCCTTACCGTTATTACAATTATTTTAGCGGCAGGTAATATAGCAGGTTTTATTGGTATTATTATCGCTGTACCATTTTATGCAGTCTTAAAGGTTATCGTATCCAATATTTATGATCAACGTAATGCAATTAAGAAAAAAGCGACGAAGTCAGTATAGGAGTCGAAACAATGGAACAAGAAATTGTAAAGGTATTTAATGAACAGCATGAGCAAATTGGGACAGCTACGAGAGCGGAAGTGCATGAAAAGGGGCTTTGGCATGAGACTTTTCATTGCTGGCTTGTAAATGAAGACTATATTTATTTTCAAGTACGTAGTTCACAGAAAAAGGATTATCCAGGGTTACTCGATATTACAGCAGCAGGACATCTTTTAGCGATTGAGACAGTAGAGTCAGGCATTCGAGAAGTAAGAGAAGAATTGGGCCTTAATATTGATGTCCATGAGGTTGTCAAAATGGGTATGACATCTTGTAGTATCGTTTCTGAAAATATGATCGACAATGAATTTTGCCATGTCTACATATATCCTTTCAAGCATGATTGGGATTCCTTTGCTTTGCAGTATGAAGAAGTATCGGGTGTAGTTAGAGCGAAGCTAGATGAGGCGGAGGCTTTCTTCTTGGGAGAAACGACGACACTTAATATTGAAGGGTATGAATATTTCCCTGATGGTCAACGTGTGAGAATTGTCAGACCAGTAGGTACTGCACAATTTGTTCCTTATCGGGAATTGTATGTTGCACAGGTGATAAAATTCACACGTGAAAAAATAGTTAATCAAACCTCATAAGTTTAAATAGGATAAGCTATAATATTAGCTTGTCCTATTTTCTTGCGCAAAAATGATTTAGAAACGACACGATATAATAGGAAAAAATGAGTTATACTGTTAGATAGATTGTAAAGAAAAGGAGCATTTTTTATATGCTAACATTTGAACAAAAACAAGCGATTATTGAATCGTTTTCTGAGCTAACAAAAAAAGAAATTTCTTTAAAGCGCTTAAATTATCATTACATGGACAGTCTTTACGAAAAGACGATTGTAGTTGAGAAATTACATCCAAACGGCAATGGCTTTGTCTTTGTAGGAGATTTATTACGCTATGAGAATGAGGCTAATGATAAAGGATTAGTAAATATCCGCGATTACTATGAACAACAACTTCGTGAAATTATTGAAGACGCAATCCAATATTTATCTGAAGAAGTAGAAGAGCAGGAGCCAATTGTAGAGATTTGGCATAGTCGCGATGGTAGTCAGTTACAGCTAGCTTTTGAGCAACGTTCGTGGAACGTGTATCATGGAGACAATCTAGAAGAGGCATTTGGTACGTATGAGGCAGCAAAGGAATATTTACTAGAAGAAGGCTTTCGTACAAAGAAATAAGTTATACGGGGGATCATGATAGATGAACGGAAAAAAATTAGTGGGAATTGTTATTGTTGTTGTGATTGCGGCATGTTTATTTTCAGTTTATACCATTACTAATTTTTATAAAAATCACGAAGAACAGCCTAATCGTGAAAATCGTGAAATTAATAAGTCAAAGAGCTTGAATTTAATTTTGCCACAGGCTACAATTATCTCGAATTCAAGATAATTGAGAGGTGACTGTCAGTGCAACATATTTATTATAAAGGTACAGACGAAACAAAACCGACTTTATTATTGCTACATGGTACAGGTGGTAATGAGGAAAGTCTTATTGGGCTAGCAAAAGAAATAGATGAAACAGCCAATATTTTAAGTGTTCGCGGAAATGTACTTGAGCATGGAATGCCACGATTTTTCCGCCGATTAGCCGAAGGTGTCTTTGATATGGAGGATTTAATCTTTCGTACAAAGGAGCTTCATGAATTTTTGGAGACGTCAGCACAGCAATATGGCTTTGATCGCCAACGAATTGTAGCAATAGGGTATTCGAATGGTGCTAATATTGCAGCAAGCTTATTATTCCACTATGATGATGCGTTAGCAGGAGCTATTTTGCATCACCCAATGGTACCAAGACGTGGTATTGAATTACCGCAACTTTCTCCAACACCTGTGTTTATCGGTGCTGGTACGAATGATCCGATGTGTACAGCACAGGAGTCTGAGGATTTAGAAACCCTTTTAAGTGCTGCAGGTGCCAAAGTAACGACGAAATGGTTTAATTTTGGTCATCAACTAACAATGCCTGAAGTACAAGCAGCAAAAGAATGGTATAAAAGCATTTACGCTTAATTGGAAAATCCACCTCCTTTTAAAGGAGGTGGATTTTCTTTATGTTATTTACTTTTCTTTGAGAAAGGAAGCCACCAGTTCCAATCACCAAACAGCTTCATAAGACTAGGTACAAGCATAAGACGAATAATCGTTGCATCAATGGCAACAGCAATAGCAATACCCACACCAATTTGCTTCACAGGCATTACATCTGTGAAGGCAAATGCACCTGTAATAACAATCATGATAAGCGCTGCCGACGTAATTATTCGGCTAGTGGATGTTAAGCCATCAATTGTTGCGCGCGTATTATCGGAGCCCTTTAAATATTCCTCTTGGATACGAGAAATTAAAAAGACTTCGTAGTCCATACTTAAGCCAAATACAAGACAAAAAACAATAACTGGAATGATTAGCACAATGGAGCTTGCTTCAATACCAAAATGACCATATTGGAAAATATAAACGAGTATACCGAATGCAGATGAAAGCCCAATAATGTTCATGATTATTGCCTTTAACGGAATTAAAATAGAACGGAATGCCAACATTAAAATAAAGAATGTAGAAACGATAATAATTGCTATAGCTAAAACAATTTTATTAGCAATTTCATCAAAGATTTCTTGGTTGAATTTAGCTGGTCCACCAAGTGCAAAATCCACGCCCAGGTCTTTGTCCATCCATGTTCGGGCAAATTTTTGAGCTGTAGAGGAAGAACCTGCTGCATCAATTGTAATTGGAACAAATAGCTGTGTATCCTTTGAAAATGAATTAATAACAGGTTTTAATTGTTCAGCAACCTGTGGAATAGCTAAAGAAGCAGAAAGCTCCTCTGGTGTTTGAATGTTAGCAGCTGTATAAATAGTTGAAACATTAGTCACTAATGGGTCCTTTAATAGCTTTTCTTGAATCGTATAAATTAGCTCTCTACCCTCAGTATCCTCCCAGCCATCTTTTCGTTCAGCCAACAAATACAATGTAGAGGATTCAGCTAGTCCAAACGTTTCATCTAATTTATCGTATGCTGCACGAGCATCATATTTCGTAGGTAAGGAGTCCACCTGTGGAATGGTTAATTGGATATCCTTTAAAGGGATCATGCCGATGCCTAGTAATAATAATGCTGAAATCACTATAGCTACTGGATGCTTCATGACAAAACCTGCAAAGCCACGCCAACGATTTGCCCCACCTGGTTTAACGCGTATTAAGCGCCATTTATTAAGTCTATCTCCTAATAGCATCATAGTGGCAGGAAGTAATGTTAAGCCAGAAAGAACGGCTAACAGGACGACTATAGTGCCTCCTAGGGCGATATTATGAAAAATTTCTACATCAATGACAATCATAGCACCTAAGCCAATCATGACACAGACTGCGGAGAAAATGATAGAACGACCTGCTGTCTGAATAGCAGTTTGAATGGCTTGAGCAATAGAAGTATGTGTGCGTTCTTCTCGGTAACGATTAATAAACAGCAACGCAAAATCAATACTTAAAGCCAGCCCAAGCATTGGAACAATATTTAAGACGAAAATAGATAGATTGACATTAGCACTGAGCAGCGTCATCATACCAAAGGCGGTAACCACTGTCACAACACCAATGACGATTGGCAAAATAGAAGCAACAACTGTACCGAACGCTAATAAGAGAACCACGATGGCAATTGGCAATCCAATGGCCTCAGCTGATGCCAAATCCTTTTGACTAGCAGTATTTATGTCAGCAGATATAACAGGCCCTCCAGTGATACTAATGCCGTCTTTTTCAATTAATGAACGGCATTCCTCAACAATGTCAGGAAGGTTTTCTACATCGTTCTTTATGTGAACCATCGCATAGGCAATACCATCTTTCCGTAAAGAGGAGTCTTCTAAAGGTGATTGAATAGAATGAATCTCTTTTATGCTATCTAATTTTTTTAAAGTGTCTTCAATTTTCTGATCATCAGCTGGATCAAAGACAACCAAAATCGTATTAGATGGTAAATCAAATTTTTCTGCTAGCTCGTTGGTAACATAGGTATGATCTGCTTCGACAAAGAAACCATCACCTTGAAGTTTGCCTGGAAGCTGTAAAGCAAAGTACGCCATTGCTAGAAAAATAATAAGCCATATGACTACGATTGCTTTCGCATGTGCTGTAATAAAAGCTGAAAAAGTTTTCATAGTTGTTTATACATCCCCCTTTTCAATTAGTGTAAAGGATGTGTCACATTTTGTCGTGTGACAAAGTAAAGACTCCCATCCACTTTTTGGACAGGAGTCTTACTATTAAAAGAATAATGATAATATAAAATAAATAACAGATGCCATAACGGCAGAAATTGGCATTGTAATCACCCAAGTAGTAACAATCTTTCGAGCCATACCCCAGTTTACACCACGCACACGCTGTGCTGAACCGACACCCATAATGGACGAAGAAATGACATGTGTTGTTGATACTGGTAAGTGGATTAGCGTAGCGCCAAAAATAACAGTAGCAGATGCTAAATCTGCCGCAACACCATTAACAGGGCGGATTTTCATAATCTTACCGCCTACCGTTTTAATGATTTTATAACCACCAATTGAGGTACCTAGCCCCATTGCTGTAGCTGCAGCAGCACGCACCCAGAAAGGTATTTCATCTCCAGTGTGCAAGCCACCAGCGATTAACGCCATTGTCATAATCCCCATCGCTTTTTGCGCATCATTTGTACCATGGGTGAACGATTGGATGGCAGCAGTAAAAATTTGCATTGTACGGAAACCCTTATTCGTCCGATATAAATTTAAATTTTTAAACCATAATTTAAAAAGAGTCATCATAATAAAGCCTGCACAAATAGCAAGTAAAGGTGAAAATACTAAAGCCATGATGATTTTAGTAAAGCCGCCATAGTTTAACACATTAAAACCAGCGGATGCGATTGCAGCACCGGCAATAGACCCAATTAATGTGTGTGAAGAACTTGACGGTATACCGAAATACCATGTCAGTAAATTCCAAATTATGGCTGAAATTAATGCAGCTAAAATAACGACTGAGCCAGTTGTGTCTCCTTCAAAGGCATTTAATGCAAAAGGATCTACAATATCTTTTGTTAGAGCTTTTGCAACCCCTACAAAGGTGATAGCGCCAATAAAGTTCATAGTTGCCGCCATGATGATTGCCGTGCGTGGCGGCAAAGCTCTAGTAGAAACCGAAGTTGCAATAGCATTTGCTGTATCATGGAAGCCATTGATAAAGTCAAATGTTAGGGCAAAGATGACGACCAGTACGGTTAAGATAATGATTGTGTTCATTGTAAAGTGCCCATCTCCTAATTATGCGTTACGCATGATAATTGTTTCCATAGTATTTGCTACGTTTTGACAATGATCAGCGATATCTTCAAGTTGTTCATAAATATCCTTAAATTTAATGAGGCGGATTGGATCCTTTTCATTTAAAAATAACTTCTTAATAGAAGTACGTTGTACCTCATCACATTCACGTTCATAGTCTTTAATAAGAATTGCGTGTGGACGCATGCCAATTAGATTCTTTTTCTTTAACTCTTCTGTCGCTTTGACTATTTCATCAGCACTTTTTGAAATAAACCCTAAGAAAATGCGCATAGATTCATCAATCTCAGTGAGCGAAAACATTTCAAAGTGTGCAATACAGTGTTCTGTTCCATCTAAAACATCATCCATACGAATGGCGAGCTCTAAAATATCCTCACGTTCAATAGGTGTCATGAATGATTTGTTTAACATGACAATCAGTTCATGAATAAGCTTATCACCAGCAGTTTCATAATTTTTCATTGTAATGCTAATCTCTTTTAGGTCAGCTACACTGTTAATACGAAAATCATTTGCGTAATGTACAGCCTCTCTCATATTTTCAGCAATTTTATGCAATGCAATAAAGAAAGGGTCTTGTTTTTTTGAGTTAAGCATGTGAATCGAATCCTCCTGGATATAAATAAATTAATCGACCTCTAAACTTTACTATCATAACAAAATCTTTAATTTATCTACATAAAAATTTACTAATCGACACGAAAATTTACATTGCTGTAATATACAATTCGTTCACAAAATGTGAGGTAATCCAACTGTATTTATTTTTATGAGTACAGATAAAACCTTGTTATAATGGGCAATTATCCTATTACGCTGACTTATTAGTACAGATTAAGACACGAAAGATAATAGAAGGTAATAAAAATAGCGCATTCGAATTGTAAAGGTATTGTAAATTCATTTGATAACCAGAAGAGTACCTTCTTATTCTTAAGAATATCTTCATTTTTATCCTCCCTCTTTATTAAGAATTGTTTACTACAATGGAAAATGAATAGGAAAGGAGCGTTTATTAACTAATGATTCAGGTTGAAAACTTACAACATACATTTTTAATTGGAAAACGAGGGAAGGAAAAGCAAGTGCCGGTATTGAAAGGTGTGAACTTCGAGGTCAATAAAGGAGAAATTGTTGCCATTGTAGGTAAAAGTGGCTCAGGAAAATCGACCTTATTACAAGTTCTAGCTGGTTTTATGAAGGCTGAACAGGGCTCTATTAAAGTAATTGGAAAGGAAACAGCCCATCTAACTGAAACAGAAAGTGCTGCCTTCCGTTTACGTCAATTTGGTTTTATTTTTCAAAACTTTCAATTGATGCCTGGCTTAACTGCTTTTGAAAATATCGAATTACCTTTAAAGCTACAGGGTTTGCGTAAGGCTATGCGCAAAGAAAAAGTAAAGAAATTAATGGACAAGGTTGGTTTGACAGAAGTAGCAGACCATTATCCCAATGAATTGTCAGGTGGACAGCAACAGCGTGTCAGCATTGCACGAGCCCTTATTACGAATCCTCCTATATTACTTGCTGATGAGCCAACAGGGAGTCTCGATTCAGAAACCGAGCGGGATATCTTATTGCTTATTCAAAGTTTAAATCGTGAATTAGGGCTAACTTTTGTCATTATCACACACGATGAAGAAGTAGCTACGATCGCACATAGACGCTTCCGCATGTACGATGGAGAACTTGTAAAGGAGGAAGCTTAACATGTTATTTAAGGATCAATTAGATTTTGTAACACAGCATATCAAGAAAAATAAGCTGCGTGTGTTTATGACGATACTAGCTGCAACGATGGGCTGTGCCTTTCTAATCGTGCTAGCATCCGTTGGTTTTGGTTTACAGGAATCTTTACGCAATGAAATTCTATCGAACGAAACAGTTACAAAAATTCAAGTATATGGCGATAAGCAATTAACTGAAGAACAAGTACAAGAAATTAAAAAAATGGAACATGTAGAAACAGTGCTTGAAACAATTAGTGTCAATGCTTCCGCACAATCATTTTTTGAAGATCGTGATACAACTTCTAATTTAATATTGTCAGATATGCAGGACTTTGAACAGGTAAATGGAAAGCTTGCAAAAGGGCGTTATCCAACAAAATCTAATGAAATTGTTGTAGGCTATCATTTTGCTCAAACATTATTGAATGACACAGAACGTGATGTCATTGCGGAAAAAAGTAAAAAGGCTGAAGCAGAGGGTACGTATTATGATGGTAGTGAAGAGGGCTATAAAGAATCATTAATTGGAAAAAACATAGACCTGTCCTTAGTTCCTCACACGGGTACAAATAATGAAACACAAAAAATGAGCTATACAATTGTTGGCGTAATGGAGAAACCTTCTTATGATTGGATGGTTGATAACGCTATTCATATGGATAAAGCGCAAAAGGCAGTATTAGTTGAAAATTTATCTACAACTAATAACATGGCAGAGAATGAGCTGTTTTACTCTGAATTTAATATTTTTGCGGATACTTTAGAAAACGTAAAGCCGATTTTAGAGAAGTTAAAAGATAAGGGCTATAGCGTATATTCAGTAACAGAGCAACTAGATCAAATGAATGTATTTTTCCTTGTATTAAAAATTGGCTTAATCTTTGTTGGCACAATTGCTGTGTTGATTGCTTCCATTGGTATTTTTAATACAATGACAATGGCTGTCACAGAGCGAACACGTGAAATTGGTGTGTTAAAGGCAATTGGGGCAAGTCCAAAGCTTATTCAACGATTATTTTTAATGGAGAGCACATTTATCGGCATTTTTGGTACGCTAATTGCGGTTGTCATCTCGTATGCTATTAGCTTTGCAGCTAATGCAGCATTACCATTAATTCTTAAGGCGGCAACAGGGGAGGAAGCTTTCGCAACAAATGATATAACATTTTCTCTTATTCCATGGCAACTAGTCATTATTGCAGCAGCCATTAGTGTTGGCGTAGCGATGATTTCAGGTTATCGCCCAGCACGTAAAGCAACAAAAATCGACGTTATTCAAGCTTTACGACAAGAGTTATAATAAAAAAGGCGGTCCAATCAACATTGGATCGCCTTTTATTTGGATTGAACATCTGTATGTTATAAATACTCTTTTAACTCATTCGCTAAAAATGGTGTTGCATTCAATAATTTTAAGAAGGCATCATAGCTGGCACGTTGCTCTTCATTTGGTTTTTTACCTGTTTGATAGGCTCGAATTAATATGTTTTTAGGTGTATTCTCCATATCGATAAACTCTAAAAGCTGTGCCTCATAGCCAACAAGCGATAAAATTTCAGCTCGAATAGCATCTGTAGCAAGTGCCGCAAATCGCTCTCGAACAAGTCCATGTTGCAACATAATATCGAGAGCAGGTGTATTTAGTTGACGATTTAACTCATGCTGACAGCAAGGCACACTTAGAATGACACTTGCTCCCCATTTCACAGCACGAGCCAAGGCCATATCTGTCGCTACATCACATGCATGGAGTGTCACCACCATATCCACAGCACTTTCATCATTATAATCATTGATATCTCCTACAAGAAATTCTAGCTGATCATAGCCTAGATCCTGTGCTATTCTTGAGCACTCTTCAATAACCTCTTTTTTTAAATCTAAACCAGTAACACGAATGTCTAAGCCTTTTTCAATTTTTAAATAATGATACAAAGCAAAGGTTAAGTAGGATTTACCTGAACCAAAATCTAAAATCCTCACCTGTCGATCCTGAGGTAAATAGGTTAAGGCATCATCAATAAATTCAATGAAGCGGTTAATCTGTTTAAATTTATCATACTTTTGTTTCTTAACCTTTCCTTCTTCTGTTTGTACCCCCAGTCGAATTAAAAATGGATAGGGTTGATCATCAGATAGTAAATAATTTTTTTTACGATTATGGCTTAGATGGACTTGTTTAGGTGAAGCTGTTTTATCTGATTTCCAAAGGACTTTGTTCTTTTTTGATAATTGTACTTGTACCGTTTCATCTACGAAATCAATATGAGCTTGACGATACTCCTCAAAAAACGCGTCAAGCTTGGAAGGTAAACGAGCCAATAGAATATTTTCATGTTTTAAAATCCGTTCATATTGGTATTCAATTTGTATATGGTACTGATTTTTTAACATTAATGGTTTTAATTTTATACGTTTTATTTCATTTGATTTCATACGTGGTTGACTGATTGTAGCTGTCACAAGCTTTTGTTGCAAAATTTGCTCAGTGAGCAGAGCTTTCATTTCTTCAAATGTCATACATTTTCGCCTACTTTATTGTGTTATAGATGGCACTAGTTTAACACATTTTATAAAAGACAATGGCATCTTGGGTATTCGGAATAAATTTAATAAAAATTCCGAGTATTTATAGGTGGAATTGTATATTCGTGGTATCTTAAATACAGTAATTCTTTTTAAATTGGTGATACTAAGGATTAATAAGGAGGAGAAAATATGTCGGATAACATGTATCAATTATTAGCGATTGTTATTTATATGATCGCCATGCTAGCAATTGGCTGGTATGCATTTGTTAAAACATCTAATTTAACAGATTATATGCTTGGCGGTCGTTCCTTAGGTCCAGCGGTTACTGCGCTAAGTGCGGGTGCTGCGGATATGTCTGGCTGGCTCCTAATGGGCTTACCAGGTGCGATATTTTTATCAGGTCTTGTGGAGGCTTGGATTGCAATTGGATTAACAATAGGAGCTTACCTAAACTGGCTACTTGTGGCACCACGTTTACGGGTATATACACAGGTTACAAATGATTCCATTACTATTCCAAGTTATTTGGATAATCGATTACGTGATCATACGAAGCTGATTAGAATTGCTTCAGGTATCATCATCCTCATATTCTTTACATTTTATGTATCGTCAGGAATGGTAGCAGGGGGCAAGTTTTTCGATAGTTCTTTTGGTTATGAATACCATACAGGCTTATTAATTGTGTCAGCTGTAGTTGTAGCATACACTCTTTTTGGCGGATTTTTAGCGGTAAGTTATACAGACTTCTTACAAGGTCTTATTATGTTTTTAGCACTTATTATGGTACCGCTATTTGGTTTATTTGTAACAGGTGGTATAGGTGAAACTATTTCATCTATTAAATCTGTTGATCCAGATCTTCTAAATTTATTACCAGCCACTGCGACAGCACCAGGGATCATTTCTTCAGTTGCTTGGGGATTAGGCTATTTTGGACAGCCTCATATTATCGTCCGCTTTATGGCGATTAGTTCCGTTAAAGAAACGAAGCAAGCTCGACGCATTGGTATTGGCTGGATGATGTTAAGCTTATTTGGAGCTATTGGAACTGCCTTGGTGGGTGTAGCCTATTATCAGCAAAATGCTGGTGAGCTAAAAGACGCTGAAACAGTATTTATTGTACTTGGTCAGATTTTATTCCATCCATTTATAGCAGGTATTATGCTGGCGGCTATTTTAGCAGCTGTTATGAGTACAATTTCTTCTCAATTAATCGTAACTTCTTCAGCACTTGTAGAGGATATTTATAAAGCATTATTTAATAAAACAGCAGACGATAAGCATTACGTTTTTGTTGGGCGTATGGCTGTATTAGTTGTTGCAATTATTGCAGCAATCCTAGCGTGGAATCCAGATAGTTCTATCTTAAGCTTAGTTGGCTTTGCTTGGGCAGGATTCGGTGCAGCCTTCGGACCTGTTATTTTACTTTCTTTATATTGGAGAAAGTTAACGAACTACGGAGCACTTAGCGGAATGGTAACAGGGGCTGCAACTGCGTTTATTTGGGGTAAAGTAGATGCTTTATCAAGTGCGTTGTACGAAATTGTTCCTGGCTTCATTGTTTGTTTAATTGTTGCGGTTGTTGTCAGTATACTGACATATAAACCAAATAAAGAAATTGAAGAAGAGTTCACACGCTCAGAAGCCCTGCTAAAAGAAGAAAGAAAATAGTTGAGATGCGCCTTTACATGAGGCGCATTTTTTAGGAAAGTTAACGATGATCTTCAAATACGAAAAAGGGTATATTATGGTAAGATGAAGAAAATTTGTCGTAGCGACACCAAGCTTTGGTGGGAGGTTTCTAATGGATAGAATTAAGGAAGTTGATGTATTAATTGAAAAGGCCATACTAGTTGGCGTGAATTTACGAAATGATGAGTACTTTGACTATTCTATGGAAGAGTTACAAAATTTAGCTGAGGCCTTGCATGTAGAAGTGGTTGGGACTGTCACGCAAAATTTGGAACGTGTGACACCTTCCCATTATGTGGGTACAGGTAAAATAGAAGAAATCAAAAATTTTTATGAAGAAGCACAAGCAAACCTCGTGATTTTTAATGATGAACTGTCTCCTTCGCAAATCCGTAATTTGGAGCGTGATTTAGCAACGAAGGTCATTGATCGAACAATGCTTATTTTAGATATTTTTGGAAGGCGCGCAAAAACACGTGAAGCCCAAATGCAGGTGGAATTAGCACAGCTTCAATATATGCTACCTCGTTTAGTGGGTTTGCATGCCTCTTTAAGCCGTCAGGGTGGAGGTACTGGGGGAGGCTTTAAAAACCGTGGTGCTGGTGAGACAAAGCTGGAATTGGATCGACGAAAAATTGAAGATCAAATTGCTAAAATTAAAAAGGATCTAGAGCACGTTAAGGAACAGAGAGAAACGCAGCGTAAACAGCGTCGTAAAAACGCTCTTCCGGTTGTATCGATTGTAGGCTATACAAATGCTGGGAAATCAACGATTATGAATCAACTGCTTACACAAATAGGACAAGAAGAGCACAAACAAGTCTTTGAGAAGGATATGCTTTTTGCTACCCTTGAAACTTCTGTTCGTCAGATTGAGCTACCTGATAAGAAGACCTTTTTACTGACAGACACTGTAGGCTTTGTTAGTAAATTACCTCACCATTTAGTGAAGGCATTTCGCTCCACTTTGGAAGAGGCGCGAGATGCGGACCTTTTACTCCACGTGGTGGATGTTTCGAATACAGAGCACGGATTTATGATGGATGTAACGAACGAAACACTTAAAGCAGTTGGTGTTGAGGACATTCCGACAATCTATGTATACAATAAAGCAGATATAGCAGATGTTCCATATCCTGTGGTAAGTGGAGATAATATTTGGATTTCAGCAAAGCAGGGGGTTGGTTTAGAAGAATTAGTACAGCTAATTCGTCAACACATCTTCTCGCATTACGTAACGTGTGAAATGTTAATACCTTATGATCATGGGAACGTTGTTTCTTATTTAAATGAGAATGCCTCTGTTTTTAATACAGCCTATGAAGAGGGTGGGACATTATTGTCTCTTGAAGTAAAAGCAGCAGATTACGCAAAGTATCAGCACTATGTAATTAATTAAAAAATGTACTTCCCAAAGCATGCCAAAAGATTTTTGGCATGCTTTTTGTGATTAGAGGGAATAGTAGAATCTAGAACAAAGGTAAAACGTGTACTCAAGAAATTGTATTAATTTTCAAGTAAAGTAAGGAATCTGAATTTTAAATATTTTAGAATAATTCATTGTAAATTTAAAAATCTTTTAGGGATAAAGTGTGAGAAAACTTAGATATATCAAAGGATTTAATAATTTATCTAATAATCAATCAGAATTTATAGAAAAATGACAAATTTTCAACATTTTTTAAAACTCTTGCTAAAGTTTATAAAACGCTTTAGTATGATGAAACAAAGTTTTTTATCCTTATATTAGGGTAGTTGTGTTTTTGTAGAATAATTTTTTATTGGGAGAGGGTATTGTATGTCTAGTAAAGATGAAGTTGTAAAATCTGTCCCTCAAAATGGTTTTGTTGGACACCCTAAAGGGCTCTTTACTTTGTTTTTCACAGAATTTTGGGAACGTTTCTCGTACTATGGTATGCGAGCAATTCTTATCTTCTTTATGTATTACGAATTACATGACGGGGGCTTAGGTCTAGACCGCGGAACAGCAAACTCTATTATGGCCATCTACGGCTCACTTGTTTATATGTCTGGAATTATAGGTGGATGGATTGCCGACCGAGTTTTAGGAACACGAAAAACCATTTTTTATGGTGGCGTGTTAATTATGATTGGTCATTTACTGCTAGCATTGCCTGGTGGTGTGAGCATGTTATTTGCTTCCATGGCATTTATCGTTATGGGTACTGGTTTATTAAAACCGAACGTTTCAAGTATTGTTGGGGACATTTATGCTGAAACAGATAGCCGTCGTGATGCAGGTTTTTCTATTTTCTATATGGGTATTAATATGGGAGCATTTATTGCACCTTTTATTGTCGGAACAATTGGACAAAAATATAGCTTCCACCTTGGCTTCGGTTTAGCGGGTCTAGGTATGTTTATTGGTTTAATTGTTTATAAATTAACAGAGAAAAAATATTTAGGCTTAGCGGGCTTACAAGTAAACAACCCATTAAAGCCTGAAGAACGTAAAAAAGTCTTTACGCAATTCGGAGTTGCAGCTTTACTTATTATCATCTTGGGTGCTATCGGTATTAAAACTGGTACTTTAACAATGAATGTATTTAGTTTAATCATCACAGCTCTAGGTGTATTAATTCCAACTGCATTCTTTATTTATATGTATCGCAGTAAAAAAACAACAAAGGATGAAAAGTCTCGTCTACTTGCTTATATTCCTTTATTTTTATCAGCTGTAATGTTCTGGGCTATTCAAGAACAAGGAGCAACTATTTTAGCGACTTATGCAGATGAGCGTACACAGCTAAGTTTTGGTGGTATTCAGCTTCAATCTTCTTGGTTCCAGTCATTGAACCCATTATTTGTTATTACAATGGCACCATTATTTGCGATGCTATGGCTTAAATGGGGAGACAAGCAGCCGACAACACCACGTAAGTTTTCATATGCATTGTTCTTTGCGGGTCTATCATTCTTAGTGATGATGATTCCAGCACACCTGTCTGGTGGAGATACATTAGTGAGTCCTTTATGGTTAGTATTGTCATTCTTCTTAGTGGTTGTTGGTGAGCTATTATTATCACCAGTTGGTCTATCTGCCACAACGAAATTGGCACCACAGGCATTCGCAGCGCAAACAATGTCTTTATGGTTTTTAACAAGTGCAGCAGCACAAGCAATTAATGCGCAATTAGTTAAGGTCTATGAAGTTGTAAGCGAATTCACATACTTTGGTTTCTTAGGTACCTTATCTATTGTAGTCGGGATTATTATATTGGTGCTTTCACCAATTATTTCAAAAGCGATGAAGGGTATTAATTAAATGAAAGATGCAAGTACAGTTATTAAAAAAACTGTACTTGCATCTTTTTTTGCTATCTAAATAAAAGTCTATCTAAGAAGCTGAGAGCGAAATATATTATCGTAAGTAGTTATTTTGTTGAATGTGGGTATAAGTTTCTATGTAGAAAATTATCATTTTCGTTATAATAATTTTAATAATATGAAAATTTAAGGGGTTGGAATCTATGAAGGAAGAGTTAGATTATTTGAGGCCAAGATTAATGGAGATTTTTACGTATTTACATGCAAATCCAGAAATCAGTTGGCATGAAGTAGAAACCACCAATTATATAGTGGAGCTATTAACACAGGAAGGCTTTTCCCCAATACGATTTAAAAATTCCACAGGATTATATGTTGATGTGGGCAACGGTGACCCCAAAGTAGGGCTAAGAACTGATATAGATGCCTTATGGCAAGAAGTAGATGGTCATTTCCGTGCGAATCATTCATGTGGACATGACGGTCATATGACGATGGCCATTGGTACACTATTACTTTTAAAAGAACTACAGCAATCTATAAATGGTACAATCCGCGTTATTTTCCAACCTGCTGAAGAAAAAGGAACAGGAGCATTATCTGTATTAGAAGAAGGTGTTATTGATGACTTAGATTATTTATTTGGTGTCCATGTAAGACCTGTTCATGAGCTAGAGGACGGCACTTATTGTGCAGCCTTATATCATGGTGCCTCTCGTTTACTTGAAGGCGAAATTATCGGAGAGGATGCTCATGCTGCAAGGCCGCACCTTGGTATTAATGCCATTGAAGTAGGTGCAACAATCATCGAAGATTTGCGAACCATTCATACAGATCCTATGGTCCCTGTATCTGTTAAGATGACGAAATTCCATGCAGGGGGAGATTCGGGCAATATTATCCCAGGTAATGCCTCATTTACGATTGATATTCGTGCACAGCAAAACAAGGTGATGGACGATTTAGCACAAGGCGTAAAGCGTGTGATCGATTCATCTAAATTGTTGCATAAGGTACAAATTGAATTACGTACGGTGGCCAATATCGTAGCTGCTGAAGTTGATACAAGTGCTCAATATTTGATGGAGCAGGCAATTATACAGGCTGCTGGGTTATCAAATTTAAGAAAGCCTGTTCATACACCTGGAGGAGAGGATTTTCACCATTATGCTGTACAACGGCCGCATTTAAAAACAACCATGCTGGGCTTGGGTTGTGGATTAACACCAGGCTTGCATCACCCGAAAATGAAATTTAAACAAGCAAGACTTGTCACAGGAGTGGAGATACTTACAAGAGCAGTTTTATTAGCTTTGGAATCAGGGCATAAAAAGGAGGCGTCAGCGTAATGTTAGAGCAAGTGCGAATTCACAAAGTAACGACACCGAAAGAAATTGCAGAGATCCAAAAATTAAATGCTGAAATATGGGGCAGCCAAGCAATCCCCTCCCATCAATTACTAGCTGCTGTACAAAATGGCGGAATCGTATTAGGAGCGTATTTCGATGAAAAGCTAATTGGCTTTAACTATTGCTTCGTTGGCTATCGGAATAGAGAAATGTACTTACATTCGCACATGATTGGTGTAGAAAAAGCATATCGTGAACAAGGTGTGGGTGAATTATTGAAGCATGCCCAACAAGAATATGCAAAAGAGCATGGTTTTCAACTTGTCCGCTGGTTAATTGACCCATTAGAGGCGCGTTTAGCGAATCTAGCATTTCTAAAATTGAACGCCACTAGTTATCAATATGAAAATGATTATTATGGTCCGCTTCGCGATGACTTTAATGAAGGACTACCTTCAGATAGACTAGTCGTTGAATGGTGGATCGAGCGTGATCAAATGGCAGATAGCCTTGATGAATTAGAAGAGGGGGCACAGAAAATAGTACCTTGGACATTAACAGTAGATGGATTACCAGTTCTAGATGTAGAAAATACATTTCAGTTAAAACAATCCTTTTATAAAGATGCCTATCTTTTACCGATCCCTCAATCTCTACAGAAAATGAAAGTGGAAAGTCCAAAACTTGCAGAGGACTGGCGTTATAAAATTCGCACAATCTTAACAACATTATTTAACCAAGATTATGCCATCGTACGCATGAAGAAACATCCAGAATATGTTCATAGCTATCTGTTAGTCAGACGCTCCTTATTAGCTTTATAATAATGATAAGGAGTGAACAATGTGAGATTAGAAAAGATTACATTAAGGCATTTGAAAATGCCTATGAAAGCACCATTTACTACGAGTTTTGGCACAGTTGATGAAAAGGAAATGTTACTGATAGAAGCAAAAGATGAATCAGGGACGACGGGGTGGGGAGAAACTGTTGCTTTTGTAGCACCATGGTATACGGAGGAAACATTAAAGACAACATGGCATATGCTACAAGATTTTTTGATACCCATCTTGTTACATAAAGAGATTGGGCATCCAGATGAGGTAACCTCATTATTTGCACCTATTCGGCGAAACTGCATGGCGAAAGCTTCAATTGAGGGTGCTGTATGGGATATCTATGCTCAGCAAACAAAGCAATCACTTGCACAGGCGTTAGGTGGTCAAAAACAACGTATTGAAGTAGGAGTCAGTGTGGGTATCCAACCCTCTATCTCTCAGTTAATAGCATTAATAAAAGGTCATATTGAAAAAGGCTACAAAAGGGTGAAGATTAAGATAAAGCCTGGAGAGGATGTAGAGGTAGTACAGGCAATTCGTGCGGAATTTCCTAATTTACCCTTGATGGTAGATGCAAACTCTGCTTATACATTAGATGATATAGAAATACTACAGCAGCTTGATGACTTTAATTTATTAATGATTGAACAACCATTAGCTACTGATGATATTGTCGATCATGCAACATTGCAGAAAAAGTTAAAAACGCCTATTTGCTTAGATGAAAGCATCACCTCCTATGAGGATGCCAGACGAGCAATTGAACTTGGAAGCTGTGGTGTCATAAACATCAAGATTGGACGAGTAGGTGGTTTAACGGAAGCAATACGAATCCATGACCTATGTAAAGCAAACCATATTCCAGTTTGGTGTGGTGGTATGTTAGAGGCTGGAATTGGACGAGCACATAATGTTGCCTTAACGTCTCTTAGTCAATTTATTTTACCTGGCGATACAGCAGGTTCTAGTCATTATTGGTACGAGGATATCATTGATCCTGAAGTAAAAGTCAAAGATGGCTATATTGAGGTACCCCAGTCGGTAGGTATTGGTTTTAAGCCTGATATGGCTGTGATTGATAAATTAACAATTAGCAAAGAAATCTATCAATAAGGCAGTACTTAGTCGATCATTTAGTATTTAGGAAAACGAGGAGAGAACTGATTGAAAAAAAGCTTGCAAATCGGTGGTGCCTATGTGGGGATTATCGTTGGAGCAGGATTTGCATCTGGGCAGGAAATTGTCCTTTATTTTACAAGCTATGGCTTTAAAGGAATATATGGAGCATTGTTAGCTATGGTTGGTTTCTCAATTGTTGGCATGTGTGTTGCTCAAGTGAGCTCTAGGCTTCGCACATCATCCCATAAGGATTTGATCTATCAAATTTCAGGGAATACTATGGGCTTTGTATTGGATATAGTGCTATCACTCTTTTTATTTGGTGTAGCTGTCATCATGTTTGCTGGGGCTGGTGCAACATTTCAGCAAATGTTTGGACTGCCTATTTGGCTAGGGAGTATTTGTATGATCTTGCTTACAGTAGCCACTGTCATGATGGATGTGAAAAGCATCATTAATATCATTGCACTCGCCACACCGTATCTACTAACCGTCGTCTCCATCATCGCTATCTATGCTATTGCAACGATGGATTTTACCTTTGCAGAGCAAGCAGTTATTGCTCAACAGGCTCAAATAAGTGAGAAAAGTTGGTGGGTAACGGCTTTATTGTACATGTCGTTTAATGTAGGGGTTAGCTTCTCTTTATTGACTGTTATGTGTGGATCCATACGCAATCATAAGGTAGCTGGCATGGGTGGTATAATTGGTGGGATTTTGTTAGGTGCTTTAATCTTACTTGTGAATTTCTCCCTTTTAGCCAAGATGAATATCATTGTTGGACTAGACATTCCGATGCTAGCGTTAGCGAATGAAATTCATCCGATTGTTGGAGTGTTAATGACTATTTCTCTTTTAGGAATGATTTATAATACGGCAGTAGGGATGCTATATTCCTTTATGGTAAGGTTTTTCGAGCCTAGTAGAGCAAGCTTTAGGATCGCAGTTATATTTATAGGTGGTCTCGGCTTTCTAGCAAGCCTTGTAGGGTTTACAACGCTAGTAGCTAAACTATATGCAGTGATGGGCTATGTAGGGTTAGTATTAATCATATTCATTATTTCTGCATGGTTAAGAGGCACTAAAAAAATTATCTAATATAAAAATGGTAATTGAGGGATAGATTTTATTCTCAATTACCTTTTTATTTGGATAAAAATATTGTAGAAATAGTGAATTATTTCTGTTGATTCATTTACGGTTATGCTGATATTTCGTTAATTTGGCATATTTTTTAGTTAATCATTCATAAAACGAGAATAATTCTCATTTGCTTGTTGACTGAGAATAAAATCATGCTTATAATGGAAAACGTGAGTAATGATAATCATTTTCACTAATAAGTAAGTTACACACAAAAATGAAATCTACCGGGGATTACTATGAAAATAAGATATCTTTTAACAGCAACTGTTTTGCTGTCTATTGTGTCGCTATTTATCGGAGTAGTTGATATTAAGCCTAGCGACCTATTAGACTTCCAATCAGAAGAGGCTAGACTATTTTTAATTAGTCGTGTACCTAGACTTGTTGCAATCTTGCTAGCAGGTGCAGGTATGAGTATTGCTGGTTTAATTATGCAAAGCTTAAGTAGGAATAAATTCGTTTCACCAACAACAGCTGGTACATTAGATGCCACACGGTTGGGTGTATTGATTTCCATGATGTTCTTTTCGAACGTTACGTATTTCCAAAAAATTTCCTTCGCTTTCATATTTGCTTTAGCCGGCACATTACTATTTATGCAAATATTAAACCGAATTAAGTTTAAAGATGCGATTTTTATACCGCTTATTGGCTTAATGTTTGGGAATATTTTGTCCTCTGTTACAACATTCTTTGCATATAAGGCGAATATCATCCAAAACATTTCTGCATGGTTACAAGGAGATTTTTCATTAATCATGAAAGGCCGTTACGAACTGTTATATGTAAGTGTACCAATACTCATTTTAGCTTATATTTACGCAAATCGTTTTACAGTAGCTGGGATGGGGGAGGATTTTGCAAAAAATCTTGGTCTATCCTATAAATTTGTAGTCAATTTAGGCTTGGTGTTGGTAGCTCTTATCTCCACGACAGTGGTGTTAACAGTCGGTATCATTCCATTCCTTGGTTTGATTATTCCGAACATTATTTCCCTGTTCAAAGGTGATAATTTGGCAAAAACCTTGCCGCACACAGCATTACTTGGTATGTCATTCTTATTATTCTGTGATATTTTAGGACGAGTACTGATTTTCCCTTATGAAATACCAATAAGTATGACTGTTGGTGTAATTGGAAGTGCCATCTTCCTATTCATGTTGTTTAGGGGGAGAGCCTATGCGTAATCGTACAAAAATGTTCATTTTACTAGGTCTCGCTGTTATAGCAGTTGTCCTATATTTATTTTGGGAACTCAATGGTAATTATCACTATGCTTTTCCACGCCGTGTCATAAAGGTTGTGGCAATGGCATTAACGGGTATAGCAATTGCCTATTCAACCGTAGTTTTCCAAACAATTACACATAATCGTATTTTAACGCCAAGTGTCATGGGTTTAGATGCTTTGTATATGTTAATTCAAACATGCATCTACTTCTTCTTTGGCTCTACATCCATATTAGTTATTAATATCTACTATAATTTTACGCTTGCAATTGGGGCGATGATTCTATTCGCTTTAATTTTTTACCGAGTATTGTTTAAAGAAGGAAAGCGACCGATTTATTTTCTACTGCTTGTAGGAATGATTGTTGGTACGTTTTTAGGAAGTATTACTACGTTCTTCCAAGTATTAATAGATCCGAATGAATTTTTAGGCTTACAAAGTAAAATGTTTGCAAGTTTCAATAATGTTAATTCAGATTTAGTTTGGCTGGCAGGCGTTATCATTTTAATAACGTTTATCTACGGCGCTCGTCACATGAACCAATTAGACGTTATGTCTCTTGGACGAGACACAGCTATAAATTTAGGTGTACCTTACGATAAGCTGGTACAACGTATGTTAATTTTAGCTTCAATTTTAATTGCTGTTTCGACAGCGCTTGTTGGTCCGATCACGTTCTTTGGTTTAATCGTTGCAAATTTATCATATCAGTATTTCAGAACATACAAGCATTCCATCTTAATTACTGGCTCCTGTGTAATGAGTATTGTAGCTTTAGTCGGTGGACAGTGGATGGTTGAACGTTTATTTAGTTTCACTACTACACTTAGTGTCATTATTAATTTTGTGGGTGGGGTTTACTTCATCTACTTATTATTAAGAGAAAGTAGGTCAGCAGGATGATACAAGTCAAAGAAATCACAAAGTTTTTTGGTAAAAAACCTGTCGTTCAAGATGTAAGTGTTGATATTGTTTCAGGAAAAATCACATCGTTTATTGGACCGAATGGTGCAGGGAAGTCCACGCTACTTTCTATGGTGAGTCGTTTACTGAATGCAGATACTGGCGAAGTACTACTCGATAAGGCAGATGTACGTAGCTGGAAATCGGATGATTTTGCTAAACGTGTATCGATTTTAAAGCAGTCCAACTTTATGAATGTTCGTCTAACGATTCGTGAGCTTGTATCTTTTGGCCGTTTCCCTTACTCAAAAGGGCACTTAAAACCTGAAGACGAAGAAAAAGTGGACGAAGCTATTCGCTATATGAATTTAGAAGATATGCAACATAATTATTTAGATGAACTATCAGGTGGTCAACGCCAGCGTGCATTTATCGCAATGGTTATTGCCCAAGATACTGAATATATCTTACTGGACGAACCATTAAATAATTTAGATATGAAGCATTCTGTCCAGATTATGAAGATTTTACGTAAGTTGGTTGATGAGTTAGGCAAGACAGTGATTATCGTTTTACACGATATTAATTTCGCTTCTGTATACTCTGACCATATTGTTGCATTAAAAGATGGCCGTGTTGTTAAAAATGGTCCTACAAATGACATTATTAACTCACATGCATTGAAGGAAATTTATGATATGGATATTCCTGTTCAAGAGCAGGATGGCTGTCGAATTTGTGTTTATTTTAATTCGTAAAAATAGTTCAAGATGGATGCACATCTAACTATCAAATAATTTAATTAAAGGAGAAATTTCACAATGAAAAAATGGAAATTACTTACGATATTAATGGCTATGATGCTATTAGTATTAGCTGCTTGCGGTTCGAAAGATGAAGCAAAAGAAGATGATAAAGGTACTTCAACTGACAAACCAGCTGAGGAACAAAATGAAGAATCATCGGTATATCCACTAACAATTCCAGGTAGTACAGTTGAAGGTCGTGATGGTAGTACAACATTTGAAGAAGTAACACTTGATAAAATGCCAGAAAAAGTTGTTGTTTTTGATAATGGTTTCTTAGATACATTAGATGCTTTAGGCGTTAATCCTACTGCAGTGGTACAAGACTCATTACCAGCATATTTAAGCAAGTTTAAAGATAGTACTTATGTAAACGCAGGTACATTATTCGAGCCTGATTATGAAAAATTATCTGAAATTAACCCAGATATTATTTTCATCTCTGGTCGTGCTTCAGCAGCTTATGCTGAATTATCTAAAATTGCTCCTACAGTATACATTGGTGTAGATAATACTAACTTCTTAGAGTCATTCAAAGCGAATACAGAATTAGCTGGCAAAATCTTTGGTAAAGAAAAAGAAGCGGCAGATGCAATTGCTGCTTATGAAGCAAAAGTAGAAGAAGTAAAAGCTAAAGCTACTGCAACAGAAGAAAAAGCGTTAATCGTTTTAGGTAGTGAAGGTTCATTATCCGTATTCGGTCCTGGTTCACGTTTCGGTGTGATTTATGATGTATATGGTGTAAAAGCTGTAGCTGAAGCTGGTGGCTTCAAAATCGAATCACATGGTGATAATGCAAGCTTTGAATTCGTACGTGAGAAAAACCCAGATATCTTATTCGTTATTGACCGAGACGCTGTTGTAAATGAAAACGGTGAATCAGGTACAAAAGCTGCAATTGAAAACGAAATCGTAAGTGCAACAAACGCTGTGAAAAACGGTAAAGTATTCTATCTAGATCCAGAAATTTGGTACCTTTCAGGTGGCGGTTTACAATCAGAAACACAAAAAGCTGAAGATGTATTAAAGGCGTTCAACTAATATGTTTGTACAAATTAAACGTATTGTTGTGACGGAAGGGAATTCGGATAAGGTTGTGGATCGTTTTGGTGGTAAGCCAAACAGTCCCTCATTACTTGAACAACAACCTGGCTTCATTGATAAGCAGGTACTTGTAAAGAAAGTTCGCCGTGGTGATGAAGAAGTGCTAGTGATGGTTCGTTGGGAATCGGAAGAAGCATGGAAAAATTGGGAGAAGAGCCCTGAGCATATTGCAGGCCATAAGGCAAGTGCAGGTAAACCGAAGCCTGATTATATCATTGAAAGCGGTCAAGAAGTTTATTATGTAAAAGGTTAATCATCTAAAGGTGTCTCAAGGGATTGAGACACCTTTTCTTGTTGTTGAAAAAAGAATGTCACTAGCAGAAAAAGCCCTTTTAGCAAGGTGAGGGGTTGATTTCCGTTCTGCCAGCGTCCTTTCCAGGGGGCGTCCGATGAGCCGCTTCACTCACTTGCGCTCGCTCCAGGGTCTCCTCAGTGACGCTAAATCCCCTAGGCGTGACGCTGGCTCTTCTCCAATCAACCATTCTGCAAAGTGTCTTTACTTTTTTCATAGTAGCATAACAATCAAATAGCCCATTATCTGTATTCTTAGAGGGGATAAGCTCTTATTTTCAATGTGGAGAAGTGATGCGTGACAACACCTCTTCATAAAGAGTAATGAACACCTTCACTTTATTTGAAAACCTTCACTAAAAAGCGGTTTATAGTGGTGGGCTACTGGACTACCATGGAATAGCGAGACAGGCAAAACTTTAAACAGAGCAGTAGCGGAGGAAGCGATTCGGCGCTCGCCTACAGGAAAGCAAGTAGCCTGCAACGGAAATTCATTTTCATCTTTTATATAAATACTATTGATTGCTTTGTTTATCAACACTATGTAGAGATGTCGTTTTATTACTCAAAAAGCAGGTCACAATCAGTGTGACCTGCTTAGCTAGGCGTATAGGTTAATGTGTAATAGATGGTTTTCTCCATTTACTAAATGTCGAATCCATATTAAAGGATATGGTGTTCTCATTAATGGACAAGCCTGAGATACTTGTATTACAAAGTTCATCCAAACTATCTGAATGATTGTTTTTATTTGATGCATTGGCCGCCATTGCCAGCCCTCTCGCATTAATAATTGTGTCATGTGGCGTTACATACACTATAGGGGAATCTATATTTAATCCAAAAGTGAAAGGATTGACTAATGACATAGTAGAAATACTTTCGTTTGATATTCTAATAATGCCATATTGCTCAATATAATAATCTCGTTTTTGTTGAAATGTATCCTCAAATCCAGGAATATCACTAATATATTTTGAATAGAGTGAAATATTTTTATAGGCAGATAGTGTATCTTGATAGGCTTTTACTTCAGATTGAATAATGATTTGTTCAATTCGTTGTTGATCCTTGCTAGGCTGTTTAATTGTAATTTCTTCAGCTGAGACAGAGATATTACATGAAAAAGTAGCCGTAAGTATGAAAACAGTTTCATTCAATTTTAAGTCACTCCCAGTACAAAAAGATTTCATGTTCATCAATCTATCCTGACTTTATAAATATATTTTATTGCTAATCTAAGCGTAACATCTGTTAGAGCGCCATTTCAATGGTAAGTTTACGCCACTTTAATGGCGGTACTTGGTTCTCTACCGCCATTTTTTTAGTAATAATTAGCAAAAATCTGGCGTGGTTTGCATGAATAACGCCATTTTTTGGCGGTCTTTCTCTTTATAAAGGAATTAATGGTATTTAATGTATTATATAATGGCGTGACTAGTATTAATTCCCACTAATCTATATAATATCTAGTAATACACTAGATAGGAGAGAGGACTATTGAAGGATTTAGATATGCGTATCAATGAATCATTAGACATCCTTATAGAAAATGAGCTATTGCTTGGACCTGAGCTAAAATTAATGCTAAAAAGCTTTAAAGAAGAAAAAACAACAGTAGGTTTTTCCTTTGGTAAAATGTGTTTTTGGCATTATGAAGCATTTTCAAGTAGTATAAATCAAGATATCTACAAGGTAGCTGCTGCAATTGAACTTTTAATACTGTCTTTTGATATTATTGATGATCTGCAGGATAAGGATTCAGACTATAGTTGGAACAAAACACCTGAATTATCATTAAACGTTGCTTTAGCTATGCTGATCATGGCATCTAAAACAATAGATGAAACCTCTTTTGAACATAAAAGAGCGGCTATAAAGCTAGTTGATGAATACGCATTAAAAAGTATAAATGGACAGCAATTAGACTTACTAAATAGTTGTCGCGATGAAGATTCCTATGTAAAAATGATTACCTTGAAATCCGGATCATTAACAGCAATGGGTTGCTTGGTTGGCGAAGTACTTGCAAAAGGAGAAATATCTCAAGAAGTAGAGGAATATGGGAAATACATAGGGATCATCCAACAAATTAAAAATGATATTCAAAGCTTAAAGGTATGGGGTCCTAAAAATGATCTGCTAAATAAAAGGTATTCTCTGCCTATTATTTATCTTTTATCACAGAAAAATGATGTTTCAAAATCTGTTTCTAGCTATTATAATGATGATATAGTTACAGATTTGGATAATAATGCAACAGAAGATGCGTTGACAAATGGTGGGGCGATACGTTATGCCATTACCATAAAAAACGTCTATAAATTTAAAGCATTAAATTACCTAGAAAATGTAGCTATAAATCAGGTAGGTAGAGAATACCTACAAAAACTATTGAAATGAGGAGAGATAAAAATGATTAATGTAATCCAATATTTAGAGCAAAATCCAAGCCTAGTTACACTATTAAAAGAGCAAAAAGCATCATTAGTTGGAGTTTCATCTGTAGAGCAATCAGCAATTTTAGAAGCATTTAACGGTGAAATGAATACAGAAAGTGATATTTGGAACTAAGAAAGTTGCGAAGTAAGTTGTTTTGGCCCGCTATAATTCTCTATTTAATTATTGGTTTTTATTTAAATTATGTGAATTATAGCGAGCCTTATATACAAATTGGGGTAGAAGAAGAGAATGACAAATGGGTTATTTCTCAACTTTATTATAAAGACTGGGCAGAGGATCAAAATATTTCTGTTGGTGATGCAATTTTAAGTGTAGATCATGAACCCATCAATGAATTAAATCAACTGAGATATAAATCTAAAATTTTATCTGCTAATGAAATAACAGTACTGAAGCCCGATGGAGATCTAATCAATATACATATTAAGCATTTGGATATCCCTCAACAATTTATCTATGTATTAATCATTCCAGCTTGTTATTATTTATTAACATTATTTGTTGCATTTTATTTACATTTCAAACAAAGGAATACAAAATTAGCTGACTTACTAATTCTTTTTATGTTAACCGTTTCATTGGCTTATGTAAGTAGTGGTGTCTCTGGTAGGATGGATACGATTGGCATTATCGTAAATCGAAGTAGTATGCTGTTATGTTTAGTTATACTATTACATTTTTTGAGAAATTATTATTCATTTGTGAAAACAAATTGGGTGTTTACAAATAATATCAAGCTCTTTTATATAATTCCTTTTATAGCTTTTGTATTAGGATGTATGGGTACTATTTATCCTGCTTCAAATGATATTCTTTCCAATGTTATATTGGCTATTTTCTTTATTCTCCTAGTGATCATCCTTAGTATTCTATTAATAAGCTATTTTAAGTACAGCTCACCTCAGTTGAAAATTTTATTAAATAGTATATTAATACCGTTTCTACCATTTCTTTTTTTATATGCACTCCCTAAAATTTTTTTCCATACGTATATACTTTCTTCTGAGATAAGCTCATTATTTTTATTGTTTATACCATTTAGCTTTATTTTTACGCAATTAGCAGAGCGATTATTTGATATTGAGTACCATATTACAAGACTACGTTATTATGTTATATTTTCTTTAATCTTTACTGTATGGTTTACAGTGGGACTATATTTTATTGCCGGGCGTTATTTAACCATGACTGTTGTGTCGGGTGTATCTTTCTTTACATTTTCTTCATTAATCATACTTTTTTACGTAAAAGAGAAGGTCGATTATCGCAAGCGGAAAATATTATTTTCCACAAAGGGTGACTATATTCATCAGCTATATACAGCTGTAGATAAAATTGGGAAAACAATTAAAATTAACGAACTTTTAGAAAAGTTTGCTTATGAAGTTTCCGTGCATCTGGAGTTAGAGGATGTTTTTGTCTTAACATATAACTATGACAAAAACGAATTCTTACCAATAGCTGGTGAAAGTATTAGGATCGATCCTGACACAATGGAAGAAATCAGATTAGGTGAAATACGCAAAATTGACAAAGTTTATATAGCATTCCTCCATCAGGATGCACATTTTAAAAGAGCTTTAGTGCTAGGGCATAATAATACGATTCATTTAAAAGATGAGGAGCTTTTATGGCTTGAACTACTCTTATTATATGTAAATAATTTTATTGAAAATACCAAGATGGTAGAAGAACTGCTAGAGGAACTGAAGCATATGAAGCAAGCTGATGATGGTCAGTTACCATGGCTGAATAAGCTATTATGGCTAAGATTTGAAGAAGAAAAATACCAGTTAGCTCAAGAGTTACATGACACCAATTTACAGGAGCAACTTCATATAGCTCGCGAGGTGGATGTCCTAGTAAATGCAAAAAATACCACGGATATTCAAGAAAAGCTTGCGAAAATTCATAAACAAATGGTTGCATCCTTACATGAATTACGTACTTATTGTGAAAACCTAAAACCGCCGTTACTAGATACATTAGGTTTAAATGCTGCTTTAGAAAAACTGATTCGGAAAGTTCAAGAAAGAGCTAACTTCATGCTTATTTACACCATTGATCGTCTTTATTTAGAGGATGAGCGCATGAATTTGATGATTTATCGTTTATTCCAAGAGCTACTTAATAATGCATTGAAGCATTCTTATGCAGTATCAGTTGAAATTCATTTAAAAGAAATGAACGATGGTTTTGAAATCATTTATAAAGATGATGGTGTAGGCTGTAATGTAGAGGACATTATAGTAGCAGAATCTATGGGCATTCAAGGCATGCAGGAGCGCGTAAAAGCGTTTAACGGACAATTTACTATTGACTCAAATATCAATAAAGGGATGTTTATTAGAATCATGGTGAAAGAAGGGAGTGAAACACTTGATTACGATGCTCATAGTGGATGATCACCCTATAGTGTTAGAGGGAACTAAAAATTTATTTCAAGAGAATGAAGATATTATCATCGATACGGAAAGTGATGCAACTTGTGTCATTCAAAGGATAAAGAATAAACCGTACGATATCTATCTAATAGATATCAATATGCCATTAGAAAATGGAATTAACCTAGCCCGTAATATCAAGGCTATTCAGTCAAATGCTTCAGTTATTCTTTACACAGGTGATGACATTACGGATTATTATCCACTCATTTTAGAAAGAAAAATAGAAGGTATTTTAGCTAAAACAGCTTCGAAAGAGCAAATATTAAGAACAGTAAGGGCAATTGCAAACGGTGAAATTGTTTTACCTAAAAATTTCTTAGATTTTCTGGATGATAAATTTAAACTGCAAGGCGCTAAAGATATTCACTTAAATGAAAAGGAAAAGAAAATTCTAAGACTCATTGCAGAGGGCCATACAAATAAAGCTATCGCTATTGAATTAAATATTCCTCAACGTACAACGGAGAGATATTTAACGCAACTCTTTTCTTTGTTGAATGTAGATTCACGAACAGAAGCTGTAAATCTTGCTGAGAGAATGAATTTACTCTAAAATATTTCTATGTTATACTGTTGGTATATTTTTCAATTAATAGGGGGCATTATGGGAATTGAATATCCTATATATTTCCTTAGTAAAATAAAACCATATTCCTATACTGAATTGCCTATAAAATATGATAGACACCGCCAAAAAAGTGGCGGTGTTTTTTGTTTCCGCCAAATCACGCCAAAAATTTGTCTGAATCACGCCAGAAAATTGGCGTAAACCCGAAGTTGAAATAACGGTATAACTACTGGTACGCTTAAATTAACAATGGTTAAGTAGATTTGCTTTAGTGAGTAATATATAAATCATTTTATTAAATAAGCAGCCTGACTATCTATGAATAAAGTAGCGTTAGTAGAATGTTACTAGCTAGTCAATATACTTCACCATAAAACTTTATAAAGGTAGGCGTGTATTGTGAAAGTAGAACTTGAAAATTTGTTTTCCATAGATGAAACTAGTCAAGATCAAGTTATTAACGTTTATAATCGTCATGGTATTGCTATTGGTGCGCCTGAATTGAGAAAAAGAAACTTAAAAACAAAATTTAATCCTATTTTTACATTAAATGAAGAGGTAACATACGAGCAGGTAACAGCTTTATATGAGTCATTAGAGCGTGAATTTGGAATCGTTTCAATCGGAGAACGTTTTTACTTTGAATTTTCAGATACAGAGTATGAACGAGCACCATTATTTACTTTAAATTCAACAGGTAATTCACCGGAAATGTTCTTAGAAGATAAAGGGACACTATTTTCTTTGAGTACACATTGTAAGTGTTGTGGGCTCATGGATAAAGAGCAGTTATCACCAATAGTCATTGATACTACGCAGATGAAAGATCGTCATCTAGTGCATGTAAATGGTTATTGGGTAGCTTCTGAGGAACTAGTATCTTTAATGAAAAGAGAAAAACTAGAAGGCTATGAGCTTTTAGAGGTGATCCATCAAGGCCCGGAAGAAGGAAAACAGCCAGCCTATCAAATTATTCCTATACAAATACTCCCTGAGTGTAGTAAGGACAGAGTTAAATTATACTTTGCAACTGAGCAACCTCCGTGTAGTTGTGGTTTAAATGGTGTCATTAATGGTCCTGATATTTATCATCATGAAGATTTGGAAAACTTAAAAGGTGATGTTTTCTACTCAGCCGAGTGTAGTCATGATGGAAGATATCTATATAGAAAGACTTTGTTTAGTAAAAGATTTAGAGAAACTATTATAAAATATGGTATTTCACGTGAGGTTAGAGGAGAAAAGGATGCAAACTTTGGTTCAAAAGATTGGCTTTTTGATCCAGTGCTAATTAAGTAGACAAATTTGGTCTAGTAAAAGAATAAGGGAGTGTTTAGGATGTTTAGAAGAATACTACCTATAGTAGCCATTTTATTCATTGTTGCATTGGCCGTTTCCAATTACTTTCACAAACCAGAAGAAGAATCTGTCACTATTTATCAAGAGGTCAATGGTGTAAACCTTTCATAAAATGAAGGCCTATATTTCATTCAGAAAAGATTTATTTGTGTTATGATGTGAAGGACATAGCATGAATGTTTTTTTGAGGTGAAAAAATGAAAAAATGGGCATATCCATTAGCAGTTTTAACGTTAATTGTCTTTATTGTATTAAGAGCCACTTATCATAGTCAGCTGATGAATACATTTGATGCAAAGATGGCAGAGCTTCTTTTTGGTAATCGTTTTATTGAGATCTTTCATTATATAGGTGAGCCGAAATTTGTTGTTGCTGTTGCAATAGTTTTAATGGTGTATTTAGCTTGGAAGGTAAAAAATTATCGAGGTATGCTATTTGTTGTACTAACTTTTGCAGTAGGCAATGTTCTGAATCAATTACTAAAGAAATGGGTGCAACGTCCACGACCTGAAATTGAGGATCAACTGACATCCTTTAGCTTTCCGTCTGGACATTCGATGACAGGTATACTTTATTTATTTACACTTGCTTATATTTTAGCGGAGAATAGTAGTAAAGAACGTAAAAACCTTCTGTGGCTTGGGGCTACAATTTTAATGGTGCTTATTGGTTTATCACGTATTGCAGGAGCTCGACATTTTGCTACAGATGTACTTGGTGGTTGGAGCATCGGCTATACTTGGTTTATCATCTGTGTCATTTGGTACGAACGGCGTAAACGTTTATTTCCATCTAATCATAAATAAAAAGACAGGCAGTATCTATTTCACATGATAGATACTGCTTTTTTACATTTTACCGAGACACTGTAAAGAATGATATTTGCCTTATAAAAAAGAATTGCGTATAGGAAACTTCTACGTTAAGATGAGTACAATAAGAAAAAGAGCAAAGGAAGAAGGGCATGGACGGAAATGTTTTACTGGCATTAGGATTAACCCTGTTTGCTGGACTTGCAACAGGTGTAGGTAGTTTAATAGCATTTTTTACATCAAGAACAAATACAAAATTTTTATCATTAGCATTGGGTTTTTCAGCAGGGGTGATGATTTATGTATCCCTTGTAGAAATATTTGTGAAAGCTAAAGATGCTTTAACCAATGCATTAGGTACAACAAATGGCTATTGGATGACAATCCTAGGATTTTTCGGTGGGATGTTGTTTATTGCCTTAATTGATAAATTCATTCCGAAGGCAACTAATCCTCATGAAGTAAAGCTGGTAGAGGATGTTAATGCCATCAAACCACAGGTTAATGAAGAACATTTGATGAAGATGGGCGTTTTTACAGCTCTGGCGATTGGCATTCATAATTTTCCTGAGGGGATCGCTACATTTATGTCAGCTATTAATGATCCGAATGTAGGGATTGCTATTGCCATTGCAGTTGCTATTCATAATATTCCAGAAGGCATTGCTGTATCTGTTCCTATTTTCTTTGCAACAGGTAATCGAAGGAAAGCCTTTAAATTATCCTTTTTATCAGGATTGGCAGAGCCTGTAGGTGCATTAGTAGCTTTTTTGCTCCTTATGCCCTTTTTAACAGATGTCATGTTTGGAATCGTTTTCGCTGGGGTTGCAGGGATAATGGTCTTTATTTCACTAGATGAATTGCTACCGGCTGCACAAAGATATGATGAAACACATTTGTCGATGTACGGTCTAGTAGGGGGGATGGCGGTCATGGCCATTAGCTTAGTATTATTAGCATAAGTAAGTAGGAAAAGGGAGACATCTTTGTAAAAGTGGCTCCTTTTTCTTTTTTCTATTAGCGTGTAACAACAGCTTCTTTTGACTCCACTAGCTCTTGTACTATTTTGAGACAATCATGAAATGTGGTAAAAGGTCTATATGGAACATGGAGCTCTTCACAGCGTTGGATAAGATGATCTCTAGCTAAAACAATATCTGCTAGTTTAGCTGCCTCAAAATCTGATAGAGAATCACCAATTACAATTTTATAATGATCTTCCTTAGCAACCTTCCGCATTACGCTTGGTTTACAGCAGCCACATCCTTGTGTGCTGTATTTAGCGCACTCCTCATCACAGCTATTTGGGTAGATCAATTCTATTTGTTTACCAGAAAAATCGGCCTTATTACAGTAAATGCCTGAAAAGGGACCAAATTTATCAACTAAAGGCTCGATAAAAAAATCAACTCCGCCACTTACAATATAAAATGGTATATTGTTATTTTGAGCATAGCGGGCAAAATCACCAAATCCCTCACGTATAACTGCCGACTCCATTAGGTATTGAATGACTTCATCTTTTTGATGAGTAGAAAGTAGATGAAACATTGCTGATAGCCCATCTTTAAATGAAATGGTTTGCTCCATCATCGCTTGAGCAATTTTCTCAGATTCTTCTGGTACAAATTCAGTCATAAGTGAAAAAATGTTATCTGTTTCTGTTATCGTGCCATCGAAATCACAGAATATAATGGGTTTCAAGATAATTCCTCCTTAGAAAAGCGCGTATAAAAGGTCTAATTCTATACTTCTATAATATTAGTTTTATCCAAACTTGCTTTCAAGAAAAAACGCCTACTATTAAAGTAGACGTTTCACACATTCATTGACTTGTACACCATGTTCATCAGCATTTGTTAAAATAATTTGATGCTCTGGGAATTGCTTTTTCATTAATTCAACGAAGTCAGAGGCAATAGCAGAAGGAATAATAGAAATCATTGTTGGTCCAGCGCCACTTAGAGCAGTACCATATGCACCGTTCGATTTTGCAGCCATACGAATTTCTTCGTAAGCAGGAATTAGCTTTGCACGAAACGGTTCATGGAATAAATCTGCCTCCATATAACGTCCAGCACGTTCAAAATCTCGTACCATTAAAGAAGCGGCTAACATATTTGCATTTGCTGAGGCGTGAACAGCATAGGAACGGTTAAATTGCTCTGGTAAAACAGAACGTGATTCACTTGTTTTTAATTCAACATCTGGTACATATACCACAAAGGAGGCATCGATATCATTGATGTGGAATGTATCGACTATGCCATTGTCATCCATCGAAGAAATCGTTAATCCTCCTAAAACTGAAGCAGTTGCGTTATCTGGATGTCCTTCAATTTGTGAAGAGAGGTTGAGTTTATCTTGAAGTGTTAACTCCATCTTGCAGACTTGGTTAGCAAGCTCAATACCTGCAACAATAACTGCTGCACTGCTGCCAAGTCCACGTGCCAATGGAAGTTCACTAGTCATCTCCACACGACAGGCAGGTAGCTGTTGACCATATAGATCTGCAGTTTTTTTTGCAATGATGTATAGTAAGTGATCTTCAAGCTCAAACTCTTTAGGACCATTATCATCAAGATGAATAATTTCCCATTGTTCTTGCAAGGTAACAGAAAGCTGTAAGTAAAGAGACAAGCCAAGTCCTATTGAATCAAAGCCTGGACCTAAGTTGGCTGTGCTTCCAGGAACTGAGATTTGCCACATTTTACTCATAGTACACCCTCAATATATGCACGAATTTCTTCTTCATCGTTTTTAAGGGATACGACCTCTACAGTGGACACATTCATGGCTGTATCAGGATCTTTTAGGCCATTCCCTGTAAAGATTGTTACAACCTTAGCGCCTTGAGGGATTTTTCCATTTTCAACAGATTTCATAACACCTGCTAAAGAAGCAGCAGAGCCAGGCTCAACAAAAATGCCTTCTGTACTTGCGATTAATTTATAGGCTGCTACAATTTCTTCATCTGTAACAGAATCAATGATACCACCAGATTCATCTCGAGCAGCTTCTGCCAATGTCCAACTCGCAGGATTGCCAATTCGAATGGCAGTTGCCACTGTTTCAGGATTAGCAATTGGCTCACCCTTAACGATTGCTGCAGCACCTTCAGCTTCAAAGCCATACATTTTTGGTAGCCCACTATTTTTTGCAGCGTGATATTCTTTAAACCCTTTCCAATATGCAGTGATATTACCTGCGTTCCCAACTGGAATACACAAATAATCAGGGGCTGAACCTAAGGCATCAACAATTTCGAACGAAGCCGTTTTTTGACCTTCGATACGGTATGGATTTACAGAGTTAACAAGTGCAACTGGTGTCGTTTCACTTACTTGGCGAACGATATTGAGTGCATCATCAAAGTTTCCGTCAATTTCGATAATCTTTGCCCCGTACATTGTTGCCTGTGCTAACTTTCCGAGAGCAACTTTACCTTTTGGAATAACAACGATTGATTGGATGCCTGCACGAGTTGCATAAGCAGCCGCAGCAGCGGAAGTGTTTCCTGTAGAAGCGCAAATAACGCATTGACTTCCATCCTCGATTGCTTTTGCAACAGCAAATACCATTCCTCGGTCTTTAAATGAGCCAGTTGGGTTTGCACCCTCAATTTTTCCGTAAAGCTCAATGCCTAGTTTCTTAGATAAATTCACTAAATGTATAAGAGGCGTATTGCCTTCATTTAAAGTTAAAGCAGGTGTATTTTCAGTTACGGGTAAAAATTGTTTATATTCTTCGATAAGGCCTTTCCACATAACGTAACGATCTCCTTTTGTTCTTATAGAAAGAACAGTTGTTTTTGTATAAAAGACATTTTAACGCAAATAGCACTATTATTTCAATACCATTTCATTAATTGTCGAAACAATTCGGTAATTTGAATAGTACTTGTCACTTTCTTGAAACAACTGTATAGTAATCTTGTAATGTAAAGTCAAGTGTAAAGACAGGTGGTTGGGATGACAATAAATACAGCAGTAACAAAGAAACCTCAGCAATCCATTTCCAGAAATAAATTATTGGGTGTAGCGGGGGTTGGGTGGCTCTTTGATGCGATGGACGTTGGTATATTATCCTTTGTCATTGCAGCATTGGCCGCTGAGTGGGGACTATCACCAAGTCAGTCTGGTTGGATTGGTAGTATAAATTCTATCGGCATGGCTGTAGGAGCACTCTTTTTTGGTGTGTTTGCTGATAAAGTAGGTCGCAAGCAAATATTTATGTGGACACTTGTCCTTTTTTCTATTGCAAGTGGATTATCCGCTTTTACAACAACATTAACTGCATTTTTAATTTTACGCTTTTTAGTAGGGATGGGGCTAGGAGGAGAATTGCCTGTAGCTTCAACACTTGTATCTGAAAGTGTGGCTGCCAAAGAAAGAGGGCGCGTGGTTGTATTACTTGAAAGCTTTTGGGCAGCAGGCTGGTTAATTGCAGCACTTATTTCGTATTTTGTTATTCCCACATGGGGATGGCGAGTAGCCCTTATACTAACAGCACTTCCAGCGTTTTATGCTATTTATCTTCGTTGGCATTTGCCAGATTCACCACAATTTACTGTGAAGGAAGAAGCAAAAAAACGGAGCATTGGCCAAAATATGAAAGAGGTTTGGTCAAAAAAGTATGCTCGTTCTACATTTATGCTGTGGCTATTATGGTTTACAGTTGTATTTTCGTATTATGGCATGTTTTTATGGCTGCCAAGTGTGATGGTAGGGAAAGGCTTTGACATGATCACAAGCTTTAAATATGTTTTGATCATGACTTTAGCTCAATTACCAGGTTACTTTACAGCCGCTTGGTTTATAGAAAAGTTTGGACGTAAGTTTGTCCTTGTTTCCTATCTAATTGGTACTGCAGCGAGTGCTTATATTTTTGGTAATGCAGATACTTTAGCCGTATTGTTAACTTCAGGGATGCTTTTATCTTTCTTTAACTTAGGAGCTTGGGGAGCATTATATGCTTATACACCCGAGCAATATCCATCAGTTATTCGTGGAACAGGTGCTGGTATGGCAGCAGCAGTTGGACGAATTGGTGGTATTTTTGGTCCGTTGCTCGTTGGCTTTTTATTAACGGCAGGCTATGATATAGGCTTTATCTTTGCCATTTTCTGTGGAGCGATTATTATCGGTGTTATAGGGGTCATCTTCCTTGGGAAGGAAACGAAGCAGCTTGAACTAGAATAATATGAAATAGAATGTCCTGGATCAAAGGAATTGGTCCAGGACATTTTTGTCTGATTTCGCTTAAATAATACATAAAAATAAGATTTTATTAATTTTTATTCGATTTGACTGATTTATTTGTTAAAATGACAAATCAATATAAAATGGTTAAAGCGTAAATCAAATTGTTTTATTAGCAGGTTAATGCGATGAAGATTTTTCAGAAAAGTCATTGTATTCAAATTGTAATCGTGATACTGTATTTTTAATCGAATTTTGAGTCAGTAGGAAACAATCTCCCGTTCGTGATAAGGTCATTGAAAGAAAGGTTGTTAGGAATGAGTATTCATGAAGATATAAAGAAAAGGTTTGTAAGGCTGTCAAAGGGCCAGCGTAAAGTAGCTCAATTTGTAATGGATAATCCCACAACAGTGATTGCTAATGGAGCAGCAGAGGTTGGCAGATTGGCTAATGTAAGTGAATCAACCGTGATTCGATTTTGTTATGCTATGGATTTGTCAGGGTATGTAGAACTGCAAGAGGAAGTTAGAGCCTATATTATGTCTCAAGATGTAGGTGCAAATCTACAGCCTACATATACTGCTAAGAAGCTGACTAATTCTAGCTTTGGTAAGGTGATGCAACGAGATAGCCAAAATATTCAAGAAATAATTCAATTGATTAACGATCAGCAGATCCAAAAATGCTCAAAATGGATGCATGAAGCAGACAATATCTATATTCTAGGTACTCGTCACAATGCATCTGTTGCAAATTGGCTATCTAATACATTGAAAACACTTCGTGCTAATATTAAGCAGCTTCGTTTAGACTCAGATGATTTAGTGAATCAAATAAACAGTATGGGCGAACATACGACTTTAATTGTACTATCTTTTGATAAACAGATTGAGGATATTAAAACGATTGTTGAAATTGCAAAGGTAAAGAAAGTGAAAATTATTGCCATTACAGGTTCTGCATTTTCGCCTATTCGAGAATATGCCAGTGCATTATTTACCCTCGGTACCAAGAATCATTCTTCTCTAGACATTGCCCCAGTCTTGATTTCATTTTTGCATGCGTTGATAGAGGAAATGATAAGCCAGGATAAAGACCACTATGATAAATATCAGCAATTGTATGAGCAAGTAGAAAGTAATGTATTATTCTTAGATGCTATTAGAGAAAAGCAGGTATTTTAATGTAAATACGCATAGATAGTTGTTGAAACACACTATCTATGCGTATTTTTTTGAAATTTTCTATATAAAAAGATGTCCAAATAGTATTTAGACATCTAGGGAAAGTGAATTATAGAATTTTACTCAAGCTATATTCATTAATATAAGTATCATTTAATTTAATGGCATTTTTTCGAATGCCCTCCTGATGAAATCCTAGCTTTGTAAAGAGACGTAAAGCTACATTGTTATGCTCCATAACAGATAACTCTAAACGGGAAATATCATGTTGTTTAGACCAACTTTCTACAGCTTTCATTAGTGCGGAGCCAATACCTTTTTGTTGATGCTCTTCTTTCACAGCTAAACGAATAGAGGCAACGTGTCTAGCTTTTGATTGTTTATATCCATGAATAACTGCATAACCTGCAAAGATTCCGTTTAGTACACAAAGTAGTATAGTACGGTTTTTTAGTTGCTTCCAATAGGTTAAATTTTTACGAAGTTGTTGGACAGTGAGATCTAGCTCATTTTGAACATTATACATAAAGTCAGTTTCTTGAAAAATCTCCTCTTGTAAATGAATGAATGATCTAGCATCAGATGCTTCAATTCCTCGTATTATGTATGCAGATGAATTCTCCTCACTATTAGAAGTGTTGTTTTCGGTAGACTTCATTTGCGTACGTGAGAAAGATACACTAGAACCTAGCTTAACATCAATGACATAATAGCCTGCATTTGTCCATGATAAATAATGTGAGAGAGGGGGCTTAGTTTTTTTCCACCAGCTTTTATTTAAGTAGGCAGCGTTCGGTAATGCTTGTCCCATAATGTTTTCTAATTCACTAAAGGATAAAGTAATTTCTTGTTGTAAAGCTACATCAAAATAGTTAGCTAAAGGAATGTACTTTTTTTCTATCTTCTTCGTCATCGTAATCCCCATTTCCTGAATATCCAAAAATATAGACTACCTGATGATAGCATAAAATTATGATGACTTAAATATGAAAACCCAACTAAATATCTATATAAACTAATTATTTTATAAAAAAGAGGCATTTTTACTATTGAATGTTAAAAATAGGTTGGTAAAAATAGAGAGTTTTATAGAAGTAATTAGACCTATTAAAAGTATACATAGCAACTTAAGCTAGTTATAATATAGATATCTTATTTGAAAAGTATGTATTTAGAGCACTGCCATTCTATTTGCATAATATAGTTTGGACACAATTAAGCACTGTATGTTATATCGAGAGTGAGGGTCAGTGGTATATACGCTGAGGCGAAATTGTTCCAAAGTTTCACTTTATCACTTGTCAGGCTATAAGGTATGATAAAATAAAATATAAATGTAAGTGCCATTTTAGGAGGAATTAATTCTATGAGTAAAGTATTAGTTTTTGGACATAAAAACCCAGATACAGACACAATCACGTCTGCTATTGTATATGCCTATTTAAAACAGCAAATTGGTGAAGAAGCTGAGGCAGTACGTCTTGGAGATGTTAATAATGAAACTCAATTTGCATTAGATAAATTCGGCTTTGAAGCGCCACGTTTAATCTCTTCTGTAGTTGGTGAAGCGGACAAAGTTATTCTAGTAGACCACAATGAATTCCAACAATCGGCTGACGGTATTGAGGAAGTGCAAATTGCAGAGGTAATTGATCACCACCGCATCGCCAACTTCCAAACAGCTGATCCACTATATTATCGTGCAGAACCAGTAGGCTGTACGGCTACTATTCTTAAGAAAATTTTTAACGAAAACGGTTTAGACATACCTGCGAACATTGCTGGTTTAATGTTATCTGCAATTGTTTCAGATACATTATTATTCAAATCACCGACTTGCACAGAGCAAGATGTAAAAGCTGGTGAAGAGCTAGCAAAAATTGCTGGTGTGGAGATTGCAGAGTATGGTTTAGCAATGCTAAAAGCAGGTGCTGATTTATCTGATAAATCATTAGAAGATTTATTATCATTAGATGCAAAGGAGTTCCAATTTGGTGAGTACAAATCTGTTGTAGCTCAAGTTAATGCAGTTGATGTTAATGATGTGCTTAATCGTCAAGAAGAGTTAGAAATCCTACTCAATAAAAATGTTGCAGAAAATGGCTTAGATCTATTCTTCTTCGTTGTGACTGACATTTTAAATAATGATTCAACAGCTGTTGCAATTGGGCAAGTAGCAGAAGCAGCAGCAAAAGGATTCGGTGCTGATCTTATCAATAACCGTGTTGTATTACCAGGTGTTGTTTCTCGTAAGAAACAAATTGTGCCAGTATTAACAGAAGCTCTAAAATAAAAAATAAAAAAGAGGCTGTCTATTAAGACAGCCTCTTTTTTAATCGAGTTTTAATGGCTGTACAGCAGGGCCTTCAAGCACCTCACCCTTAGCGTTAAAACGGGAACCATGGCAAGGACAATCCCATGTTTCATCAGCTTCATTCCACTTTGTTTTGCAGCCTAAATGAGTACAGGTTGGAGCAGTGGCATTCCTCATATACCCAGCTATATATTCCTTGGCAACAAATCCTCCTACTTTCAGCATTTGCATGAATTGGGCACCGAATTTAGTACGTGATGGTGAATAAAGAGCGATAGCACCTTCTTCAATCTTTGAGCCTGTTAAAAGAGACGATAAGATATCGCCTGCGACAAAGGAATTGGAGATTCCCCATTTTCGATAGCCAGTGGCAATTAATACGTTAGGTAAGGAGTTTGTAATTCTCCCAACATAAGGGACAATATCAGGTGTTTCTATATCCTGGGCTGACCATCGATAAAGTGGCTGTTGTTCAAAATGCTCCTTCATTTCATTGGAAATGGCCTCATAATATGGCTCGGTATGAACGGTCTCGCCAGCGATGTGATTCGCACCTCCTAAGACTAAATAATTTTCCTGATTAATCGTGGCAGTCCGTATCGAACGGGAAGGAAAATCAACTGATAAATATTGACCTTGCATAGTCTCAGAGGTTTTACTTGCAACCATATAGGAGCGACTATTGGATAATTTAAAAAGTTTAAGCCCTTTAAATGCTTCAATGGGATAATGTGAACATAAAATAAGTTTATTATATTGAACCGACATATTTTTTTCGGTATATAAGTTATTCTGTGGTATGTTTAATTGCTGAACACGGGTATTTGCATAAAGTTTTGCGCCCATCTTCTGCGCCTCTTTCGCAAGAAAATTACTTACTTCAACAGGATTTATTTGTGCTTGTTGTGTCATACATAAAGCTTTTGTAATAGGGAATGGGAGCTCTGTGTCAGAGGTAAGGTTAGACTTAATGTTTAAAACCTTATAGGCATTCCATTCTTTTAATAATTGTGCATAGCCTTCTTTTGTTTGACAGTATAACAGTGAATCCACCGAACGAACCCTGTCTGGTGGGAGTATCTGTCTAGCTTTATCAATGGCTTGTTGATTCAGTTGATAATAAAGCTGTGCCTCTTCTAAAGATAATTTTTCTAAAAGATTTGCATAGACAATGCTATGTTGGGCTGTTAATTTTCCTGTTGAATGCCCTGTCGTACCGTGACCAAAATGGGTATTTGCTTCGAGAAGAACTACATCCACACCTGCTTTTGCTAAAGTATAGGCAGTATATAAACCAGTTAAGCCACCACCGATTATACATACATCGCATGTTGTTGAGGAAGTAAGAGAAGATAAAGAGACAGACTCAGTTGTAGCAAGCCAAAGAGATTGTGTCATATAGAAACCTCACATTGTTTTTGTGTTCAGTATGTAGAAGAACTTGAAAATTTATGCAGTGAGGCATTAAAATTGCCTTGTGATTTCAACTATCGCTACAATGTAGCAAAAGGAGTGAGTATGAAATGAAAATTGAAATCTGGTCTGACTATGTATGCCCATTTTGTTATATTGGTAAAAAACAATTAGAGAAAGCGATTGAGGATACTGGCTATTCGGGGCAGGTGGAGCTTGTCTATAAAAGCTACCAACTAGATCCAACTACTCCAATAGATTCGCATAGTACTGTCTATGAATCATTGGCAAAGAAATATGGAATGTCCTTAGAGAAGGCAAAGGAAATGACAGTGGGTGTAACAGAGCGTGCGAAAGAAGTAGGGCTAAACTACGATTTTAGCAATTTGATGGAAGAGAATACGCTAAAAGCACATCGGCTTGTAAAATGGGCTGAACAACAGGGAGATGTTACAGCTCTAGTGGAGTTACTTTTACACAGTCATTTTATTGAAGGAAAGCGTATCGGTCAAGATGATGTTTTATTAGAGATAGCTGAGAAAGTAAGGCTAGAGCGTGAAGAAGTTGCAAAGGTTCTTGCCGATGATGTTTATAAAAATGAGGTAGAAGCGGATATTCAAGAAGGCCTCCAGCTTGGTGTACGAGGGGTACCGTTCTTTGTCTTAAACCGTAAATATGGTATTTCAGGTGCACAACCGCAGGAGGTATTTGAGAATACATTGCGTAAAGTTGCTGAAGAAGAGGGCTTACAACCATCGCTAAAGATGGCTGGCACAGGTGATGCGGGTATTTGTACAGACGATAATTGTAAATTTTAGCTTACTAGAGAGAGGAGGAAGGCTTTCAACTCCTCTTGTTAGAATGGAGAAAAGATAGAATATTTCAGTCAAAAGTCTGAGGCATGGAACATTGACATTTTAGATGAAATTTTTTAAGATAAACACATATCTTGAATTCGAGATATTAGATTCTGAAATTTAAGGGAGATTTTATATAATGAACGTTTTAGTAGTAAAAGCTAACAACCGTCCAGACGGTATTTCAACAAAAATGTATGATACTTTTATGGAAAATGTACAAGGTGCCAACGTAACAACTTTTGACGTATTTGCAGAAGATATGCCTTATTTTGGACAAGATCTTTTCAATGCTTTTGGTAAAGTCCAAAATGGTGGAGAGTTAACAGACATTGAATCACGTCTATTAGCTGCAAAACAAAAAGCAATGGATGCATTAACTGCAGCTGATTTAGTTGTATTTGCATTCCCACTATGGAACTTAACAATTCCAGCACCTTTACAAACATTTATTGACTATGTATATCAAGCAGGATTCACATTCAAATATGGTGAAAATGGTCAATTAATTAGCTTAATGACTGACAAAAAAGCGATTATTTTAAATGCTCGTGGTGGCTACTATTCATCACCAGAAGCTCAACCAATGGAAATGTCAGTAAACTACATTAAAAACGTAGTAGGTGGCGTATTCGGGATGGAAGTTATTGAAGAAGTGATTATTGAAGGTCACAATGCTTCACCAGATAAAGCGCAAGAAATTATTGCAAATGGCCTAGAAGAAGTGAAAAAGGTTGCTCAATCACTACAAACTGTGAATGCATAAAAATTATTTTTTATTAAAAGTCCTCTCAATTTTGGGAGGACTTTTTTTATTTTGTTAACAGATGTATGGTGTGGTATGGAGGTCGGACATATTGACAGTAACTAATTATTTTGAATTTACATTTACTAACATCCTATTTAATAGAAAAATAAAGGATGGTAGAAATCTATGATTTGGAGGGAAAGTAATTAACCATTCTTTTAAAAATACATATAATTAGGACTATATATTCAGTAAAAATTAGAATGGTTTTAATATAATAGAATTTGTAGGAAAATACTAGATTATTAAGGAGGTTGTTGTATGAATAAGAAATTAATAACTAATTTCTTGGCGACGTTACTAGTCCTTTTCGCGTTTATACCATTTGGAATTTCTGCTGATGCTGCTTCCAATGATGTAACACGCGCAGATTATGTAAAAGAATTAGTAGAAAATTTAGATGTAGAGATGGGTGACGGCTCTTCGCTTGCCTTTAACGATGTCTCTAAGGATTTAGCACCTTATGTAGAAAAAGCTGTTCAATTAAAACTTATTAAAGGGAAAACAGCAACGACATTTGGCCCAGATGACAAATTAACACGTCAGCAAGCATTTGTTATCTCTGCTCGTGGACTTGTTAGTGAAAACGCTTCCCTCAAAGTTTTAGAGCAATTTAAGGATGCAGATCAAATTGCAACGGCATATAAACAAGATTTAGCGAATGCTGTTGCAGCAAACATTTTACAAGCATTTGAGGATAATACTATTCGTCCTCGTGACTATGTGACAAAGGAACAGATGGAGAGTATTGTGGAGCGCTTTGTAGCAGAGTACAAAGCACCTTCAACTGGTGTATCAGTTGATCTTCAGATTTTAGGGACAACAGATATTCATACCAATTTAGCTAATTACAATTACTATTTAGATGCTCCATCATCAGAGCTTGGGTTAGCTAATACCGCAACACTTATTGAGCAAGTAAGAGCTAAAAATCCAAATACATTACTATTTGATAATGGTGATTTAATTCAAGGCACACCACTTGGCTCATATAAAGCATTAGAAAGTGTTTTAAAGCCAGGTGAAGTTCATCCAGCTATTGCTGCACTTAATGCATTAAAATACGATGGTGGAACTTTAGGAAATCATGAATTCAACTATGGTCTAGACTTTTTAGATGAAGTATTAAACGATGCAAAGTATCCAGTGGTAAATGCTAATACCTATGATGCAAAAACAAAAGAACGTATGTTTACACCTTATGTCATTCTTGATAAAGAAGTGGTAGACAGTTCAGGTAAAAAACATACACTTAAAGTTGGTGTTACAGGGATTGTTCCAACGAAAATTGTTGAATGGGATGCCATTCATTTAGCAGGTAAAGTTGAAATGCAAGAGCCAGTCGAAGCTGTGAAAGAGGTAGTACCAGAAATGCAAAAGGCTGGAGCTGACGTGATTGTCGTTCTGTCACATTCAGGTATTGGTGAAGATACTTATGTGAAGGGTGCTGAAAATGTTGGTTACCAATTAGCAGAAATTGATGGTATTGATGCTTTAATTACAGGACACTCTCATTTAACATTCCCTGGTGACTATAAGGATTTGAAAGATGTTGACCAAGAGAAGGGGACAATTCACGGTGTTCCTACTGTTATGGCAGGTAGCTATGGTAGTCATCTTGGTGTAATTGATTTAAAACTAGAACAACAAGGATCAGAATGGGTAGTGGTAGATGGTAAAGGTTCTTTACAATCGATCAAACAAGAAGGTTTACAACCATCCACAACGGTTTTAGAGGCTATTAAAGAGGCACATGAGGGCACATTAACGTATATCCGTCAGCCTGTTGGAGAAACAACAGCACCAATCCATAGTTATTTTTCAATGGTGCAAGATGATCCATCCATTCAAATCGTAACACAAGCTCAAAAATGGTTTATCGAACAAGAGCTAAAGGGTACGGCTGATGAAAAGACACCAATTCTTTCAGCTGGAGCACCTTTCAAAGCAGGATCACGTAATAATCCATTAGATTATACAAATATTCCTGTAGGACCGCTTGCTATTAAAAATATGGCCGACATTTATCATTATGACAATACTGTTGCTACGATTAAAGTGACAGGCGCACAAGCAATCGAGTGGTTAGAGATGGCTGCTGGTATTTTTGCAACAATTGATCCGACTAAAACAGAAGAGCAAAATATTATCGATGCAGAAGCACGTTCTTATAACTTTGATGTGTTAGATGGCTTAACATATCAAATTGATGTCACATCGCCAGCAAAATATGACCGCCGCGGTAATCTTACTGATGAAAAGGCAAATCGTATTAAGAATGTACAATACAATGGTAAACCAATCGATTTAAAACAAGAATTCATCATCATCACAAACAATTACCGTGTTGGTGGATCATATGGGGCGACATTTAAAAATACTGACGGCTCTAACATAACAAACTATGCTTATGAAAATCGACAAGCTGTTGTAGATTATATTATGGCCAATAAAACAATTAACCCAGCTGCGGATAATAACTGGTCATTTGTACCTTTCCCAGCCAATACAAAGGTTATCTACTTATCTGCAAAAGATGCACAAAAGTTTATTCCAGCAGGTAGTGGTATTGAATATTTAGAAGATACAGAAGCTGGATTTGCTAAATATTTAATTAAATAAGAGAATAAGAAAAGGAGAGTACGATAATCGCTACTCTCCTTTTTTATGTCTGTTGAATGAATGATACCGTGTACCTTGATAGGTTAAAATGCCAAGATCACCTTCTACAAGCTGACCATAATCGTAGCCATTCATCTTTAGTTCATGCCGTTCTCCGTTTTGCTCTTCAAACGTAACGTAATAGGATGTAGATGCCCCAGTATTGTTAGATCCCCCACGTACATTCGTACGCTTTGTCACAACCTTAGCGGGTACTGTTAAAATTGGTGAACGGTTGTTTTTAGACCAAGTGATAATCCCGTTTACAATCATAAAGGCTATGCTTCCAAAAACAATAAAGAAGATGATGGTAATAAAAGCGGAGCCAAATAAAAAATCATTATCAAACCAAAACATAAATTCCTCCCTTTCTTTAAGGTAGAAACAATACTTAAAGAGGATTTAATTCAAGATCTACTATCACGTCTATTTCATCGCTAATCAATACACCACCTGTTTCTAAAAAGGTATTGTAGACTAAATTAAAATCACGACGATCAATTTGGGCTTTAGCTTGGAAGCCAAATACTTCTTGTGCCCATGGATTCACACCTTTTCCTGTATATACTGTTGTAAATACGATAGGTCTTGTTATGTTTTTGATGGTTAAATCCCCATGAATAGCAAAATTTTTATCATCAAGTTTATCAATATATGTAGAGGTAAATACTATTTTTGGATAGACGTCTGCATCAAAAAAGTCAGGAGACACAAGGTGGACATCACGATCATGATTCTTGGTGGAGACACTAGCCACTGTAATCGTGATAGAAATGTTTGCATCCTGCATTTGTTCGATATTGGATGCAACTATTTCGCCGCTGTACGATTCAAACGTACCATGAATTCGAGAAATCATCATATGTCTTACAGAAAATCCGATCGTTGAATGACTGAAATCAATAGCATATTTTTTCATTTGAAAACCTCCTAAAACAGCATTCTACAACGAATGATAAAGTAAACAAATCGCATATTCAATGAGTTTTTTATAAATGTGGAAGTTTTTCCCTCTATAAAAGTGTAATCTGTGAACATGAAACAAAACATATTTAAAATGGAATAGGCATATTATTGGAAATATGTGCATTTTATTAGGATAGCGTTTAGTCTAAGACATTTTATGTTCCCTTGTTAGATATGTCCAACATTGAAATTATAAGTTACTATTTGTAATTAAATATATAAAAGTTAATAGATTATTTTACGTAAATAAGTTACTTCAAATTTACATTTAGTGCATTAATCGTTACAATAGTTACATAGAGGTGAAAAAATATGAATGAGACAACTTTGTGTCCTCGTTTAGCTAAAGCAATGGATTTAATCGGAAAACGATGGACAGGGTTAATATTATATCAATTACTAGATGGACCACAGCGCTTTAATGAAATCGAATCTGCACTACCTGTCAGTGGACGTTTATTATCAGAACGTTTAAAGGAGCTTGAAAAAGAGGGGCTTGTTGAACGTAAGGTATATTCAGAAGTACCGGTACGCGTTGAGTATTCATTAACAGATAAAGGTCAGGCACTTGAAGGTGCTATCCGCAATATCGAAACATGGGCAAGTAGTTGGCTCTAGGGTGAATGGATTATTTTATTAGATAATACAATAAAATAGTGTCCTAAAAACGACACTTGGAATGACTGTCAATTTTCTTTATAATATTCATCATCTCTGCACAGGTCTTACCTGTCTTTTAATATGAGATAAAAATACCCTTCATTTTACTTGTCAAATTGGGGTTGTAAATCCATACTGGTGTAGAGTAAGAAGGACGTTAGAAAGGAATTAGCTCTCATGACAAAAGAACAATGGGCGGTGGATTTAGCAAAAAGTATTAATCCTGCCAATATTAAGTTAAATGAATCATTACAGCAATACACAATGACAAAATTAGGTGGCAAAGCAGATGTTTTTGTTCTTCCTGAAACAGAAGAAGAGGCAGCATCCGTTATTCGCTATGCATATATAAATAATATTCCTTTATTAATGTTAGGTAACGGGTCTAATATGGTTGTTCGAGATGGCGGTCATAGGGGAATCGTTGTAACATTTTCACGCTTAGATGAGATTCGTATTTCTGGTGAGCATGTGTATGCACAAAGTGGTGCACTGATCAAAGATGTATCAAAGCTATCAGCGCAAGCATCCTTAACAGGTTTTGAATTTGCATGTGGTATTCCTGGATCGATTGGCGGAGCAATGGCTATGAACGCAGGTGCCTATGGCGGTGAGATTAAAGATATTATTGTTTCATCGAAGGTGTTAACAAAAGAAGGGGACATTTTAATATTAGGTAAAGAAGACCTTGAGCTAGGATACCGACAAAGCATTATTGCCAAAAAGGGTTATTATGTGCTGTCCTCTGAATTTCAATTAGCAGTAGGTGTACAGGAGGAAATTGATGCGAAGATTGCTGATTTAACCTTCCAACGTGAATCAAAACAGCCTTTAGAATATCCATCTGCTGGAAGTGTGTTTAAACGCCCACCTGGACATTTTGCTGGAAAACTTATTCAAGATAGTGGCCTACAAGGTAAAGGTGTTGGTGATGCTGAAGTCTCTACCAAGCATGCAGGATTTATTGTCAACAAAGGAAATGCTACTGCTTCAGACTATATTAAGACAATCCAAATGGTTCAACGTGTAGTGAAAGAAAAATTTGGCGTTGAATTAGAGACGGAAGTCAAAATTGTTGGTGACGATCTATAATAGGATGCCCTTCGCATAAGCCGAAGGGCGTTTTTTTAGGAGTGTGGATAAATGAAATTTATATCATGGAATGTTAATGGAATACGAGCATGTCTAGGTAAAGGCTTTTTAGAGTTTTTTCATCAAATAGATGCTGATTTCTTTTGTATCCAAGAAACAAAATGTCAGGCTGGACAAGTAGAGCTCACTATTGAAGGTTATGAGCAGTATTGGAATTACGCGCAGAAAAAAGGGTATTCTGGAACAGCAATTTTCACGAAGCACACGCCATTGTCTGTTAAGTATGGAGTGGGTGCCGAAGATTCTCAGGATGAAGGCAGAATTATAACATTAGAATATAAGAATTTCTATTTAGTAAATGTTTATACTCCAAATGCACAGCGTGATTTAGCGCGGTTACCATTACGTTTACAATGGGAGGATCGTTTAGCTAGCTATTTACAAGAACTAAATAGTCAGAAGCCAGTGGTTTATTGTGGTGATCTAAATGTTGCACACACGGAAATTGATTTAAAAAATGCAAAATCTAATATTGGAAATTCGGGCTTTACATATGAAGAGAGAGCAAAATTTTCAGCGTTATTGGAAAGCGGTTTTGTAGATTCTTTTAGATACAAGCATCCCGAGGAAACTGACCACTACACATGGTGGTCCTATATGAATAAAGTGCGTGAACGTAATATTGGTTGGCGTATCGATTATTTTGTTGTATCCAATCAATTGAAGGGACAAATTGAAAGCGCAACAATTCACCCACACATTATGGGCAGTGATCATTGTCCAATTGAATTGCAATTACAATGCTAGTACTTAAATCGTATTTTCTTAATGGAAATACGATTTTTTGTATTTTGTAACTGAATAAGATGACTTTTAAATGTGAGGTTTGGCAATGCTAGGGGGTTAGCTCTAAAGTGAGGAGTTATTCGCTCCAATCACATGGGAATCTGCTCTAAAGTGTGGAAGAGGCGCTCCGATCAAGTGAGTACCCGCTCTAAAGTAGTGAAGAACGCTCCAACCATACGGGAATCCGCTTCCATAACATGGACCGCTTCACGAGTGAAGATAAAAGAAAATATACTCTATAGAATTCTTATATCTCTATGAAAACGAATTTTTAACATTACTCAGTAGCCTTCATAATTCCTATTGTTTATACTATTCTAATAGCGAATAAATATAAAATTTTGTATTTAGAGACGATTTTATATACATAAAACAAGAAATTTCGCTAAAAATTTGGGTTTCAAAGCGGGTTTGGGAAGGTAGTACGGGAATATAGTGCAAAAAGGGGGTTATTCAGTGGGAAAGAGAAAGCTTAATTGGAAAAAGTGGCTCATTGTCATAGCTGGGATAATAGCTGCTTTGGCTCTCGTGGCTTTTATTGGATTTACATGGTTTATGAATAAATCTAAGCCGGTGATTGATGGTGAGTTAGCTGTTACTATTCTGGATCAGGATGTGACAGTCACGAGAGATGAAAAAGGGGTTCCGCATATTTTTGCCAAAACAGATGCTGATTTGTATCGTGCGCAAGGTTATGTCCAAGCACAGGATAGACTATTTCAAATGGACTTAGCACGAAGGCAGGCAAGTGGTCGATTATCTGAAATTATTGGAGAAGCAACGATTAATACCGACAAACATTTCCGTACATTTAGCTTGCGAAATGCTGCAGAGAAATCATTAGCTGCCTATGATGACGAAAGCAAACAAGTACTTGAATGGTATGCTGAAGGAGTAAATGCTTTTATTGCACAGGCAAAGGAAAGCAATACATTAAGCTATGAATTTGCTTTGTTAGACTATGAACCAGAGGAGTGGACAGTTGTTGATTCCTTAACAATTGGTAAATACATGGCCTATGATCTGGGTGGAAATTGGAATACATTAGCTTTTCGTCATTGGGCATTACAGAATTTTGATGAAGATAAGGCAAAAGAATTATTTATTAAATATCCAGAAAATGCTTCGGCGATAATCGAGGCCAATATCCAAAATCCTGTAGCAGTAGCTGGGCAATTCAGCGCGGAAATGCTACCAAACGAATTTAATGGAAGTAATAACTGGGTAGTTTCAGGTGATAAAACGAAATCAGGAACGCCTATTTTAGCAGATGACCCACATTTAGGGTTAAGCACCCCTTCTATTTGGTATCAAATGCATCTGCAATCACCACAACAAAATGTTAGTGGCGTCATCTTTGCAGGGATTCCAGGTATTATATTAGGCCATAATGATGAAATTGCTTGGGGGGTAACCAATGTAGGTCCAGATGTACAGGATTTATATATTGAGATACCAAATCCAGATAATCCAACACAATTCAGATACGATGGAAAATGGGAACAAGCAGAGGTACGCGACGAATCAATTAAGGTAAAAGATGGAGATACGGTAGATTTTGAAGTCGTTGTTACACGTCACGGTCCTATAATGACAGATTTAGCTTTTAAAGATACAGAACCAACAGCACAATTTTCGATGCAGTGGACAGCACTACAACCGACAGCTGAACTAAGAGCAGTGCTTGGTTTTAATAAGGCAAAAACTTGGGGTGATTTCGAAAAAGCTTTAGAAGACTTTAAAGCGCCAGCACAAAATTTTGTATTTGCATCAAAGGACGGTACGATTGCTTATAAAGCTAATGGTCAAATACCTATTCGTAAGCAAGGTGAAGGCCAATTACCAGTTCCAGGTGATTCGAGCGACTATGGCTGGGAGGGCTTTATCCCCTGGGATGAATTACCGACTCTAGTAAATCCAAAAGAAGGTTTTATTGCGACGGCAAATAACCAAGTAATAGGAGAGGACTACCCTTATCACATAACTGATTTCTGGGCGCAACCTTATCGTTTCGAAAGAATTAAAGAAGTGTTAGAGGAAAATGATGCTATTACAGTAGACGATATGATGGCTTTGCAAATGGATCAGCACAATCTCTATGCAAGAGAATTTCTGCCTGATTTATTAACATCGATAAAAGAAAAAGATCAGAATGGGAAGTATGCCGATATTATGGCCATGCTAGAGAAGTGGGATATGGTGGACGCAAAGGAATCAGGTGCACCACTTGTGTTCCATACATTAATGATTAAGCTACAGGAAGTTTTGTTTAAAGATCAAATGCCTGAAGATATGTATGGCATCATGTATGGGAAGTTTAATATTACAGACCAGCTCTTACGTACAGCTTATTCAGGAGAGAAAAGCATTTGGATTGAGGAGCAGGGTGGCATTGATGAAACCGTATACAAGGCATTTGAGCTAACAATAGCACAACTAGAAGATCAATTCGGAAAAAATTCCTCGAAATGGCAATGGGGTGATTACCATCAGCTTACTTTTGACCATACACTAGGAAGTGCATCGCCTATTCTTGCAGCCTATTTTAATGCTAAAAAGGTTCCTATTGGTGGATCAAAAGTTACCGTACAAGCAGCAGATAATGATTTAGCTGGTAATGTAGATCACGGTGCATCTTGGCGTTTTGTGGTGGATGTAGGTGATTTAAGCTCAGCCTATCATATTGTTGGTCCTGGTCAAAGTGGTCATGTAAAATCTGATTGGTATCAAGATCAGGTGCTGGATTGGGCAAATGGTGATTACCATCAAACATTTATTAAACAGGAAGAGATAAAAGGAAAAACATTACAATTAATAGCGAAATAATAAAAGGGTTAGCGTACAGAAAGTGCGCTAACTTTTTTATTTAAGGATATACATCCTAACATTCAAATATTCGTTTGAATAAGATGGAATAATATGTTACATTGAATACAATCAAACGAATATTTGAATGAGGTGAGAAAAATGCCGAAAGAAATATGTGAGGTGACGCATGTACATGAAGAAGCAGTCACAAAGGTGAAACAACAAATGCCTGATTTATCAGGTGTGGCCAAATTTTTAAAAGCGTTATCTGATGAAACTAGACTTAAAATTGCCTATGCTTTAACGGTGGAAGATGAACTATGTGTTTGTGATGTTGCAACTATTATTGGTTCTTCAGTTGCTACAGCATCCCATCATTTACGATATTTGAAAGATAATAATTTAGCGAGATCACACCGCAAAGGTAAGCAAATGTATTACTCTTTAGCGGATGAGCATGTATATCAAATTGTAACAATTGCCTACGAACATGCGAAAGAGGGGATTGCGAATGGCAGCCACGCCAATTAAACAAGAATACAGATTACAAAATTTATCCTGCGCTAGTTGTGCTGCAAAGTTTGAGAAAAATGTAAAGGCTATTCCAGAAGTACAGGATGCACAAGTAAATTTTGGTGCTTCTAAAATTACAGTAATCGGTGCTATTAGTGTAGACCAAATTGAAGAAGCAGGTGCCTTTGATGGTATTAAGGTTACACAATCGGCAGCAAAAGCACTTGAAAATACTACACCTTTTTATCGTAAAAAGGAAAATGTTTTAGCAGGAATTTCATTGCTTTTTGTCATTCTAGGTTATCTATTTGTAGGTATGAATGGGGAATCGAACCCTCTACCGATTGCCATGTTCATTATAGCCATCCTTGTGGGCGGAGTGGGTATTTTTAAAATAGGCTTCCGTAATTTAGTTCGCTTTGAATTTGATATGAAGACGCTTATGACAATCGCCATCATTGGAGCTGCTATTATCGGTGAATGGGAAGAAGCAGCAGTGGTCGTATTTTTATTTGCTGTGAGTGAGGCACTTGAAGCGTATTCAATGGATAAAGCACGTCAATCTATTCGTCAATTAATGGATATTGCTCCACCAACAGCGATTATCAAAAGAGCCCACGGTGAACACTACCATGAGGTTGAGTTACCTACTGAGGAAATAGAAATAGGAGATATTTTAATTGTAAAGCCTGGGCAAAAGATTGCGATGGATGGCATAGTCATTAGTGGGTTGTCTGCAGTCAATCAGGCAGCTATTACAGGTGAGTCGATTCCCGTAAATAAGACAGTAAATGATGAAGTATTTGCTGGGACTTTAAATGAAGAGGGTGCTCTTGAAGTACGTGTGACAAAGCGTGTAGAAGATACTACTATCGCTAAAATAATACATCTAGTGGAAGAAGCACAAGCAGAAAAGGCACCTTCTCAGCAATTTGTAGATCGCTTTGCAAAGTATTATACACCAGCGATTATGGTTATTGCTTTTTTAGTAGCTGTACTTCCACCTTTAATAGTAGGTGATTGGCAGCATTGGATTTACCAGGGGCTAGCTGTTTTAGTGGTAGGGTGTCCTTGTGCACTGGTCGTCTCTACGCCCGTCGCCATTGTTACAGCCATTGGTAATGCAGCAAGGCAAGGTGTACTGATCAAAGGTGGTGTTCATTTAGAGCAGCTAGGACATATTGAAGCAGTTGCCTTTGACAAAACAGGAACATTAACGAAAGGGCAGCCAGCAGTAACAGATATCGTAACGACTGAAAACTGGTCAGAGGACTATGTGTTACAACTAGTGGCAGCGGTAGAAAAACAGTCACAGCACCCTTTAGCTAAAGCAATTTTAAATAGATTACACGATAAAAAATTATTTGAGCTAATACCAACAAATTTCCAATCAGTAACTGGAAAAGGTGCCTATGCTACCGTGGATAATCAGATCATTTATGTAGGTAGCATGAAATGGGCTACTTCATTAACTTCTGTAGATCAAAATATAGAAAGTCAGGTTAAGAATCTGCAAGAACAGGGTAAAACAGTAGTAGCAGCTGTTTCGAATAATCAACTTATTGGACTGGTTGCAATTGCTGATCAATTACGTCATGAAAGCAAGGACGTATTGAACAAATTAAATGCCTTAAAAGTAAAGCATATGGTGATGTTAACAGGCGATGCAGAGCCTACTGCGAAAGCCATTGCTACGTCATTAAAGATGACAGATGTGCGCGCTGGTTTGTTACCAGAAGAAAAATTAAAGGCGATTAAGGATTTACGTAAACAATTTGGTGCTGTAGCAATGGTTGGAGATGGTGTAAACGATGCACCAGCATTGGCCACTGCAAACGTAGGAATTGCCATGGGTGGAGCAGGAACAGATGCAGCTCTTGAGACAGCAGATATTGCCTTAATGGGTGATGATTTAACAAAGCTTCCTTACACTATTGGCTTGAGCAGAAAAACATTACGTATCATTAAAGAGAATATTATATTTGCCCTAGTTTTAAAATTAATTGCATTGCTACTTGTCATACCAGGATGGTTAACATTATGGATAGCAATTTTTGCCGATATGGGTGCAACACTATTAGTTGTGTTTAATTCATTAAGACTAATTAGAGCAAAAAAGTAGTAAGTAAGGTGTAGAAATATATGAAAAAGTAGGAAATTAATCTTGCTTTGGCACGAGGGATTTTATGTGAATAGATGCTACTTGTGATTCTTGAAAAAGACTTTTTTTAAGGCTATTATAGTTTCAGGAGTAATGTAACAATTAAATATAAATGAGGCGAAAGTTTGAATATGTCAGATCCTATTTTAGTAAATGTTACAGAAGAAATTGTGCGTGGTTTAGTAAGCTTCTTACTACGAGGACCAGAATATCAAACATTTTGTAAATGCGAAATCTGTGAATTAGACACGGTGGCACTTACACTAAATGCATTGCCAAGTAAGTATGTTACATCTATGGAAGCTAGAGATGAGGCATTTAAAGAAATGAATACTCCTGGAAACATTGAGAGCATTAATAAAGAGATTATTCATTCGTTACATGTGGTAAATAAGTATCCTCGACACAAAGTAGAGCCTACTTCTTAATAGAAGAGGCTCTATTTAAGTTGTATAGGAAGTGTTTTTCTAGGCTATGTATTTTCAGTTAACTTTTAAGCCAAGCTTGTAGTAAACTAGAGAGTAAGAAAAGGAAAGAGAGGGAAAAGGATATGCCAACACCTAGTATGGAGGACCATATCGAACAAATATATTTATTAATTGCCAACAAGGGATATGCGCGAGTGTCTGACATTGCTGAAGCATTATCTGTTCTTCCTTCTTCTGTTACAAAAATGGTTCAAAAATTAGATAAAGATGGTTATTTAGTTTATGAAAAGTACCGTGGACTGACATTGACGCCTAAAGGGGATAAGCTCGGAAAGCGTCTTGTGCAGCGTCATGAATTGCTCGAGCAGTTTTTACGAATGATTGGTGTGGATGAAGAACGTATTTATGATGATGTGGAGGGAATTGAACATCATTTAAGTTGGAATTCAATCGATCGTATTGCAGATCTTGTGCAAGTAATGGAAGAAAATCCAGACATCGTGAAAAAATTAGAGGCATCTAAGACACAGCACAATCTTTAAAATGATGGTGTGAAGGAAAGGGAGACAATATGAACGCATTAAAATCAGGTGAAGTCGTTACATTAACGGTATTAGAGCAACAAGCATCGAAATGGATTTTAACAAATGGAGTTGAAGAACTACCTTTAAATGCTTCAGAGGTAACAGAGCCACTAACAGTAGGTGACCGCCTTGAAGTATTTTTATTTGCAGACCGTCGTGGAGATTTGGCTGCAACAACGGCTATTCCAGCTTTTATACAAGGTGAATACGGCTGGGCACGTGTCTTGAAAGTAGTGGAACGTGAAGGTGCTTTTGTGGATATTGGTACATCTCGTGAAGTATTAGTAAGAGCAGAGGATTTACCTGCATTAAAAGAGGTATGGCCAGAACCAGGCGATCATTTATTTATGACACTACGTACAGATCGTAACGGTGATTTATTTGGTCGTTTAGCCACAGAGGAAAAAATCTCGGAGCTATATGAAGGTGCATTTGAAGATATGCACAATAAGAATATCCAAGCACGCCCATACCGTTTGTTACCGATTGGGACATTTTTGCTAGGTGTAGAAGTTCCTTACCGTATTTTTGTGCATGAGTCTGAGCGAAATAATGAGCCTCGATTAGGACAAGATGTAGTTGTTCGTATTATCGATGTAAAAGACGATGGTTCCATGAATGGCTCTCTTTTACCAAGAAAACATGAGCGTCTTTCAAATGATGCGCAACAAATATTAAAGTATATACAGGATGTGGGCGGTAAAATGCCATTTGGTGATAAATCGTCTCCTGAAGAGATTCAAGAAATGTTTAATATGAGTAAAGGTGCATTTAAACGTGCCTTAGGAACATTAATGAAAGCTGGTAAAGTGAAACAACAGGACGGTTGGACTGAAGAAATTTAAAGGATGGTTAGTTTGACTAGCTAGCAAAACATTTTACAAAAGGAAAAGTGACGAGAGACATCCTTGAAACCTTCTCGTCTTTTTTTCGTACTAATTATTGTATAGTGGCATACATTATACTTGCTAATTATGAAGTTTTAGCGAAAGGGGTCACACGATTTGAAAAAAACATGGATTAAAATACTAACTGCTACAATGTTAGTATTTGGAGTGATGGCACCAGCAACAGGATTTGCATCTGACAATACGCCTCCAAAAGCAATTGATGAAAAACTAGGCGTACCGATTGTCGTGTATGGAGCAAATTTATCTGAGGCTGAAAAAGAGTCAGTTAAAAAATCATTAAAAGTAAGCGAAGAACCTGAAATTGAAGAAATTACTGTGTCTGGTGAGGATCTAGTAAAATACATTAAAGATAGTAATTCAAGCTCACGTATGTACTCTTCTGCAAAAATTACACGCAGAGATGCAGGCGAGGGTCTAGTAATACAAATTGTCACACCATCGAATATAACGCAGGTAACTTCAGAGATGTATGCAAATGCGATGTTAACAGCAGGAATTCAGGATGCATCCGTACAAGTAGCTGCGCCGAAAGCTGTTACAGGGCATTCAGCATTAGTAGGTATTTACAAGGCATATGAGGTCACTACAGGGGAAACACTGGATATTGATCGTACAGATGTAGCAAATGAAGAGTTATCAGTAGCAACATCCATTGCAGAATCTGCGGGGGTAGACGATGCAAAGGTTGCGGAATTACTGACAGAAATTAAAAAGCAAATTGCAGAGCTAAAGCCAGCAACACGTGAAGATGTGGAGAAAATTGTAGAAGAGCAATTAAGTAAGCTTGAAATTAATTTAAGTGAAAAGGACCGTCAACTGCTAGTGGATTTAATGGATAAAATAAGCAAGCTGGACATTGATTTTAGTAAATGGTCTGATCAATTAAATGATATCAGTAATACGATCCAAGAAAAATTTGGCTCACTTATGGAAGATAAAGGTTTCTGGGAAAGCGTAAAAAGCTTTTTTGCGAATTTAAAAGATACTATTTCTTCATGGTTTAACTAAATTTATAGTTGATAGAAAGGAATCTGTTATACCTTCTTTGCTAGAGAAGGTATACAGATTTTTTTTGATTCAACAAGTGACAGACTTTGAACTGTGATGTTTTCGACATAGGAAAGCTAACCGATTATTTGGACATACCTTCTCTGATGAGATAAAAGAAGCGTCGCAAATTTTGTGAAAATATAAAAAGCTATGGTACTATGAATAAAAGGAGTGGTGAGAAATGGAATTCCAATTACAACAATTAGCAGAAAATAAGTTTGCATTTTTGAATGAGCAAGCAGGAGAAAAACTAGCAGAAATTACTTGGCAGCAAAATGGCTCAGTAATGGTAATGGATCACACATATGTATCAGATAAGCTCCGTGGTCAAGGTGTGGCCAAACAATTACTCGATCAAGCAGCATCGTATGCACGCGAAAATGGTTATAAAATGAAGGCCGTTTGTTCCTATGTTGTGGCAGTATTTGAAAAATCAGATGCGTACAATGACGTGAAACAATAAAAAATAAGGCAATCTGCTTTTAATTAAGCGGATTGCCTTTTAATTGCTAGAGCAAATCATGTAAATAGCTCCTTATAATAGAATGACACTATAAATTAGTACTGTTAAGAAGCCAGCCCCGCCGATTAATGAAGCCATATCTATCCAATCATATGCTAAATCGAAATCTTTCATCCTAACCACTCTCCTATTTTATTATTAATTCATTAATTCCCTTTACTTACCCTTTATAATCATAAATAGTTACAAAATTTTGACGAATGCTAAAAATAAGGGTCCGATAACTGGACTTTAATAGGAGATCGAGTGAGATTGTCTGCATTAAAAACTAGACGAACTACAATGGATTGAGGAGTTATTACTAGATAAAAGGGCAAGTATTTATCCATACATTAATATATATGCTAGTGGGGATAAAAAAATAATGTTTATTCTTTTAAGAATAGGGAAAAACTATACTACAGAGCTAGTTTCTATATTTTTAGGAGGTTATAAACTATGGCAAAACGAAAAGGAACAGGTGTTGTCGTTGCAGGATTAGCAGGACTAGCAGCATCTTATTTCAGTAAAAAAGAGAATCGTGATAAAGCACTAACAATGTTTAATAGTATGAAAGCAAAATTAGAGTCGTATCTTACTACAGGTCCTGATATGCATGACAATATTGCAGAGCGTGTAGCAACAGAGGTAGCAACAGAGGCTGGTACGTCACCAACTAAAATTGCCTCGAATGAAATGGTAGCTGAAGGCGGAGGACATACTGGTGTCCATTTCTATAATGAAGAAATTCAAGAAAAGGAAAAGTAAACAAAAAACCTTCTCATCTAAGCATGAGAAGGTCTTTTGTGTGGGATAAGGATTGCGCCTGCAAAGAGCAATAATACGCAGCCAGTAAATGCAAAGCCACTGACAGTACCAAGTGATAGCCAACCTAATAAAGAAGAGCCTATAACTACACCTAGAGAGAAAAACGCGTAAAAATAGCCATATGCTTTTCCTCGTACATCAGCAGTTGTGGAGTCAATTAGCAGCGAATTTACTGAAGGGAATAGGAAACCGAATCCGATCCCATAGCAAGCCATTGCTATATAGAGTAAAGAACTAGAATTTGCTTGGCTAATTAATAGCTGGCTTATTCCCATTAAGCCTATACCAAAAGACAATGTTTTGAGTGGATTGACCTTATCAAAAATACGATTAGTAGGTAATAGGAAAACAAGAACTGCAATAATACCAAATGTACTCATTAAAGTGCCGCTTAAACGAGAGTCGAACCCTAATGAATGTACTTTAAGCGGGAGTAGATACGCAATAACCCCTTGAGAAAACATTAAGAAAAAGGCTCCTAAAAAGGCTTTTAATGTTCCTGTGTTATTAAAAAAGACACTGATCGGAATGTAATTACTTGGTTTAGTCTTCTCTTTTTTTACTTGATTTGCTTTCAATATAAAGCACGCAAGGATACCTAGCAGAAGCATAAAGCTTGCTGTGATATTGAAAACAAAGGGTACACTTGTCCGGCTAGCTAAAATGCCACTAAATGCAGGGCCTATAATGGCTGCAATACCAACAAAGGCGCCAGAAATAGCACTGCCCTTTCCTCTTTTTTCCTGCTCTGTAGCGTTCGCTAGAAATGTAAAGGCAGCAGGAACAATGAAGCCTGCAACAAGGCCATGGATAAAACGTACAATTAATAGAGCAATGGGCTCTTCTACTAAATTATAAAATGTTAATGATAGACCCGTTGTTAGAAGACCTATTATGAGTATAATGAAAGGTCCTTTGCGATCCGTTAAGAAGCCAGAAATGATATTACCGAATGTATTGGAAAGCGAATACATGCCCACTGCAAGACCAGTGAGAAATGCCGATGCACCTAAAGACTCAGCATAAGTACTCATAACAGGAAGCTGGGTAAAAAGGTCGAAAAACGAAAAGAAAATAATAGCATAGATAAATTTCTTCATGGTTCCTCCGATGAAATAGAACATTATAGTCAATAAGATTAGTATAGTCCTATTATAGCATTTTCCAATCGATAATACTTCTCACTTGTTTTTTGCTTTCACGTAAAAAAAAACGTCTAATAAGTTAATACTTATTAGACGTACGAGAATTTAATAATTAAGCTTTTGCAACTTCTTTTTTCATTGTTTTGTTTTTAGCAAGATTTACATGCCAAGAAAGTGCTTCCTCTAACAGATGAGGAGTTTGGTGGTTGCCAGTTGCCTCAACTGCACGGTTATAGTAATCCCATAATTGTTCTTTGTAATCTGGGTGTGCACAGTTTTCAATAATTAAAGGTACACGTTCTTTTGGTGCAAGACCACGTAAGTCAGCAATACCTTGTTCCGTAACGATAACATCAACGTCATGCTCTGTATGGTCAACGTGAGATACCATTGGCACGATAGAAGAAATTGCTCCACCTTTTGCGTATGATTTTGTAACAAAAATACCAAGGCGTGCGTTACGTGCGAAGTCACCTGAACCACCGATACCATTCATCATACGAGTACCAGACACATGCGTCGAATTAACGTTACCATAGATATCTAACTCAAGAGCTGTGTTGATTGAGATTAGACCCAAACGACGGATAAGCTCAGGGTGGTTAGAAATTTCTTGTGGACGTAAGCAAATTTTATCAGCATACTTTTCTAAATTACCATAAACTTTTTGCTGTAATTCTTCAGTAAGTGTGATTGAAGTAGCAGCGGCGAATTTAACTTTACCAGCATCGATTAAGTTAAATACAGCATCTTGAAGTACTTCAGATGCAACAATTAAATCTTCAAATTCTGAATCTGCAAAGCCATCAAGTACTGCGTTTGCTACAGAACCTACACCAGATTGCAATGGCATTAATTGTTTTGTTAAACGGCCCGCTTTAATTTCGTCACGGAAGAAGTCTAATAAAATGTTTGCCATCCTTTGTGTTTCTTCATCTGGAGGTACAATTAATGAAGGAGCATCTGGCTCTTCAGAAATAACAATTGCTTTAATTTTAGCTGGATCTACTTTGATACCAATATCACCAAGGCGTTGCATAGCATCTGTCATTGGAATAGCTTCACGTTTACCTTGTTCTCCAGGTACATAAATATCATGGATACCGATTAAAGCTTCTGGATGAGAAATATTTAACTCGATAATAATATTTTCTGCATATTCGGCAAAGATAGGTGAGTTACCTACAGAGTTTGTTGGAATGATTAATCCATCTTCAGTAATAGCAACCGCTTCAAGAATTAAATACTTGATTGGTCCGATAATTCCTTGGCGCACTAGCTCAGCATTATGAGAAAGATGAGCATCTACATATAAGATATCTCCAGAATTGATTAAATTACGGATACCCGCATCACCCTGGAATGGTCCACGTTTACGAATTGCACCAGCTTCTGCTAAGTACTTATCTACTTCTGGTCCTAATGATGCACCTGTATATACATCAATTTTGAATTCTTCATTTTTTGCGCGCTCAACTAATGCCATTGGAACAACTTTTGCATCCCCAGCACGAGTAAAACCACTCATCCCAACTACATCACCATTAGAAATCAGTGCTGCTGCTTCTTCAGCAGTTACAATTTTACTCTCAAGTTCTTTTAAACCTAGGCGTTTTTGAACATTTGCATCCATAAAAAAATCCTCCCCTAAATAATTTTGATGGAAACCGATTACAAAACTAGAAAAAACATTTAAGAATTTTCTGTTTATTCAGTTGTAGTATGACTCCAACCATTTGAATAATACTATCACCAAATTGTCACAAAAACTTTAGAATTAGCATTAAATTGAGTAAAAAAAGGAAAATCGAGCATTAAGATGATTTTTCGACAGAGAAAACGTTTTATTGTAGAGCTGTATAAATTTAGTTGTTTTCTACATTAAAAATAGTGCAAAAATAGTTAAATAGGGAGGTAAATGAGTCTGATTTGTGGCAAAAAAACAGCGAGCAATTTTTATAATTGCTCGCTGTTCATACAAATTAGAAACCTAAAGAACGACGGAAATAGCTTGCATAGCGTTGGCTAACAGGAATACGTGTCCCATCTTTCATAATTAATAAAAACGTTGAGTGTGAATCTGGTTGAATTTCATCGATGTAGTCAATGTTAACGATATAAGAGCGGTGACAACGAATAAATGAGTCAGGTGCTAAAAATAGCTCTAGATCACTTAAGTTTAAACGGTGATAACCTTCACGAGTCATTGTTTTAACAAATGTTTTACGGAGTTGTGTTTCTAAATAAATAACTTGATCATGTTTGATTGGGTACCAGCAATCATCAATTTTGATGGTAATGTAGTTTGTTAAGAATGCTGATGGTTTTTGCGGGAAGATAGCAGTAATAGCTCCTTTTGTTTCGCCTTCCTCCATTAAAGGAATACTCATGCCATAATAGGCGACACCGAAAACATCAGGTTCGATATAAGAGCTGATTTTTTGACCATAGCTTAATGCTTTGTGTGCGGCTGAACCTTCTTTGATAGGGTCACCAGGTTTAATTTTTAAATCAACTTTCTTGCTTGGTTGGTAATACAAATATTCATTTGTATCAGAGATAGCGATGGACGTATTTTCAGGGAAGAACTCCTTAATAATCTCCATGATCTCTTCTATTTGTTTTGGATCCACTTTAAACACCTCGTCTAAACTTTTAAAAATAGTATTATCATCTATTTTACTACATATTCATATAAATTATATAGAGAAGATTTAGGAATAAAATAGAAAAATGTCGAATGATTCATTAGAATGATGTAAGTTGTTTTGTATAATTTGTAAATAAATTTATAAAATGACTAATTTATTTTGATATGTATATGGTAAAATTTAATTGTTAGGAATAAGTTTACGAGGTTTCTACTATGCGTATGTGATAAATTAGAACTAGAGTAGCAATTAAAATGTGGTTGAAAGGAAATCGCAGAATATGGTAAAATTCACTGTATAGTCTATTTTTTTTATATCTGGTGTTTTAGTAGGGTTATTTTTGATTTATTTGTTAATAAAATTTGTGAAATAGGACTCAGTTCTTATATTGAATAAGTAAATACTATTTTCTTATTTTTTAATTCGTCGGGATTGGTGTCAAATATTGTCATGCAATTCGTGCACTCTGAGGAAAGATGGGGAAGATTATGCAACTACATCAACATTCTATGTCAGAAACGATATCCAAAAGATACTTCCAAGAAATCGATAATATTAATCAATATATCGGTGTCGAAGAATTTTTTAATATTGAGTCGAAATTAATTTTTGAAATTTACCATTTAGAATCTGCAAAAGCGAAAAAATCTTTGCATGAGTTAATTGATATTCTCTCAATTCGTTTTGGCAAACAGGTCATTAAAATCGTTCGAAGTTATTTTTCTGTTTTGTCATCAATTGTTGCTCGTAAATTGCTGGACAATCAAGTACCTTCGAAAAAAGCATTTGCTTTCAATATTGCGTGTAACGATATGATTGAAAATCAGATGAAAGACGCAGAGTTTTTACAATTTGCCGATGATTTAATTGATTTCTTTGTTTACTTTATTGCAGATCGCAAACAACCGACTTTCCGACATCAAACTGTTAACAAAGTGATAATGTATATAAATGACGAGCTTGAAAATGATTTAACTGTTGAAAGTATAGCGAATAACTTTCATATAAGTACTAGTCACTTATCACGTATTTTTAGAGAACATGTGGGCATTACATTGGTTGAGTATTTAAATGTAAGACGTGTAGAAGAATCACAATACTACTTACGACATACAAACAAAAGTATTACTTCTATCTCAGATCAATTCCATTTTTGTAATCAAAGTTATTTTACACGTATTTTCAAAAAATATACTGGAGTTACGCCAAAACATTTTAGAGACGAGCTTCATCATGAATTTTATCGTTTTGAAATGGCAGAAGCTGAATTACAAAATGTTTAGATTTTGTGCATAGAGAATGAGAAGATGCGAAGATATTAGCGTTGCTAAAGCTCGCATCTTTTTTGATGAATCATCTGAGGAAACAGCTTAAGGAATAAGTAGCACTTGCTATTTGATAAAGAGAGACCCTATAAGGTATACTTCACAGTAGTTGATAAATAATAGTAGGTGGAAAAATGAAAAATTTGAAGCTATTTTCAATGCTTGGTATTGCCGTTTTTGTTCTTAGTGGCTGTCAAGCTGTGCAAAACAAAGAAGGTTTTTTCTATAGTATCTTTGTAAAACCTATGGAATTTTTATTGGAGTTTTTTGGGAATGATATCTTTTCAGGGAGCTATGGTTTAGCAATCATTGCGATTACTGTTCTAATTCGTTTAGTCTTAATGCCGATTATGTTAAAAAACTATCGTCAACAACAATTAATGAAAACGAAGATGGATGCTTTTAAACCTGAAATGGAAGCCGTTCAGAAAAAAATGAAGGAAGCTAAGACAAAAGAAGAGCAAACGCAATATCAACAAGAAATGATGGCTCTATATCAAAAGCATGGCATTAATCCACTTAATATGGGTTGTTTACCGATGTTAATTCAAATGCCAATTATTATGGGGCTGTATTTCTCGATCTTGTATTCTGCCGATGTTAAATCCCATGAGTTTTTATGGTTTAGCTTAGGTTCACCTGATATCGTGATGACTATTGTTGCAGGGATTGTTTACCTGATCCAGGCTCGTGTATCTTTATGGACGGTACCTGAACAACAAAAAGCGCAGATGAAAATGTTTATTTATATTTCACCAATTATGATTGTCTTTATCTCTATGTCTTCTATGGCAGCACTGCCTTTGTATTGGTCTGTCAGTGGTGCATTGTTGATTATTCAAACATATATTGGGCGTAAATATTATTCGGAACATCCTGAGAAAGCAAAAAAATAAATTGATTGATGTCGAGGCGCCTTTGTTGCCTCGATTTTTTTAGGAGGACAGCAAGATGAACAAAAAATGGCTATCATCTATTCTTGTTGCAATTTTTAGTATTGCAGCACTAGTATTTATTATTATGGGGAAATTTAATTTTGCCGTACTTGCAATGACGATCATGTTTGCCTTATCAAATGGGTTTAGAGCAAAAAGCTTTAAAGAGCAAGGTTATGTAAAAGAAGCAAAATGGATGCAGTATATGGCAATTTTTTTCGCAATTGCATCTATAGTAGTATTTGTCATCGTTCTAACAGATTAATTGAATATTTACGTAGGAAATTTACACCTGAAAATGTGAACAGTGCTAAAATAAGATTATAACTAGTAATACAATAAAATAGGTATTTTCAAGGTGAAATGCTTTAAAACATCCTTTTAGATACCTGATATTTTAAAAGGGGTATAAAGAGTGAAAAACAATCGTCTTCCGCTTATCGTTGGTGCTTTCATATCTATTGCGTTAATCGTAGCAATTTTTGTAGTCTATAACTATAAAAATAATCAAGTAAATAGTGCATCTGATGAGCAGCCAAAAACAACAGAAACAAACAAACCAGCTGAACAAGATTCTACTGCAACAGAGAAACCAGACAATACTGAAACTCCTGCAAAGCCAGAGCAACAACCTGACGAAAATGGGTATCTTCCAAATCAAACATTACCTACGGAACCGACTTATATTAATGGTATTCTGTTAGCTAATAAAATTTATCCGCTTCCATCTACCTTTGCACCTGAAGAAAATCCAGAAGCACGAGAAGCGTTAAATCAAATGCTAGCCGCTGCCAAGCAGCAAGGATTTGATTTAGTTGCATTTAGTGGCTACCGATCTTTTGAATATCAAACAACACTTTATAATAACTATGTTAAACGTGATGGACAGGCAGCAGCAGATCGATATAGTGCTCGACCTGGCTACTCAGAACATCAAACAGGCTTAGCATTTGATATAGGAGAGCGTGGAAAAGAAGATGTGTGGCTGACAGAAGAATTTGGGGAAACTCCAGCAGGGCAATGGCTATTTGCACACGCACAGGAGTATGGCTTTATTTTGCGTTTCCCTCAAAACAAAGAAGAGATAACAGGTTATATGTATGAGTCATGGCACTATCGTTATGTGGGCAAAGAGATTGCAAAAGAGATAACAAAGAAAAACATTACATTGGAAGAATATTTAGGTGTTAAATAATAAAAGGAAGAGAAGCCATGCGGTGAATAGGCTCTCTTCCTTTTTATTTTTATAAAATGGGTGTTAATAGACGGGAAATAGATTCTTTAAATTTAATCAGTGTTGAACGGTTTTTATACATTTCCCATGTTAATTCTGTACAATCAAAAATATCCTTCTCAAACAGTTCTGCCAATTGGTGCGATATATTTGCATCATATATGAAGGCATTGACTTCAAAATTCAGACTAAAACTTCGTACATCAATATTCGCTGTTCCGACAGAGGAAGCCTCGTCATCAATAATAATAGCTTTAGCATGGATAAAGCCCTTTTCATAGATGTAGACTTTGGCTCCAGCACGTAATAATTGACCAACATAAGAATAAGTAGCCCAATATACAAACATGTGATCAGGCTTATTAGGAATCATTATGCGTACATCAATGCCTGACAAGGTGGCAATTTTAATGGCGTCTAAAAAACTAACATCTGGGATGAAATATGGTGTTTGAATATAAATATATTTTTGAGCCATATTAATAAGCTTTAAGTAACCGATCTTTATTTGCTCCCAGTCCGAGTCTGGTCCACTTGAAACAATCTGTAAACCCACATCACCTTTTTTCGGGATGGCAGGGAAGTAACGATCAGAGTACCCCATTTTTTGTTGAGCACTAGCTTGGTTCCAGTCAAGTAAAAAGCGGGTTTGCAAAGGATGTACGGCACTACCCTCAATACGTAAGTGTGTATCACGCCAATAACCAAACTTTTTTTGTAAACCTAAATACTCGTCACCGACGTTAAAACCACCAATATAGCCAATTCGACCATCAATGACAACGATTTTTCGGTGATTTCTAAAATTTAAACGAGGGTTAAGAAGTGGCAAAATGGATGGGAAGAAAACTTCTACTTCACCACCAGCATGCAGCAACTCTTTAAAATGACGTCTTTTTACATTACGTGATCCCATTTCATCGTAGAGAAGCCTTACCTTAACACCTTGCTTTGCTTTTTTTATCAATGCATTGACGATGCGTGTACCTAAGTCATCAAGTCTGAAAATATAATACTGGATGTGGATGTGATCTTTAGCTGCTTCAATGTCTTTAAGGAGCTGCTCAAATTTATCGGCACCATCATCAAAAATATCCAGATGGTTGTCCTGTGTTAATACCGCATTGTTTGTTCTGAGGTGCATATAAATCATCTCTTGATAATTTTCTGCATTAGCAATACGAAACTCAAACGTTTCATCACGAATCGCTTCCATCTGGTAGGTAATTAGATTATCAATCCCGATATCCTTGCGTCCTTCCCAACGGAATAGATGCTTTCTTCGTAATTGTCTTCCAAGTAATAAGTACAAAATAAATCCAGCTAATGGCAGGAAAAATAACACGAGAATCCATGCCCATGTAGAGGTAGCATCTTTACGTTCTAAGAAAATGATGGTCATGGCTAATAAAATATTAAAAAACAAAGTTAAAGGAACTAAATATTCTATATCTGTAAAAATGCTCATTCCTACACCTGCCTTTGTATTGTTAATAACATACTTAGTATAGCCTACTTCAAATGCGGAAAGAAGATATGAAATGGCTAGTTAGCATGGAAAAGGATTATCCCTTTGATATATAGGGATAATCCGCATGATTTAATTAGTAATTCTCTAATAGATAGGATGTTTCTATGATTACTGACTCAACGATTGGTATCCATAAATTGCAACCTACTATATTTTATGGATGACGCAATGATTTACGGGATGCCTTATATATATAAATTAGGCTTATAGAGAGAATGGCTATTGCAGCCGAAATATAATAACCAAGACTTGCTTGGACAGTAAATAACCATGTGAAAAATAGTGGACCAAGAATACGTCCTAAGTTATCCATCGAATAGGACAGACCAGCGGCAGTTCCATATTGTCCTCCAGATTCTTTAGAGGAGAGTGATACAACACATGTTCTTGCAAGTGCATTACCTGCTGTAAAAACACAAAGGGCAAGCCCAGCGATAAAAAGATTAGCTGTTAATGTAAATAAAAGCATGCCAACAGCAGTTACAATTTGTGCGCCGATTAACCATGTCGTTTCACTGCCATTTTTTATGCGTCGAACGACCCCTCCTTGAATAGCTGCATCGACAAAGCCACTAAACATGAACAAGTAACCAATTTGTAATGGTGTAATATGAATTTTTTCAATTTGAAATAGCTGAAATGTAGCCTCCACGCCCGCTAGCATAAAAGTTACTAAAAAAGAAAACATAAATAAATAGCGCACACGAAATTGTAGCATTGTTGCAGCACCTTTTGGCACTATAGCACGTTTATTTGAATCTTTTCGTTTTTTAGGTTCTTTTAGGACGAAACTTGCATAAATAAATAATAGTGCAATTAATAATGCTGATGCAGTAAACGGTAACTGCAAGCTATAATGGCCTAGCATTCCTCCGATTGCTGGACCAAAAATAAACCCAAGACCGATGGACATGCCCATAAAGCCCATATACTTATTGCGATCCTCTTCACTAGACATATCGGCGATAAATCCTGTTACTGCTGTATATAATGCACCAGAAAATAAACCACCAATAATACGTGAAACATACAATATAGCTAGGTTATCAATAAATAGTGAAAAAATAACAAAACTAAGGCTAAAGCCAATTAGACCAGTAAGGATTAGTTGTTTTCGCCCTACCTTATCTGATAGCATCCCCCAAAACGGTGCTGTGAAAAAACTTGCAAGTGAATAGACGGTCAATAAACCACCTACGTGGAGATCATGCCAATTTTGCTGCACAATTACCTCTGGTAAGACGGGAATAATAATGCCGAACCCTAGATAAACGAGGAATTGAACAGACATCAATAATAAAATAGCCTTTTTCATACAGTTCCCTGCTTTCATACGATATTTCAATATGTATATTCTACCCCTCTTGTTCTTGCGATTACAACAATAGGGGAGGGGAAGCTTGAATAAAGTGGAACAATTTAGTAAAGAAAGAAATGAAGCAATTTAAAATTTTTTAAATCTATGTTCTGATTTTTGAATAAAATGTAGCCATTTTGGGTAATTTAAAGATGTTTGATGGAAAAGTTTGATGATGTGAAAAATTTACAATGTAACAAAATTGAAAAATTTTAAAGGTAAGTTAAATGGTATGATAAATTTGTCAGACATCATACTCGTAGAAAAATGAAACTTTTTCGTAAATAAAACGTTATATAAAATCGAGGAAAGATTGAGGTGGAATGTATGACAAAAGAAGTAGATTTGAAAAAGATTGTTTCGAATTTATCTAAGTTGGGTGTAACAGCCACAGTAACAAAGTCTCGACTAGAACTTTTAAAAGTGCTAACACCACCAACGCAAACTCCGCAAGTTCAAGCTTAACTCGTTTCCAATAGAAAAAGGGAGGTCTCAATACGCGAGACTTCCCTTTTTCTATAGTTATTCATCTTCATCATGTGTGGTAAACATGTAAGTTCGATAATGGAATCGCATACTAAAGACTAGCCCAATTGCTAAAGCATTCCCCATAAGTGAACTTCCTCCGTAGCTAATGAACGGAAGTGGAATACCTGTGATAGGTAATAATTGAATAGTCATACCAATATTTTCGAAAACGTGGAAGGTAATCATTGCAATAATCCCAGCACATACATAGGTCGAGAAGGGGTCTTTCAATAAAAGGGTTGTCTTTGTTAAATGATAAATTAATAAGAAGAAAATACAAATAACAATACTAGCGCCAATAAAGCCCCATTCCTCACCGATAACTGTAAAAATGAAATCGGTATGGTTTTCAGCTACATATACTTCACGATTTCTAAATCCCTTACCAAAAATTTCACCTGATCCAATGGCGTTTAAAGAGGTAATTAAATGATAGCCATCACTGGATGAATAGGAATAGGGGTCTAGCCAAGAATAAATACGAGCAAATTGATAAGCCTTAAAACCAAATGTTTTTTCTAGAAAGTCCTGCATATAAAGTGCCATCCACAGTAGTGTACCGCCTGCTACCATGCCACCTAAAAAAGTTGGTAGAATGATTTTCCAAGAAATACCCGCTACAATGATAAGGGCTGCAGTAATGGCAAAGAATACGAGTGCTGAGCCTAGGTCAGGCTGCTTTAAAATAATAGCTAATGGTACGATTAAGGTGATTGCAATTTTACCGAGTAGCAAAAAGTCTGTTTTAATTGATCGTAATGAATAAATTTCATGGTGCTTACTAATTAATCGAGCTAGTGCTAAAATGTAAAAAGTTTTCATAAACTCAGAAGGCTGTATATTTCCAATCGGCGTATGATACCAGCTTTTAGCACCATTAACGGGTGCACCGATTTGACCTTCTCCTTCTGGCATAAAAATAAGCAGTACCAGTAAGGCAATCCCTGCTCCATACATATACCATGACATTTTTTTATATTGATCTGGCTCAAAAAACATGACTATACCAATAATAACTGCACCAATCACATACCATTGCATTTGTTTTGGTACGTAGTTAATACCATATTGTCCTGAAGTTTGGGCAGATGCAATAGCTAACAAACTAATGACTAGAAAAGTGAAGAGTATAAATGCAAGTGTCCAGTCAAAACGATTTGCGAAATTTCGTTTATTTTCCATAAAAGCCACCTAAAATTAAAATAGTATCTCAATATGAGTAAATGTGATGCGATTCTCCCTATTTCGTTTATAATTGGTCAAAGAAGAAAGCAAATTAATAACCAGTAGTGGTGTAAGAATAGCTCATATCTATTGATAAGCTTGCAATTTGCTTTGAATATTGTCAATGGAATTTTAAGCAAATACTTGAACTCATTGAGTAATCTAAACTTTATATGCAAATGCATGTTTAACATTCCTAATTATAACGCAAAAATTACTTTTATGCCTGCGTATATAGTAGTAACGACAATTAACATAAAATGTTTCAAAAAAATCATGTTTAGTCTTATAATGTAGTGAAGAATGGGGTGATGGTTGTGGCTAAAAAATTAAAGTCAGCTGATGATTTTATGTATCATATTTATGTTCATATGAATGATGTCGATAAATTTGTTATATTTAGCGGGTTAAAATTCTCGCAATTTGTGGCTGCACTTGAACCACTACATCACTTACTGTTATTAAAACATTCCTATGAAGACGGTTCTTTTAATATGCATACACAATTTGAATATGTATTAGAAGAAGATGTTCCTCGTTTTGTGAAAAAATCTGCTGAATCTAAAGAATTATGCTGGGTAGATTTTATGGACGAGAAGAGGCTAGATCATTTAACACCGATGGAACAAGGAGAATTGCTTTACATAAGTCACAAGAAAGAACCGATTACGTCAGCATTTTTTAATAAATTACAAAATAGATTTGTCTATTATTCTTCAGACTTAGAGAAAATGACAAAAATTTATTTTCGTCATTTAAGTGATTCGGATTTATTGGTTGCCAATGTTTTTAATAGTTTAATTCGTGAAAAGGAACGCAGCACTGGATTTTGGCGTCGAAAAGTAAAAGCGAGTATTCCCGCTATATCACCAGATTTTTTACGTTCTTACCGATCCTTTGCGAAAGATGGAGCATTACTATCGCTGTATCGGATTGAGAAACCAAAAGTAGCGTATGGAATAGAAGTTCGCAATCTGTCTGAATATTCTTTTCCTGACGAAGTTTGGGATGACTTAAATACGATTTTAAAAACAGAGCACGATGAATTAATCTATATTATTTAAACTTCATGGTGACGCAATCAAAGAACTAAGATGTTGGTAGACAATATTTATGTTGCATTATTCCTGTACAATTCAATAGCAGGAAGTAATGATGCTAGGGCATAATTGATGAAATATACACGCAAAATCTCACCGTTAAAAATACGGTGAGATTTTTATGTCATTTGTCAAGACGTTTCATGATAAACTAATAGTACTCAAGAAGTATGTGGAGGGCACAAAAATGAAAAAAAGAATCGGTTTATTATACGGCGGAAAGTCAGCGGAGCACGAAGTGTCGTTATCGACAGCACGTGCAGTCACTGGAGCTTTGAATTTCGAGGAGTATGAAGTATATCCGATTTTCATTACATCTGACGGGGAATGGCGTCGTGGAGATCGTTTAGAAAAACCCGTAAGTGCAATAGAAGAACTACAATTTGGTGATAATACAACAATTTTGGAAAATAATATCACTGATTTTTTGATTGATAAAAATGGCAATGAGGTAAAGTTTGATGTCATTTTCCCATTGTTACATGGTACGAATGGTGAGGATGGAACAGTGCAAGGTTTACTTGAGGTTCTAAATTTACCGTATGTAGGAAATGGTGTATTAGCATCCTCTGCTGGAATGGATAAAGTGGTAATGAAGCAATTATTTGAAATTGCTGGATTACCTCAAGTGCCCTATACGTATTTTATTCGTAGTGAGTGGAAGAGTGAGCAACAGGCAATCATTGAACACTGTGAAAATACCTTGAATTGGCCAATGTTTGTGAAGCCCGCAAACTTAGGATCAAGTGTTGGGATTAGCAAGGCAGCAAATCGCGAGCAATTGGTGAAAGCAATTGAGGTTGCTTTGCAATATGATCGTAAAATCGTTGTTGAACAGGGAATTGTCGCTCGTGAAGTTGAACTGGCAGTGTTAGGAAATGACGATCCTGAAGTATCAGTGCCAGGAGAAATTAAACCTGTTACTGATTTTTATGATTATGATTCTAAATATAAGGACGGTTCTACAGCACTTATTATTCCAGCTGAGCTTCCAGTAGAAACTGTGGCAAGCTTAAAAGAACTGGCAAAGCGTGCATTTAAGGCTATAGATGGTAGCGGCTTAGTTCGTGCAGACTTTTTTGTAACAGCTGAAAATAACGTTTACATTAATGAAGTAAACACAATGCCAGGTTTCACGCCTGTAAGTATGTATCCATTATTATGGCAGCATACAGATGTGAGTTATCCGGAGCTGATCGACCGTTTAATTACCCTAGCAATTGAACGCTATGAAGAAAAACAACAGCTTCACTATAAAAAAGACTGAGTGGGATTATCGTGAAAAAAACTTTAAAACAATTAGCTGCATGGTTAAATGAGGAAATGGGTTCTTTTGGTGACACTATTGTGTCAGGAATTTCTATTGATACAAGAACAATTCAACAAGGAGACCTATTTGTTCCATTTCGTGGTGAGCATACAAATGGGCACAAGTTTGTAATGCAGGCATTTGAGAAAGGTGCTGGAGCTTCTCTTTGGCAAAAGGATGAACCGAATCCACCAGAAGATTACCCCTTGCTGTTTGTGGATGATCCAGAATTAGCCTTGCAAGAAATGGCTAGAGCATATCGTAATGAACATAAAGCAAAATTTATAGGCATTACAGGTTCAAATGGTAAGACATCAACAAAGGATATTTTAGCCGGAACACTAGGTCCATTCTTTAAAGTACAAAAAACGATTGGGAACTTTAATAATCAATTGGGCTTGCCTATTACTATCTTACAGCTTGATGAAGATACAGATGTGGCTGTCCTTGAGATGGGTATGAGTGGATTTGGTGAAATTGAGTTTTTAACGAAGCTTGCTCGTCCACATATGACGGTTATTACCAACATTGGTGAGGCCCATATGCAGGATTTGGGGTCACGTGCAGGTATTGCAAAAGCAAAGTTTGAAATAATTCAAGGAATGCAAGAAGATGGTCTATTATTCTATGATGGTGATGAACCTTTGCTCCAGGAATTAGTGGCAAAGGAACAACACTTACAATCAGTACCGTTCGGGTTAGAATCCAATAATCTTTTATACGCTGACAATATTCATGCTAACGCTGATGGCAGCCACTTCACTACACACGGTATGATCGAGGGTGATTTCTTTATTTCAGTGCTTGGCAAGCATCAAGTAAAAAATACACTTGTGGCCATGTTAATTTCTCATAAGCTAGGTTTAAGCAATGAACAAATACGTACATCCTTAGAGCATGTCGTATTAACTGATATGAGGATGCAACAGGTACTAGGAACGAATGGCGCTCTATTTATCAATGACGCCTATAATGCAGCTCCAACCTCTGTAAAAGCTGCCATTCAATTTATGGCTACATCAACTATTCGACCTGAAAAATGGCTTGTGTTAGGAGATATGCTAGAGCTTGGACCAAATGAGCAACGTTTCCATGAGGGTCTGGCTGAGCATATTAATGAGGATGAAATTGATAATGTCTGTTTGTTTGGCCCTCGTATGCTATATCTTTACAAAATATTAAAAGAGCGCTTTGAGGCTGAACGTTTATTGTATACAGAAGATGATTATACGGCTATTATCGAAAAGCTAAAACAAGCGAATGAATCATCTATTGTTTTACTTAAAGGTTCACGTGGTATGAAATTAGAGACAATCTTAAAGGCATTTACATCATAGTAGCAATGAATCGGTGAGATAAACGCTCACCGATTTATTTGTGTAAGTGATTAATTGTTAAATGAGGTGAGAACGTTGTCAGTAGGTGTACTATGTATTCATGGATTTTCAGGTGGACCATATGAGGTGAAGCCATTCACAAGTTATTTACGTTCACATACAGATTGGATAATTGAAGAGCCAACATTGTCTGGGCATGGTGAAGAATTACATATGAGTGGTTTTAAGGCGAAACACTGGTTGATGGATGCAGAATTAGCTTTCCGATCGTTGGCAAAAAAAGTAGACGAGGTAATCGTTGTGGGCTTTTCAATGGGAGGAATTATAGCGCTATATTTAGCTAAACGCTATAAAGTGAAAAAGCTTGTATTACTAAGTGCTGCTGCAAAGTATGTGAGCCCTAAGCAGCTAGTCAAAGATTTTAAAATGTTAGCTACTGAAGCCTATCACCATAATTTGACTAATAACGAACTCTATCTACGATACCATCAGAAGTTTAGCAATGTGCCACTTGCCTCAACAGTAGAATTTATGAAGTTGGTAAGAATGGTGGAACCGTATTATCAGCATATACAAATTCCGGTATACATTGTGCAGGGAAAGTTGGATGGGATAGTGCCTTATCATACGGCTCAATTTCTTTTTGATGAATTAGCCTCTGTAGACAAGGTTTTGTATTTTTCTGATAATGGCAAGCACCATATATGTTTTGAGGAAGATTGCTCTGAATGGTTTCCACAGGTTTTAATGTTTTTGAAAGACAAATAAAGTAGTCAGATTATTACGACTCATGCGTTATCGTTGCATAGGAATTAAAGCCATGTTAGACTAGTGTAAGCAATGGATACATTTTGTGCGAAGACTCTTCATATTTGGTTGAAGAGTACTTTTTTTTGAACACAACGGTTTTATTCTAAAGTGAAAAATTACGACAGAATTGAACCGCTCGGTAAAGACCGGGCTTTCCTTTTCATATAAGAGAGCTCTATATGGACTATCATGTAGAGAAAATTTTTAAGTAACGGAAACGTTCCACTACACAGGCTCGAATTTGCCGACAACTTCATCTGAAAATGTAACCATTTGTCAACTTAAAAGGAAAAAAAGGAGATTGAGAAGTTTGACAAATTTTTCAGAATTAAATATTAGCGAATCTACATTACGCTCAGTAAAGCGTATGGGATTTGAAGAAGCAACACCAATCCAAGAAGGTACTATTCGTTTTGCGATTGAAGGCCGTGATGTATTAGGTCAAGCACAAACAGGTACTGGTAAAACTGCCGCTTTCGGGATTCCACTAATTGAAAAAATCGATCCAAAAAACCCTAATATTCAAGCATTAGTCATTGCTCCAACTCGTGAGTTAGCGATTCAAGTTTCAGAAGAGCTTTATAAAATTGGCTATGACAAACGCGTAAAATTATTATCAGTATACGGTGGTCAAGAAATAGGCCGTCAAATTCGTGCACTGAAAAATAGACCTCAAATCATTGTTGGTACGCCAGGCCGTATTATTGATCATATTAATCGTCGTACGTTAAAATTAGAAGATGTTCAAACATTAGTATTGGATGAAGCAGATGAAATGTTAAACATGGGCTTTATCGATGATATTAATTCAATCTTAGAAAACGTACCTTCTGAGCGCCAAACATTACTGTTCTCAGCAACAATGCCACCAGCAATCCGTAAAATTGCAGAAACATTTATGCGTGATCCAGAGATTGTAAAAATTAAAGCTAAAGAACTAACTGTTGATAACATTGATCAATATTTTGTTAAGTCTGCTGAACGTGAAAAATTCGATATTTTATCTCGTTTATTAAATGTACACCAACCAGAGCTTGCCATTATTTTTGGTCGTACAAAACGTCGTGTAGATGAGCTTGCACAGGCACTATCTATACGTGGTTATTTAGCTGAAGGTATTCATGGTGATTTAAGCCAAGCGAAGCGTATCTCCGTATTACGTCAGTTTAAAGAAAATAAAATCGATATCCTTGTTGCGACTGATGTAGCCGCTCGTGGACTTGATATTTCTGGTGTAACACATGTTTATAACTTTGATATTCCTCAAGATCCTGAATCATATGTTCACCGTATTGGACGTACAGGTCGTGCAGGTAAATCAGGTCTTGCCGTAACATTTGTAACACCTCGTGAAATGGGTTACTTACGTATTGTAGAAGAAACTACGAAAAAACGTATGACACCTCTTCGCCCACCAACAACAGATGAAGCATTAGAAGGACAACAACGCTTAGCTGTTGAAACACTGGAAGGTCTTATTGCTAATAACAATTTAGGTGATTACCGTACACTTGCAGCAGAATTATTAGACAATCATGATGCTGTTGATGTTGTTGCAGCTGCTCTACGTTCATTAACAAGAGAGCCAGACGATACACCAGTAACAATTACAGAAGAACGTCCATTACCAATGCGTCGTGAACGTTCTAGCAATAATCGTGGTGGCGGTGATCGTGGCCGCGGAAACCGTAGCTTTGGCGGAGGACGTCGTGACAATGCTCGCAGTGGAGAACGTCGCAGTAGCAGTAGCCGTCGAGAGGGTGGACGCCGTGAAGGCGGACGTCGTGAAGGTGGACAAGGTCGTTCTCGTTCTCCAAGACGTCACGAAGGATAATTTTAGACGAAATACACTTAACTTTTATAGTAAACCTTACAGTCATGATGGCTGTAAGGTTTTTTTTTCGGCTATAGTTGAAACAAAAAGGTGATTAAATTCGTATACACCTAATGAAGAAAGAGGGGGAACGACAATGAGAGCACAACCAATTCATCAAATTTCTCGTAAAGGGCTAACCGTGTGGCGTTTGTATGGAGTCATACAAACATTGGTACTGTTAGTCGTAGCAGGACTTGTAAGCTATGGTACTTATTATTTTGAATGGCCTTCATTTATTTACTTCATAGCGTGTGCAATTGTATTACTAAGTACGATATTATCTATTTTTATTTTCCCGAAAATAAGATGGGAGAGATGGCGCTATGAAGTTCGAGAGCATGAAATCGAAGTACAACATGGTTTATTTGTTGTGAAACGCACATTAATTCCAATGGTACGTGTGCAACATGTTGATACAACACAAGGGCCAATATTAAAAAAATACGACTTAGGTAATATCTCTATTTCTACAGCTGCAACTGTACATACGATTCCTGCACTTGTTATGGATGAAGCAGACGTACTGCGTGCGCGTATTTCTGATTTAGCAAGGGTGGCTGAAGATGATGTCTAAGGAAATTAATCGTTTACACCCAGTGTCTGCAATTATAACAAGTGTAAAAGCATTGAAAAGTATGATATTACCAATTGCAATTATTATCATAAGTAACGGCTTTAATTTTTCTTTGAATTTTCGTAGTGATCATTTTTTTGAAACCATTTTACTTTTCGGTGTATGGGGAGTTGCAGCACTTCTTGCGCTCGTGGGAGGAATTATAAAATGGCGGACATTTGTTTACTGGTTTGAAGATGGGGAGTTACGTGTGACATATGGATTATTTGTTAAAAAGAAACGTTATATCCCTTTTGAACGTATACAAAGTTTAAATTACAATGAAGGCGTTTTTCATCGCATTTTTGGTTTAGTGAAAGTTCAGGTGGAGACTGCTGGTAGTAAAGGAGGAAAACCTGAGGTTGAGCTGACAGCCATTCGCAAAGCGGCAGCAGATGTTATTGAATTAGAAATGCGTCATGCTAAAAACGAAGCGGTTCAACAACAGGATCAAGTGCAGGTAGTAGAGGAAGCGACACCAACTCCGATGATTTACCATATGTCCATGCGAGATTTACTGGTATTAGCAACAACATCTGGTGGAATTGGTGTTGTATTATCAGGTCTTGCAGCCGTTGCTTCACAATTTTCCGATATTATTCCTTATGAAACTGTATTTCATGAGTTAGCTGATTTTGTGAAAATTGGCGCATTTTTAGTGGCTTTGACGGTGATGGTTGTTTTAATTGTCGCTTGGATTGTATCGGTGGTCATCACACTGATAAATTATTATGATTATACGGTCCGCATTGAGGAAGAAAAGTTGATTATTACAAAAGGACTGTTAGAAAAAAAGCGTATTACTTTGCCGTTGAATCGAATTCAGGCAATTCGTATTGTGGAAAATCCATTACGTCAGTTAACAGGCTTTGCTACAGTGGTTGTTGAAAGTGCTGGTGGTAATGGTGAAAATGGAAATGATAAAAAAATTACACTATTTCCACTTATTAAGAAGCTGGATTGTATGCAAACATTAGAACAGCTTTTCCCAGATATGAATTGGCAGCCTACATTTACTCGCTCACCGAAAAGGGCAAGACCATTTTTTTATCGCATTGATTTTTTCTGGTTAGTTCCGATTATCGGTGCATCTATCTATTTCTTTTATCCATACGGGTTATTGTCATTGCTGTTAATTCCATTAACAATTTTACTTGGTATTTGGCAGCATAAAACAGCAGGCTATCAAATAGATGGCAAGCAACTGGCTATGCAGTATCGGGTGTTTAGTCGAATTACGTTAATCATGGAGAAGAAGCGAATTCAATCTATTGAAAGTACACAATCATACTTTCAAAAAAGAAAGAATGTTATGTCTGTAAAAGCAACCGTCATGTCAGGAGCAACTGGTACAACGGGGAGTGTTTCCAGCTTAGAGCAACAAGATGCCGAGACGATCTTAACATGGTATGAACATTAATGAACAAAAAAGCTAATCCTTTCAATTTTATGGAAGTATTAGCTTTTTTAACTATAAATAACATGAGATGCTGTTTATAATAAAATAAATAGAACAAAAGGGGTGGAGACATTGTTTAAATATGACATTCATGAAAGCGCTTATTTAAAGCTTTTGGATTTAAGTGATGTAGAAGAGTTATTCGCTTTAACTGACCGTTCAAGGGATACATTACGTGAATGGTTGCCCTTTGTAGATGATGTCAAAACAGTAAAGGATACTGAGCAATTCGTAAAAAATGCTATGCAACAATATGCTGATCACAATGGCATACAAGTAGGGATTTACTATGATGGAAAGCTTGCGGGTGTTATTGGTTATCACCAAATCAACTGGCAACATAAATGGACAAGTATTGGCTACTGGCTAGGGAATGAATTTGTAGGAAAGGGGCTCGTTACGAATTCCATGAAAGCATTGATTGATTTTGCCTTTCATTATTTAAAGTTAAATCGTATAGAAGTGCGTGTTGCAGTTGGAAATATTCGTAGTCGTACAATCCCAAAGGTATTGGGCTTTCATGAAGAAGGGCGTTTAAGGGATGCTGAGTGGCTATATGATCACTACGTAGATCAGGTTGTTTATGGTTTAACAGCAACTGAATGGAAAAAAATAAAGATGTCAAATGAAGCTACAGTGGTTTTATAATGGAGGTCCTTGTAAGGAAAGAGGAGCTGCTCTATAGGTGAGCAGCTCCTCTTTTTAATGTTATGGTCTACCAGCCATCTTTTGTTTGCGCCAACTTAAAATTCTTTTTGGATGTAAATAGACAAGTCCAAGGATAAATCCGGTTACTAAACCGCCTAAATGAGCAAAGACATTCACATTTGGTTGGAGAAAGGTCATAATGACACTGATGACGATGATTGGTAAAATGAGCTTACGAAGCATGGGCATTGTACGTCGCGTATAGTAAACTAATGCCCCAAATGCACCAAAAATTCCAAAAATAGCCCCACTTGCACCAAGGCTCGCATAACTACTATCATAGAATATATAGGTTGCCATGTTGCCTACAATACCTGATACTAAATAAATTGTAATGAAACGTGCTTTCCCTGCGATTTTTTCTAGCTCTGGTCCAAAGAGATATAAGGAAAACATATTAAAAAACACATGCATAAAACCTGCATGTAAAAACATGGCAGAGAAAACACGCCACCATTCACCACTTTGAATCAGGAAATTTGCTTGGATTCCGTAATTCCACAAGAGTGTTCCTATGCTGGGTATGAGAGACAATACATAAAGAGTAAGATTTATTGCTATTAAAGTTGAAACAACAGGGTAATACTTTGTATATTGCTTAAAATTTTCCGTTCTACTAAACATGGCTCCACCTCAATTTACAATTATTATACATGCCCTGTTGGAAATAGGTAAAGGAGAAGGTTCACATGATTAAGGGAATTGGCCTCGATATTGTAGAGATTGATCGTATTGCAAAGGCTATGAAACGAACAGATAAATTTAAAGACCGCATTTTAACGATAAATGAAAAAAAAATATTTGATGGTTATTCGGAAACTCGCAAAATAGAATTTTTAGCTGGGCGATTTGCTGCAAAAGAAGCATTTTCGAAGGCTCTGGGAACAGGGCTTGGGGAACAATGTAAGCTTCATGATATGGAAGTGTTAAAAGGAGCAGCGGGCAATCCTGTTTTATATTTTAAGGATGAACTTGTCAACGGATTTGTTAGTATTACGCATTCTAAGCAATACGCAGCTGCTCAAGTAATCTTATTAGAATAGTACTTAACTTGTCTAAAAGGATTGCATGTAAATTTAAATATATTGCCCTTTCTTCAAATGACATAACTGACAAATACGGTTCATATATTGTCGTAGTGGATTTGAAAGAAGAAAGGGTGAAAGCGTGGGCAACCGTATAGTTAAATGGCTCGTCTTACTTTGTACGATATTACTTCTGTCGGCATGTGGTGCAGCCTCACAGGAAAAAGTGTTGAAGAAAGTGAATGGTAAATGGGCAGAGACGAATGGTTATGAATTAAATGCATCGATGGAAATTAAATCGGGTGGGGAACCTAGAAATTATGATGTAACAGTATGGCACACAAAACCTGATTTCTATCGAGTAGAAGTAGTTGAAAGTGGGAAAGATGTTTCTCAAATGATTGTACGTAATGCTGATGGTGTTTTTGTCGTAACACCAACATTAAACAAAATGTATAAATTCCAAAGTGATTGGCCAAAGAAAAATAGTCAGGCATACCTAATTGGAGCGCTAGCAGAAGATTTAGCAGAAGATAAAAATCTTGTCATGAAAGAAGAAGAAAAAGCATATATATTTGAAGCGGCTACTAGAAATAGCTATAAGAACAGTATGCCACATCAGGTTATAACAGTAGATAAGAAAACTTTATTGCCAACCTCAGTAGTGATTATGAATGATGTGAAAGAAGAGCAAATCAAAATCACATTTAAGAAAATTAAGCTAGGTGTACAACATGCTGCAAAAGAGTATGCAGTTGAACAATTCACTGATAAAGATAACACGAAAGGTGAACAAGCTACACCTGCCGAAAAAGAAGGGCAAGAAGATAATGAGGATAAGGAAGCTGTTGGAGCAGAAGTTGAATATCAAGAATTCCAAACACATTATCCTGTTGTAAATTGGGCACAATTAGCGAATGAAAAAGTTGTGCAGGAAAGTGGAATGGAACGAGTAATCTTAACATACGATGGTGAGAAGGCATTTACTGTTATGCAGCAACCAGTAATGAAGGAAAATTCAATGTTACCTGTATCGTCACCTGGTGATCCAGTTGATTTAGGCTATACAATTGGTGCTATTACAGATACATCAATTAGTTGGGAAAAAGATGGCGTTGAATTCTTTGTAGCATCAAGTAAATTAACGCGAGAAGAAATGATTGAAGTTGCTACATCTATGACGATAAGTAGTATGAAGTAACTTTTCTGGCTACAGCCTTCTGGAATACGGAGGCTGTAGCTTATTGATAATTAAAATGAACCTATAAAGTATAGGCTCATCCGAAAACTAAAACTTTGTGTGTACAAGCTAAATCGACATACTTTGCAATATGTATGTCCTACATAATGTTTTAATTAAAAATAAAGAGGGTATTCTTATGAAGACACAGCAGTTTTTTCGTCCAACAAAAGCAATAATAGACTTACAAGCAATTCAACAAAATGTAAAAAACTTAAAAGAATTTTTACGACCTAATGTTCAAATTATCGCTGTAGTAAAAGCAAATGCGTATGGTCATGGAGATGTAGCCGTTGCACGGGCAGCTCTTGAAGCTGGTGCCACAGTACTTGCAGTGGCAACGCCCGATGAGGCATTACATATTCGAGCACATTTTGAAGAACCAGACATATTAATATTAGGTGCATCTCCAGTTTCGTTTGCTCCTTATGCAGCGCAGCAACGTATTATACTTACGGCATTTGCCGATGATTGGATTCAGCAAGCTGCTTCTCTTTTAGTGGATGAAGCGCTTCCTTTACGACTTCATATAAAAATAGATAGCGGAATGGGTAGAATAGGTATTCGCTCAGAGCAGGAATTATTAGAGCTCTATCAAACAATACAGTCTGCAGATAACATGGAGCTGGATGGAATATTTACACACTTTGCGACAGCTGATGAAGAGGATACGCTACATTTTGATCAACAGGTACAATTTTTTGAGAAATGTTTAGCTGTAATACCTAATAAGCCGCGACTTGTTCATGCATCTAATACAGCCGCCTCATTAGTAAAAGATCCGCATTTACAATATGATGCTGTTAGATTTGGTATTTCGATGTATGGATTATCACCTTCTTCCTATGTGAAAAGTATATTACCTTTTCCCTTGTTACCAGCGTTCTCGCTTGAAAGTGAACTTGTTCATGTAAAGCAAATAAAATCAGGTGATCCAGTTGGCTATGGAGCTACATATGTTGCTCCGACAGATATGTGGATAGGAACCATTCCAATTGGCTATGCAGATGGCGTGATTCGCAAGTTAGGTGGACAAGAGGTTTTAATTGATGGACAAAGAATGCCGATTGTTGGACGAATTTGTATGGACCAATGTATGGTTGCCCTACCAAAAGCATATGATATAGGTGAGAAGGTAACACTCATTGGTCGACAAGGAAATACTGGAGTATCGATCGATGAATGGGCAACAAAGCTCGAAACAATTAATTATGAAATACCATGCATTATAACAACAAGAGTTCCTAGAATATATCTTTAGTTGTCTTTCATTAGAATAAGTCAAATCTCAATGTAATGTCATGAGCAATGTTCCAAGTTGAATTTGGTAAATAAATTAGCACTGGAGAACTTATTTCTTTTCCAAAACATAGTAATGACTCATATTTGAAAACACATTGCAATAATAATTATTCAGCATATACCTTCGACAACCAACATATTTTTACAATTTGTACTTCAAATTGTCAGATATTTTGTCATTTCATGTCTTTTCAACAATATCTTTCAATGATAGAATGGGAAGTAATGAAAAGTGTATGGTTCCGTTGGAGGTGCTTGCTGTGTACGAGAAAAAGTTAAGAGAAGCTACAATTGCTGTTCAAGACAGACTATTTCTACAAACAAAGGAAGTAATTGAAGGTGAATCTTTTGTGCGTATTTTGGCGCGCAAAAATTTAATGCAGGAGCAACCAAATCAAATACGGGAAGCTATGATTAAAGGATATGTTGAAATGTCTCATATTAATTTAATGATTGCGAGCGAATGCTTGCATGCAGAGTATGAAGCACAACATATGGTGGAGCGTCTCGTTAGCGGGGGATGACACTTTGAATGTAAAACGTGGTGACGTTTTTTTTGCAGACTTATCACCGGTAATAGGTTCTGAACAAGGAGGCACTAGGCCGGTGCTGATTATTCAAAATGATATTGGCAATCGATTTAGTCCGACTGTCATCATCGCAGCTATCACTGCACAGATTCAAAAGGCAAAGTTACCGACACACGTTGAAATCAATGCTGAAAAGTATGGTTTTGAACGTGATTCGGTTATTTTGCTAGAACAAGTGCGGACAATTGATAAGTCAAGATTGACGGATCGTATTACGCAACTGGATCATGCTGTGATGGAAAAAGTTGATGGTGCGTTGATGATTAGTTTAGGTCTAGTTAAATTTTGATATACATATGTGTATAGAAGCATCGAGATTATGATATCTCGATGCTTTTTTGTCTTATATCCTTGAAATGTCTTTACCATAATTTGAATTACGATAGATCTTGCTCAGCAAGCGATTTTGCTACGAAAGATGAAGTACCTGAAATAATTAAGCCAAGGTGTAATTGATAAATGTTACAAAAAGCTTTAAGATATACACAAGATTTTTAATAAAAATAGATTTTTGAAAAAATTCTTAAAAGGTATATGAAAATTTACATAGAATATTCCATTTATAGAGGCAATTCATTCATTTTAAATGATGGCAAGCAGTTTGAATAAAAGTGTAAGAGTATAACTCCAAAGGAAATGGAGGGACAGCAGTGACATATAGGTCTTCGGTTGAAATTATTACAGAGTGGGATATTGTTGCAGCTAGACAACTGGGGCGCAATGAAGCGAAAGCACTTGGATTTGGCACTGTTGATCAAGCCCGCATCACCACGGCAATTAGTGAATTAGCACGAAATATTTATTTATATGCAAGTATAGGTATCATAGCAATTGAAAGGGTTGAAGCAGATACTGAAAAGAAAATAGTTGTTGTTGCAACAGATCAAGGGCCTGGTATTAAAGATGTTCGTAAAGTAATGGAGGATGGTTATTCCACCTCGGGGGGGCTAGGTGCTGGTTTGCCAGGTGTTAAACGATTGATGGATAGTTTAGATATTCAATCTGTCGTTGGAGAGGGAACAACGATAAGAGCGGAAAAATGGTTGCGTTAGGACGTGAAGAAAACTGAAACAATTAGAAGCTCAGTATAAAAAAATATTAGCAGATTATATGGTCAACCAAACAGAAAGAAATTTATATATCGCTCAGAACTTCACACGTCAGTTAATTCAAAAAAATATTTCTCCCGAGGATGTTATTAGCATTCATAAAAATGCTGTAGAACAAATATTTCCGAATCAAATGAACGAATCACAGCCTGCTTATGATTTTTTGATTGAAGTAATGGTGCATTATGGAATGGCACATAGAGAGCATCAAAGTTTACTTCAAAAGCAAGCTGAATATGAAATGGAAATGAAAATAGCGACAAACATCCAAAAAACATTGTTGAAAACTTATGTGCCGAATATGCAAAATATTGATATAGGTATGATTTCAGTACCTATTCGAAAAATGAACGGCGATTATGTACATTTTTTTCATGATGGAGAAGAATATTTGAGTGTGGCTGTGACAGATGTTGTCGGTAAAGGAGTTCCTGCTGCTTTATGTATGTCGATGGTGAAATATGGACTTGAAACATTAGTATATGCATATAAAGATCCCTCATATGTTTTAGAAGTTATTAATAGGGTAATAGAAAAAGGTGTGGATGACAGTATGTTTGTTTCGATGTTTTATGGCTGCTTAGATGTAGAGCAAAACATTTTTTCTTATGCTTCGGCAGGCCATGAACCAGCTTTACATTATAGTGCAAAGAACGATCAGTTCTTTACCTTAGAGGCTAAAGGTTTACTATTGGGTGTATTGTCTGAAACAAACTATACGTTTCATGAAATTGTGTTAGAAGAGAATGATTTGATTATTATGATGACCGACGGTGTGACAGAATTTAGAGTGAAAGAAGAATTAAATTCGCGAGAGGTAATCACAACTTTAATAAAAGAAAATAGACATTTATCTGCCCAGCAATTGTGTCAGCTCCTTTATAAGGAAATAGAGAGAGTGCAAAATTTTAAACTATTTGATGATTTTACTGTAGTTATTTTAAAAAAATAGGTTTAAGTTTAAATTGAACAGGGTAGAGAAAATAGTCTAACAAATATGGTGGAGGTGTGCTATATGGACGTAACGATACATTTTAAAGAAATTGATCATAAATTATTTGGCTTTGTTGAGGGTGAGATTGATACGTTTACTGCTTCAGGATTACGAGACGAATTAGAAGCTGTGAAGATTACAGAGGGTTTAGAAATTGAGCTTGATCTATCAAAGGTAAATTACATGGATAGTACAGGACTTGGGATTTTTGTTGCCTTTTATAAAAGAGCATTACGTGAAAATGGTAAAGTAAAGCTCGTTGGTTTATCGAATAGGTTACAAAGATTATTTGAAATTACTGGTCTTAGTGATTTGATGGATATCGAAACTGATAAAAAGGTGGAATTAAGATAATGAAGGAATTTGACTATATTGAAATTAGAGTTCCTGCTAAACCGCAATTTGTCAGTGTCATTCGATTAACTGTCTCGGGCTTAGCGAGTAGGATTGGCTTTAATTATGATGATATTGAAGATTTAAAAATTGCAGCAAGTGAGGCTGTGACAAATGTTGTTCACCATGCTTATAAAGACGAAGAAGAGGGTGAAATTGTCATCGGGTGTGCGCTGTATGACAATAAAATGGAAATGATGATTGCGGATTACGGCAATAGTTTTAATTTTGAAGAGATTAAGTCTAAGATTGGGCCGTATCATCCTGAAGAAAGTATTGCAGGGCTAAGAGAAGGTGGTTTGGGACTTTATTTAATGGAAACTTTGATGGATGAGGTGATGATCAATAACGATGGTGGCGTAACTGTCTTCATGACAAAGTATGTCACTAGGGAGCAGGTGGAGAAAAATGTCGAAAGAATCACTACATAAATCTTCATCTAAAGAAGATGTACTTAAGTGGATTGAATTGTACCAGTCAACGGAGGATGATGAAGCACAAACCAATTTAGTGATTCATTATCGATATCTAGTTGAATCTATAGCTCGTAAATATTCGAATGGTAAATCATATTATGATGATATTGTTCAAGTAGGGATGCTGGGATTGTTAGGTGCAATAAGACGTTTTGATCCGAATGTTGGTCGTAGTTTTGAAGCTTTTGCCGTGCCAACAATTGTTGGGGAAATCAAACGTTTTTTACGTGATAAAACATGGGATGTGCATGTGCCTAGACGTATAAAGGAACTTGGGCCGAGGATTAAATCAACGGTGGAGGCGCTGACAATTGAATTACAGCGTTCTCCATCCATTAAAGATATTGCTGAACGATTAGAAGTAGCAGAGGAAGAGGTACTAGAAGCTATGGAAATGAGCCGTAGTTATCAAGCTCTTTCTATGGACCATTCGATAGAGTCAGACTCAGACGGTAGTACAGTCACGTTATTCGATATTTTGGGCAGGGAAGACGATGGCTATGAAATGACCAATAAACGAATGATTGTTTCCGAGGCACTGGTTGTGTTGAATGAGAGAGAAAAACAAATTATTCAGCTTACATATCTAGAGCAACTTAGTCAAAAAGAAGCTGGAGAACGATTAGGGATTTCTCAAATGCATGTATCGAGGATACAAAGGAAAGCAATAAAGAAATTACAAGAGGCTATTCTAGCAAGTGGCGGTGTTTCGCTCTAATCTTTCGTGGGTGTTTAATGAAAAATACCTTTAAAATGAATGGAAATAGTCTACTCATATTCGTCTGAGTAGACTATTTTTTTGCATTTTTAGTAAAGTGTAATGGTAAAATGAAAAGAAAAAGGTAGTGATGATGTGGAGCAAAAGCAAATGTTACAGCTCATTGCAAAGGATGTAGCAGTCAAACCAGGGCAAGTAGAAGCTGTTATTAACTTATTAGAAGAGGGAAATACGGTACCATTTATTGCGCGCTATCGAAAAGAGGTTACAGGATCACTCGATGAGGTGCAAATTAAAGCTGTAGAAGATCGTTATCACTACATACAGCAACTTGAACAACGAAAAGAAGAAGTTATACGATTAATCCAAGAGCAAGAAAAGCTTACACCAGAATTAGAGCAGGCTATTCTTTCGGCAACAATCTTACAACGTGTTGAGGATTTATATAGACCATATAAGCAAAAACGACGTACAAAGGCGACGATTGCAAAAGAGAAAGGTTTAGAGCCTCTTGCAGATCTCCTGTTAGCATTTAGTGATGATGCATTAGAGCAATTAGCAACTGACTTTGTGGACAACGAACAAGTTGCTAATACGGAAGAAGCCCTGATAGGAGCTCGAGATATATTAGCAGAACGTTTTGCGGACGATGCCTCTATTCGTGAAAAAATCCGAGCTTATTCATGGAAAGATGGAATTCTTGTGACGTCTGTGAAAAATACAGAAATCGACGAGAAAAATGTGTTTGAAATGTATTACGAATATGAAGAGCCTGTTAGTCGCATTGTACCACACCGTATTTTAGCGATAAACCGAGGAGAGAAAGAAGAAATCTTAAAGGTTTCTATTCATGTGCCGGTGGACCGAGTATTAATGATTATGTGGAAAGAATGGATACCTGCAACTGGTTCATCTCCTGCTATTGCAGAAGTTAAACTAGCAATTGAGGATTCGTACAAGCGTTTAATTCAGCCTTCAATTGAAAGGGAATTACGAAACGAGCTTACAGAAAAAGCGGAGGCACAGGCTATTCATATTTTTTCCGAAAATTTACGTAACCTATTGCTACAACCACCTATGAAAGGTAAATATGTTTTAGGGGTTGATCCAGCTTACCGTACAGGTTGCAAGCTAGCCGTTGTAGATGAAACTGGGAAAATGCTTGAGGTTACAGCTATTTACCCACATCCACCGAAACCAGATGTGGCAAAATCCAAAGCTATTGTAAAAGGAATTTTGGCAAAGTATCCAATAAGTATAATTGCCATTGGTAATGGTACAGCATCTCGGGAGACAGAACAATTTATCGCGGATGTATTAAACGAGCTTACTACTGACATAGCCTATGTGATTGTCAATGAAGCGGGGGCATCTGTTTATTCAGCATCTGAAATTGCACGTACAGAATTTCCTGATTTACAGGTTGAACAACGTAGTGCTGTCTCCATTGCACGTCGCTTACAGGATCCTTTATCGGAGTTAGTGAAAATTGAACCAAAAGCTGTGGGTGTAGGTCAATATCAGCATGATGTTTCTCAAAAAAAATTAAATGAATCGCTTTCTTTTATAGTAGAAACAGCTGTTAACCAAGTTGGTGTTGATGTAAATACAGCTTCATCATCACTTTTACAATACGTTTCTGGTCTATCAAAAACTGTTGCAGAGAATATCGTAAAGACGCGAGAGGAAAATGGTCAATTTACTACACGTGCGCAATTAAAGAAGATTCCAAGGTTAGGCGCCAAAACGTATGAACAAGCTATTGGTTTCCTACGTGTCCCAGAAGCAAAAAATCCGTTTGATGCTACAGGTATTCATCCTGAGAGCTATGCCCTTGCTGAGCAAATATTAGCAGAGGCTCAAATAGATAAAAAAGAGTTAGGGACACAGAAGGCAGAGGAGGCTATTGCAGCACTAAATATCCAAAAGTTAAGTGATGTGCTTGGAGTAGGAGTTGTGACAATTCAAGATATCGTGGATACTTTAATGAAACCTAGTCGTGACCCGCGTGATGCATTCCCGCAACCATTGCTTAAGACTGATGTATTAAAAATGGAAGATTTAAAAGTAGGTATGGAATTGCAGGGGACGGTAAGAAATGTAGTAGATTTCGGCGCATTTGTTGACATTGGCGTGAAGCAAGATGGACTTGTGCATATTTCTAAACTCCAAAATAAACGTATTAAGCATCCATTAGAAGTTGTGGCACTTGGGGATATTGTAACTGTCTGGGTTGAACAAATAGATGTAACGAAAGGGCGTATCTCTTTAACGATGCTTCCTCCTAAAAATCAAGCATTAGTTTGAGTACTAAATTTTTGCCACACTGTCTATACTACGCAGTGTGGTATTCTTGTTGTTAGAGGTGATTACTATGGACAATCAAGAATTACAAGAGCTTGTTCGTCGCTTATCTTTAGAAAACTTTCAGAGGCCTTTTCTGCATCAAGCCTACTTTAATCCGAGATTACGGTCAACGGGAGGACGATATCTTTTACAATCCCATAATATTGAGATTAATCCTAAAGCCTATGAGTTATACGGTTTGAAAGAGATTCAAGGTATTGTTTTACACGAATTATGCCATTATCACCTACATATTGAAGGTAAAGGGTATCAGCATCGAGATAAAGATTTTAGAGAATTATTAAGGAAAGTAGATGCCCCTCGATTTTGCGCAGTTTTACATGTCCCGAAAGCTACAGTTAAAAAACAACGACGACGCTATACATATACTTGTGTCAATTGCCACCAATTATATATACGGAAAATAAAAATGAATGTTGAAAAGTATTGTTGCAGTAAGTGTTTGGGGAAATTAAAATTAGTAGAGTAAAAAAAGTTTAAAAAATAGTTGACGTTTTGTTGAGTTGTCCCTATAATAGTAAAAGTCGACAAGATAACGACGACAACATAACATGAATTATTCCGAAGTAGCTCAGTTGGTAGTAGCACCTGACTGTTAATCAGGTTGTCGCAGGTTCGAGTCCTGCCTTCGGAGCCATGGCCCCTTGGTCAAGTGGTTAAGACACCGCCCTTTCACGGCGGTAACACGGGTTCGAATCCCGTAGGGGTCATTTTTCATAATTTAATGTAAATAATATTTTGGTCCCGTGGTGTAGCGGTTAACATGCCTGCCTGTCACGCAGGAGATCGCCGGTTCGATCCCGGTCGGGACCGCCACTTATTGGGGTATAGCCAAGCGGTAAGGCAACGGATTTTGATTCCGTCATGCCTAGGTTCGAATCCTAGTACCCCAGCCATTCATTTCTTAATTCGAGCCATTAGCTCAGTTGGTAGAGCATCTGACTTTTAATCAGAGGGTCGAAGGTTCGAGTCCTTCATGGCTCATCTCTTTAAGAAAAAGAGTTGACTTTTTGAATTATCATAGTATAATAAAAAAGTTACTAATTGAATGCGGTCGTGGCGGAACGGCAGACGCGCTAGGTTGAGGGCCTAGTGGGGGCAACCCCGTGGAGGTTCAAGTCCTCTCGGCCGCACCAAGTCAATTAATTAATTTCATATGCGCCCGTAGCTCAATTGGATAGAGCGTCTGACTACGGATCAGAAGGTTGTGGGTTCGACTCCTGCCGGGCGCGCCATTTTTTCAAAAAATATATGCGGGTGTAGTTTAATGGTAAAACCTCAGCCTTCCAAGCTGATGTCGTGAGTTCGATTCTCATCACCCGCTCCAAAAAAGTGTTGACAACCTCTTGGTTGTATGGTAAATTTAAATAGTTGTCCAAAAGGGCGATGACATGAACCTTGAAAACTGAACAAGCAAAACGTAATCAATAAAGTTTTAAGTAGCTAGTTTTGCTAGTGAACGAAACACAATTTTGGACATCAAACATGATGCCAGCAAAACAATTTGAGCTAATCAAATTTCTTTTATGGAGAGTTTGATCCTGGCTCAGGACGAACGCTGGCGGCGTGCCTAATACATGCAAGTCGAGCGAACAGAAAAGGAGCTTGCTCCTTTGACGTTAGCGGCGGACGGGTGAGTAACACGTGGGCAACCTACCCTATAGTTTGGGATAACTCCGGGAAACCGGGGCTAATACCGAATAATCTCTTTTGCTTCATGGCAAGAGACTGAAAGACGGTTTCGGCTGTCGCTATAGGATGGGCCCGCGGCGCATTAGCTAGTTGGTGAGGTAACGGCTCACCAAGGCGACGATGCGTAGC